>JANMTF010000437.1:0-8109 GCA_031390175.1 Polaromonas sp.
TGCGCTCAGCGCAGCGGCATAAAGGAGGAGGCAGCGGCCCTAGGCCGAACCGGGGGACAGCCGCGGAGCGGAGCGCACCGCCGGCCTGTTCCCGTACAAGACTTGCCCAGTCCCATCGGGGGACAGCCGCGGAGCTGAGCGCACCGCCGGCCTGATCCCGTACAAGACTTGCAAGACTCCTCGGCGTAACAGCCGCGCGGCACATCGTTTAATTGAAGCGAATGTACTCAAAGTCCGGCAACTGGCGGTTAATGCCAATAGCAGGTGGCGCTATCCAGTTAGCGTACTTGCCCACTTCCACCACGCGGCCCATCAAGCTGGCCACGTAAGCACGGTCTTCGCGCGTAGGTAGCCACTTGCCTTCATTGGCAAGCCATTCCGCGTCCGACAAAATACGGCCTTCGGGCGAAACCTTCACGCCCGACAGCGCGCCGATGTTGCGGTGGAAGGCCTTATGCGGCACACGCAGTTGGGTGGCTACACCCGCTTTGGCCAGCACCTTGTTCCAGCGCTCCACACCGGCCACTGAGTCTTTGATGTAGTCGTCGCGCAGCACCTCGTTCAAGGCGTTGAGCATCGGCACTTCCTTCTCTGTCAGCTCGCCATTGCGTGCCTCCAGCACCTTGTAGGTTTGGCCTTTGAGCGAATGGTCATCATCGCGCTTGCCTTCTTCGTAGCGGCCCTTCAGACCCGTGTTGTAGAAAGTAGCGGCGTTGCTGGACTCGTCCGCGCCAAACAGGTCGATGGTGACGCTGTAGTGGAAGTTGATATAGCGCTGCACCGTGGGCAGATCGATCACGCCTGCGGCGCGCAGCTTGCCCACGTCGTCGGTTTTCAGCTCATTCATCACCTGCGCGGTGCGCTGGATCACGCGGGAGATGCCGCTCTCGCCCACAAACATGTGGTGCGCCTCTTCGGTGAGCATGAATTTGGTGGTGCGGGCTAGCGGGTCAAAGGCGCTCTCAGCCAGCGCGGCCAACTGAAACTTGCCATCACGGTCGGTGAAATAGGTGAACATGAAGTAGCTCAGCCAGTCAGGCGTGGCTTCGTTGAACGCCCCCAGAATGCGCGGGTTGTTCTCGTCGCCACTGCGGCGCACTAGCAGTGCGTCGGCTTCTTCACGGCCATCGCGGCCAAAATGTTTGTGCAGCAGGTAGACCATGGCCCACAGGTGGCGGCCTTCTTCCACGTTGATCTGGTAGAGGTTGCGCAGGTCGTACATGCTGGGCGCGGTCAGGCCCAGGTGGCGCTGCTGCTCTACCGACGCAGGCTCGGTGTCGCCCTGGGTAACGATAATGCGGCGCAAGTTAGCGCGGTATTCGCCAGGCACGTCTTGCCAAACTTTTTCGCCTTTGTGGTCGCCAAAATGGATTTTGCGGTCTGTCTCGCCAGGGTTCAAGAAAACGCCCCAGCGGTAGTCGCGCATCTTCACATGGCCAAACTGCGCCCAGCCTTGCGGGTCTACGCTGACGGCGGTGCGCAGATACACCTCGTGGTCGGTCGAGCCCTCGGGGCCAATGTCGTCCCACCAGTTGATAAAGTTAGGCTGCCATTGCTCTAGGGCGCGCTGCAGGGTTCGGTCGTCGCCCAAGTTGACGTTGTTCGGAATTTTTTCGCTGTAGTTGATGCTAGACATAGTGATCTCCTAAATGATGGGGTGAAACAGTTTCAGGTTTTTATCCCCTCTCCCCCTGGGAGAGGGTTAGGGTGAGGGCCGTCAGATAGGAGACCCTCACCCCAGCCCACTCCCGGAGGGAGAGGGAGCAAGTCAAATCAAAAGCGGTTCCAATCGAAGGCGGTTTTCTCGCCCTTGCCGTAGACCTTGAGTGCGCCTTTTTCACCTACCGCGTTGGGCCGCTGGAATATCCAGTTTTGCCAGGCAGTCAAGCGGCCAAACACGCGGGTAAACATGTTCTCGGGGCCATTGAATCGTAAGTTAGCTTCCATGCCAGTGAGCGCATCAGGCGACATGGCCACACGCTCTTCAATGGCAATGCGCACCTCATCGGCCCAGTCGATGTCGTCGGGGTTCGACGTTGCCAGGCCGAGCGCAAAAGCAGCATCGGCATCCAACGCTTTGCCCAGCTCTGCACGCACGGCAGCAAGCGCGGGTGCTTCGTTGTAGAAGCGGCGCTGCAAACGGGTTTGCTCGGTGACCATCGGGTACAGGCTAAAGTTCACCTCGCCCACCGTCACTTTGGGCGCAGCCGCTGAGTCATCGGGCAAGGCCAGGTGGTAAATGCGGTCGCAAGCCAGGGCCAGTTCCAAGAAGGTACCCGCAAAGCAGGAGCCCTGCTCTACAAACGCAAACAGGCTGCGAGACGATACATCCAGACGGCTGAACGTGCGGCGCAGCAGGCCAATGGTTTCGCGTACCAGCCAGTGAGTTTGGTTTGCCAAAAGCGTTGCGTCCATGGCCAGCACGGCGGCGGCATCGCCTTGGGTTTTGATCAACCAGGTGCCAACGTCCAGCTCGTTCGTGCGCATGGACAAAATTGCGTCTTCCAGCTGGCGGGCCAAGGCCAGGGGATACCAATTGCTACCCGCAGCCTCAATACCTGCGATGTCGCTAGGCTGCGCGCCCTGTGGGCCTTTGACGGTGTAGGTGGCGGTACGTTTGGCGCGGTCGATCTCGACGGTGACGAAGGGGTAGCGTAGCGCGTCGGCCTCCACAGTGCAAGGAATGGGGGTGAGCGCTACGCCTTTGCCGCTAGCAGGGCGGTCGCTCTGGGCGGCAAGTTGCAGCGCGCGCTCTTGCACTTTTTGGGCAAACACCTGGGGCTTGGCAATGTCGTCCACCAAGCGCCAGTCTTTGGCTTTTTGGCCGCGCACGCCTTCCACACTGGTGCAAAAGATATCGGCCAGGTCGTGGCGCACATGGCGCTTGTCGGTCACGCGGGTGAGGCCTCCCGTGCCGGGCAGCACGCCCAAGAGCGGCACTTCGGGCAGGCTGACTGCCGACGCGCGGTCATCGACCAAAATGATTTCATCGCAAGCCAGCGCCACCTCGTAGCCGCCACCTGCGCAAGCACCGTTGACTGCGGCCAAAAATTTGAGGCCGCTGTGCTTGGACGAATCTTCCAGGCCATTGCGCGTCTCATTCGTAAATTTGCAAAAGTTCACCTTCCAGGCGTGGCTGGAAACACCCAGCATAAAGATGTTGGCACCCGAGCAAAACACTTTTTCTTTGGCGCTGGTCAGCACCACGGTACGCACCTCGGGGTGCTCAAAGCGAATGCGGTTGATGGCATCGTTGAGTTCAATGTCCACACCCAGGTCGTAGCTGTTGAGCTTGAGTTTGTAGCCGGGGCGCAGGCCCGCGTTTTCGTCAAAGTCGGCCTTGAGTGTGGCCACTACGCCGTCGTAGCTCAGCTTCCAGTGCTTGTACTGGGACGGGTTGGTTTGGTATTCAACGCGGCTTGGGGTGCTCATGGGTTTGTCTTCCTAATCATTGAAATGGTGCACTGGATTGCACAATAGATTCTGCGATAACACGCATAATAATGCATAAAACTTCTACTTGTCAAACAAATTTTTGCATTGTTGCAATATATTTCGCATTTCAGTATCTCCAAATGGTTTTGTACGTTCCGAAGGCGTGTGCGCTCAGATGGTTTGATGCCCCGGCACTTGGGGTGATTGGCTACGCGGCTGTCCTCCGTGGCGGCCTATCGCCGCCAACTCCCCCTTGATGCCGCTACGCCACTCACCCCAAGCGCCGGGGCAGCGGGTATGGTCACGGGGCTGCGGACGAACTTTCAGTAGTTGCTGCAAGAAATTGCATGAGGTTTTTTAATGAGGGTTAGTTATCAATACCCAAAACAGTCTTGTCTCCCCTCAGTTTTGGAGCAACTAATTCATATATTTGTTTTTCTGTTAACGGCGACGCGGAAATCACACAGCAGCACGCTACGGCTTTTGAGTCATAGTCAAGCGTTAAGCCGAGCCCAATCAAACGACGTTCTGATGGTGGCGAAACAAATGGGAACACGAGCTCCACACGTGTTCCATGCTGAGCGCCAATGAGAGACACATACAGCACGCCCGCAAGTTCTGAAAAAGTTCCCTTGTAGTTATGGAATACACCGCTGCTTGAGGACGTTGAAATTACGTATTGACTTCTGACCCCACGCCTAACCGACCATGAGTCGTCCTTGAACACAACTTTCCCCTTTTCAATGGAATAGAAATAGGAATGCCAGTCTCCAAGGAGAAAATGATGCCTGAAGTGATTTATAGCGAAACGAGCAAGGAAAGAAATGTATGGAAGTAGCGCACCAATGATGGCGCCGATAACTGTGGGGTAAACCCAATGGGGATTCGGATTACTGAGCAGATCGATCATGTATTTTTTGTCACGTAACTTTTGAGATAACCTGCGCGCAACGACGTGGCAGGTCGACTGATGGCTTAGTGCGCAATTGCATCAATGGCCTTGCGAAAAGATTCAATTGATTCAAGTAGATCTTTCTCATGGGGTTTCAGAAGTCCGACCCGAACGACCTGCTGTCGCGCGCTGTCAACCATTTTATCGGCTAGCTTGGTTGACTTGGAGAAACTTTCCCACACGAACTTAGAACCGATAGCAATACCAGCTGCCATGACTCCGAAGATTGGACTTAACGCAGTGGATATCGCAGTCGCAACTGCTGCCTGAAGAGCAACTATGGGAGCCCTCAGGCGATAAGTAGGAACCGTGAGTTGTCTGCTTGCAAGGAGGTTTTCGAATACCGATCTGTGTTTGACAGACAACTGATGATATTGCTCACTAAATACGCGAAGATTTGAACGCAACCTGAGCAACTGGTGAAGATCAAGTTCCAGTAAAGGTGAGTGCAATCGCGTCTCAAGTTCACGTGCAAATGGTAGAAGTGCCGGCTTCGAATAGAAGAACTCAAAGTGCTGATGGGGCATTTCACCGCGCACTGGAGGTGTAATAGCATTGCCCCCTAAAGCGCCTGCCCAGAAGTAGGCAATTGTTGCTTCAGCGAGAAGTTCAGGCAATTTAGGTAGGATTCCGGGAATTGCTGCGGCCATGACTTTAAAGTCAGCATGCCGGGGACGCACCGAAAGGATCTGTGTCAGGCTGTCCAAGGTGTCTGAATTTAGCGCAAACCGATTTGGAAACTGCCGCTCAAGATACTCCGAATACACCAATCGCTGAAACATTTCGTCTCGCGAATAAAAAATCGGTGCTTGATTTGCAATCCCTGCTGCTACCATTGGCCTGCCAGAGTACGCTTCAAAGAGATCTCGAAAGTCACGAACATTTGGTTTGGATGAGGAGGACACGATTGCACCCTGCGCGGCAAGCGCGTTGACAAGCGGCAATGCAGTAAGGTCACGCAGATTTTGAGTCGCATACTGGCCATCAAAAGCTGCAGAGGGTGGAAGCAGCACTCTATCTGCCATCAGGGAATAAAACACGATCCAGGCTGCCTCCTGGCGGATAGATTTCACACCACCGTGCTTGTTGTCCAAGAACGGGAAGTAAATGGTGCGGCCACCGGCCTGACGCACGTCAAGAATCATTGTTGCAGTCTAACGAATGGCGTTTATTTGTCGCACGATCAATCCGAAATAAACCAAGTACTTCTCCTGCGACAGATAAACCTTGTTGGACTGAACCACGCGGCGTGATTGTGGGTAAAGGGGATGAAATCATAGATCCGATACTTGGGACAAATTATGGCGCACATTGTGCCGCTACTGGCAGCCCGAGCCCATTGGACTAAATTGGCTATTGCATTGGGTGCGCAAGAAAACGGGATGAGCTCCGTTCGGCTAGCCCGCTAATTTCCTTCATGCGCCGACGATGAAAATAAAGGTTGTGTATTTGCTATATATTCAGTAGCTGCTTGCGCGATATTTCATTGGGTTACAGCCTCATTTGGCAACTAAACAATAAGGTCAAACGAACAGTATCTCTCGGCAGCGAACCGTGCGGCCAGTTAGGCGGGTGGTGAACGGGCTTGGGATGAAAATCAGTAGCAAGGCGCGTTGGGGACTGGGGAATGCTACACAACAAGGTCGTGTGTTTGCGGAAGATTTTGCAGCCTAAGCTCTTCACTGCCCGCTAGCCAACCCGCTCGCAATGAAAACGAACGCCAAAACGCGGGTAAACACCGATCAAACCAGTCAAAAAATGAGCCGCAACCCCCTTGCTGTGCTCCCAATATATGCAATATAATACAACTATGCAGGAGAGTGATGCAGCAATATAGTACTTGCCGCATCCACCGAAGGCGCAAACTCCCATGAACGCTCAGGTTACCCACACTGTATCTTTTTGTTGAAAGCCGTCTGGAGAGCCGCTGCACCCTGCAAGTCAAGGCGCAGCGCACCGAAGGAGCAACCCAAGGGTGCCGTTGTGGCCGCTTGGCGAAACTCTCAGGTACCAAGGACAGAGGGAGCGGCAGTGCATGGCAAGCAGCATATAGCTATTATTTTGGTAGCTGCACACGCTTGTTTATGCCGCTTTTTTATCAAAAGGCTCTCAATTGAAAGTACTTGTCCTCGGTAGCGGTCTGCTCGGTGTCAGCTCCGCCTACTACCTCTCCCAACTCGGCCACGACGTGACGGTGGTGGACCGCCAGGCCCATCCGGCGGCAGAAACCAGCTTTGCCAACGGTGGGCAAATCTCGGTCAGCCATGCCGAGCCTTGGGCCAACCCCAGCGCGCCGCTCAAGGTGCTGCAATGGCTGGGCAAAGAAGACGCGCCGCTCTTGTTTCGCATCCGCGCTGATATGCGCCAGTGGCTGTGGGGCTTGCAGTTTTTACGTGAATGCACGCCAGCGCGCACGCGCCACAACATCGAACAGATCGTGCGCCTGGGCACCTACAGCCGCGACATGCTGCAAGCGCTACGCACGGACACCGGTCTGCAATACGACCAGCGCACCCAGGGCATTTTGCATTTCTACACCTCGCAAAAAGAGTTCGATGGTGCGCACGGCCCCGCGCAGCAGATGCGCGAGCTGGGGTGTGATCGCCAGGTCATCAGTGCTGATGAGGCCATCAAGCTGGAGCCGGCCCTGGCCCATATGCGCACCCAACTTGCGGGTGCTACGTATACCGCCGAGGACGAATCGGGCGATGCCAACCGTTTTGCGAGGGAGCTGGTCAACTTGTGCAAAGCCGCTGGCGTTAACTTCCTCATGAGTCACACCATCACTTCCCTGCGCGCTACGGGTGCGGGCGTGGGTGGCCAGATTGACCATGTGGAGGCTACCGACAGCGAGGGGCGTTTTCAGCGCCTTCGCGCCGACAGCTATGTGCTGGCCATGGGCAGCTTAAGCCCTATTTACACCGCACCGCTGGGTATTAACTTGCCCATCTATCCGGCCAAGGGCTACTCTGTCACCATGCCCGTCAAAGACGCCAGCATGGCCCACCAGGTAAGCCTGACGGACGATGAATACAAGCTGGTGTTCTCTCGCCTGACAGGCCCCAGCAGCGACCGCCTGCGCATTGCGGGCACCGCAGAATTCAACGGCTACGACCGCGACCTGAACCGCGTGCGCTGCGAGGCCATTGTGCGCCGCGTGGAGCAGCTCTTCCCAGGTGCAGGCGATGCGACGCAGGCCAGCTACTGGACGGGCCTGCGCCCCGCCACGCCCAGCAATGTGCCCATCATCGGCAAAAGTAAGCTGCCCAATCTGTTTTTTAATACCGGCCACGGCACGCTGGGCTGGACGCACGCCTGCGGCTCGGGCAAGAGTATTGCGCGCATCGTCAGCGGGCTGGCGCCCGAGGTTGACTTTGCGTTTTGCGGGGTAAACAGCACCGCATCGGTTTCCACAACGCCCGCAGCCCGGTCAGCTGCGACGCGTTCTCATTCGACCAGTCCTTCTGGACAATCAACATTCAAGCAATAAGGTGCACACTATGAAATCTTGGACAAAAATCTTGCTGGCCACGGGCCTGCTGGCACTAGCGCCTTTCGCCCTAGCCCAAAGCTTCCCCAGCAAACCCGTGACGATGATCGTCGCCTTCCCACCCGGCGGTGGCTCTGATGTGCTGGGCCGCGCGATGGCCAAAGGCATGCAAGACACGCTGGGCCAACCCGTCATCGTGGAAAACGTGGTGGGCGTAGGCGGCTCGCTAGGT
>JANMTF010000002.1:0-9988 GCA_031390175.1 Polaromonas sp.
GCCATGAAGCTAGCGCCGCAAACCTGTGTGGCCGCTTGCGATGTGCGGCTGCCAGGGATAGTGTCGGGCCTGGACTTGGCGATACGCTTGCAGCATATACAGATACCCTCTTTGCTGATGACCGGGGAAACCGGCAACGACACCAAAGAAGCTGCCAGAAATAACGGCTTGCTGTTGCTCATCAAACCTGTCAATCCACAAGCTCTCTTGGATGCCTTGGGTAGGTTGCAAATACCGCAAGCGCTCTGACATTGTGGTGTATTTGCTGGTCTGAAAGTGACTAAATTCACCTTGTTGAGTAGGCATACCTTGCCTAACATCAGATACAAATAGTAATTTGCAAGTACTCATAAAAACTCTTGGTCGATATTTCGAACGACAGTGAGATTAAGAGAATCAAGGGGGAGAACGCTGTGGCTTTGAGACATATTTTGGTGGCCGACAACCACGCCATGATGCGCGAGGGCATGGCCCTGATGGTGCAGACCGAATGGCCAGGCTCGGTGTGCCATTTTGCCAACGACTATGCCGGTGTGATTGGCGCACTGGGTGCCCGTGCCTCCGCGTATGACGCAGTGGTACTGGATCTGTGCATGCCCGGCATGCGCGGGACCGACAGCGTGACCGAGATCACCCGCCGGACTGCTTCTAGCCCCGTGCTGGTTTGCACCGCCCTGGACGACCCCAGCCTGTTAGAGCGGCTGAGCGCTACGGGCATCTTTGCGGTGGTCAGCAAAGACGCTGGGTCGAAAGAGTTTTTAAACTGCTTGCGCCAGGCGCTAGAGCAACCCCGCACTCCTGCACGCGATGGGGTTGACGCAGTGTTGCGCCCCATGGCTCTGCTTGCCAAGAGCGTTTTTGCGGCAAACCCAGAGACCATTGGCAGCGCGATGCTGACCGGACGCCAACGCGACATTTTGAAGCTATTGCACCAAGGCAAGCCCAGCAAAGTCATCGCCACGCACATGGGCATTGGCCTGGGCACTGTCAAAACCCATTTGCATGCGTTGTACAACGTGATGGGTGCCAGCAGTCGCTCGGAGGCTATCGTTATGTCGCACGGCTGGATGCTTTAAAGCGCACCGTCACCAAAATTGCCGTCAACCTGCCAAACAGCCGTAAGCTGTTTGACACGCTCGATGCCCAGTGTGGCTCTCTGGCCGCAGCGCGTGGCCTGTGGCTGTGCTTTGCGCCTACACAGGCCTGCGTGCTGCACGATGGCTCAGGCTGCCACTGACAGCGCCCATGGTAGTCACGCCACCAGCCACCGCACCCCTGCGCCGATGCTCATGAGGCCTTGGCCGAGCCCACCGCACTCGGAGCCCCAAGCCTGGAGCGCCAAACCAGGCTGATCCCAAGCCAAGCGCAGCCCCGTAAAGCCAGTTTCCTGCCCATGGCATGTCCCGCAGACCCACACCGCTCCCCCCCACGCAGCCTGCAAGCCAGTTGATGCATGCTATATATACAGGAGCTGCTCCCGCATCCTTCTAAAGGGCTGCAGGTTGATTAGTGCCTTAAAAAGCTTCAAAAAAGGCAGGATTTCAGGTTTTTAATGATTTTGCAAGCTGCCCGAAGTTGCCGCAAACTCCTTAAAGTATGCGAATTTGTTAAATACGCATACTTTAAGTGGTTTCAAAATGGTGCGGATAGCCTGCGCTACAAGAAAAAGCCCTGAAAAAGGCTGTTGACAGGCATTTTTAAGATACATATCGGGCTGCAGCCCTTTAGAAGGATGCGGTAGCAGCTACTGTATATGTAGCGCGTACCAACTGGCAAGCAGGGGTAGGGGGGGGGCTGATTCTGCCGGTTCATACAGGCCAGTGCGCAGGGGCATCTATACCCAATGATAGATGCCTAAAAGCATCTGTTGAAAATCCGCCATAAAAACTACGATGGACTCACCATAACAGCCCAAGCGGGTGTTTGGGCATTTACTTTTTTTATCCAAGGAGTCCGTATGAAACACCACACCTTCCGTCCACTTAAAGCCGTTGCGCTGCTGGTGGGCACTGTAGCCATGCTTACCGCGTGCGGCGGCGGCGGCGATGCCGCGCCAGCGCCCAGCGCCACCACGCCAGCAGCAGTAACGCCAACGCCAACGCCAACGCCAACGCCAACGCCAACGCCAACGCCAACGCCAACGCCAACGCCAACGCCAACGCCTACGCCTACGCCTACGCCTACGCCTACGCCTACGCCTACGCCTACGCCTACGCCTACGCCTACGCCTACGCCTACGCCTACGCCTACGCCTACGCCTACGCCTACGCCAACACCAACACCAACACCAACACTAACCACACCACCAGCTGTGCCCACGATTGACGTGACCGCCTCCCCCGGCGCTACCAAAGTGGTGGGCAACACCCGCTACGGCTACGGTGTGCAAAGCAACGCCTTGAGCCTGAGCAACCCCGACTGGACTTGGGGTGACGGTACAGCCAACAGCACCGGTGAAGTGGCGATCAAAGCCTGGTACACACCGGGCAACTACACCGTGAACGTCACCACTGCCGCTACCGACAGAACGCCCAATACGCCGCTGAGCGCCAGCTTTGAGGTAGCCGCCATAGGCAGCCCCTTGGCCTTGGGCCACAACCACAGCTGCGGCATCTTGGCTGACGGTAACGTCAAGTGCTGGGGCACTACCAACAGCGGGGTATCTGACTTGAACGCGCTGACAGGCAGCATCAGTATTGCCGCAGAGTCTGAATCCAATTGCGCCCTCAACACTGCCGGCACCGTCACTTGCTGGGGCAGCAATGCGGGCCATCAAGGGGGCACGGGCAGCAACAACTTGGGCCGAATTCCAGCGGGGACGGTACCCGGCCTCACCGGGGTTACTGCCATTGGTGCAGCCTACCAAGCTTATTGCGCCATACTGGCCGATAAAACCGTCAAGTGCTGGGGCAACAACAGCACCTACTCCAACCAATTGCCCATTGCAGGTACCTCAGTACCATCGCCCACGCTCATCCCCGGCCTGACCGATGTGGCTTCACTGGGCATGGGGAAAGAAGGCCACTCCTGCGTAGTTAAAACCAATGGCACAGTAGCTTGCTGGGGTCGAAATGACCGCGGCCAGGTGGGCGATGGCACCACCGTGACGCCACGCACCACCCCAGTGGCTGTGCCAGGGCTTACCAATGTGGCGGCAGTAGCTGCAAATGGTAACTTTAGCTGCGCACTCGCCTACGCCGGTACGGTGTCGTGCTGGGGTAGCAACTTTTACGACAATTTAGGCAACGGCACCAGCCTCAACAGCAACACACCTGTAGCGGTGACCGGACTCGATGATGCCATTGCTATTTCTTTGGGCCGCGAGCATGCCTGCGCACTCAAAGAGGCCGGTACGGTTGCTTGCTGGGGCAGGGGAGTTTTTGGTAGTCTGGGTAACGGTCTTGCGCGCTCAAGTAACGTACCAGTTAGTGTCAGCGGCCTGACCAACATCGTGGCCATCGGTTCTTCTAGTTCATGGAACAGCTGCGCACTGAAGAACACCGGCGAGACCTTCTGCTGGGGCTACAACGCCAATGCCGCTCTGGGCGATGGCACCGCCACCCAGCGCAATACACCCGTCCAAGTCAACGCTGGCGCAGTGTTCTGGAAGTAAACCTGCAAACTACCCACAGCCCGCCATACTCTAGCGCGAACTGAATTAATGGCTAAGCAGTCATTGATTCAATGCGATAGAGATGCGCTGCGGGTATGCCTCTGGAGTGGTTTTCAAGCCAAAAAATGCTATAAATTTAGAAGCTGCTCCCGCAATATTCTATTGGCCTTCGGGCCAATACGTCTTATAAATTTGGCAACGATTTAACAGGAGTGCCCCATGTCTTTACCTTTTCGCTACGAGGCCCTGGCCGAGCGCTTTGCCATGGTTCGCCCTTGGGCCAAGCAAGCGGTCGGCGAGGGTGTCAACCGCTGCACGATTTGCATGGCCTACACGCTGCAGATTGCGCCGTCTGAGGGTGATGCCACGATCACCACGTTAGCCGACCCGGAGTTCAATAACCGGCTCAGCAGGCTGGGCAAAGTAAGGTTGGGTCCTTCGCCCGCCAACGCCGCGCTGGGCGGCTGTGCAAGCGCGCCCTACAGCAGCTACTTTTTCATCCGCGCCTCCGAGCTTGTGCCCGCAGTCAAGCGCTGTTTTGGACAACCCGACGTGCAGGGCCGCGCCGACCAGGTGTGGCAGCAAATGGTCAACCGCAAAGGCGTGATGTACCTGGACAACTGCTACCAAACCGAGGGTGACAAACGCCTCTCGAAGATCAAATGGCTCTACGAGCCCTACTCGGGCTGCCACTGGGATCTGTTCGATGGTGTTCAAATGGTCGCTGAGCAGACGCCAGTGGCCGGCAATGGGCACAAAGGCAATATGTACTTTTGGGCTGCGCAGTAGCTTTGTTTTAGTTCTCCAACGCCCATGGCACTCTAAAAGTTAGCCATTTCGCGCCGATTTTGTGATGCAAATTGGCCTAAAATCCAATAGGATAATGCGGGAATAGCTATTATAATAATAGCAAGTAATACGACATAAAGCCGCGCTTTTTTCCCGCGCTAGCGTGGTTGCTCACCGAAAGGTACATGACTAAAGACAACTGGTGCGCGGCGAACACTGCGTCTACGATAGCGTATGTGCATATGTACGCGGCGGGCAGTTTAAGCCTGCCCGTCAACCCAAATGGCAAGACCGTGAAAATTCTAATTGCTGATGACCACCAGTTGGTACGTGAAGGGCTCAAGCTGCTGATTGGCCAGCTGGACCCTGGGCTGTCTTTTGTAGAGGCTAAAGACTACGCCAGCCTGCGTGCGCAGCTGCTGGCCCACCCCCAGTTGGCGGCGGCAGTGGTAGACCTGCACATGCCGGGCTCAGAGCAGGGCGATGGGCTGCAGGCCATTGCCAAGGCGCATCCGCAGTTGCCACTGGTGATCGTCTCGGCCTACTCCTCGCCCGATGTGGTGCGCAAGGCTTTGACACTGCCCACGGTGTATGCCTTTGTGCCCAAAAACGGCAGCGCTGCGTGCATGCACACCGCGCTCAAAGCCGCCTTGGCGCGCGACAAAATAGGCGAAGTGAGTGACGCAGCCCCCGAGGCAGCGCGCAGCCCCGACCTGCTGGCCCCGCGTTTGGCGGCAGTGCGCGCGCTGCTGCGGGAGGGCAAAAGCAACAAGGTGATAGCCCATGAGCTGGGCCTGTCTGAGGGGACAGTAAAGAACTATATGAGCGAGATCTTCAAGTCCCTTAAGGTCAACAACCGCACGCAAGCCGCGAGGTTTGATGAGTGAGCACCGAGAGCGTGACTCTGTAGCGCTGCCAGCCGCCAAGCGCGGCGCAGGCGTGTACGCTGACGCGCAGTACAACTCACAAGACTTGGCCACCAACTGGGCCGTGTGGTGGGTGTTCAAGGCCGGCCAAATTCTGATTGCATGCTTTTTTGTGGTGGCTCTGCCCTTGTGGATGCCGCTGGCCTGGCTGGGCTTGGTCTGGAGCTTTGAGCGCATCTATGCATGGGCGCTCAAATTTTCTCGGTCATCGCGTGCCTCCGAGCAGCGCTTGGCCCTTACGGAGTTGGTGGCTTTTTATGCCAGTTTTTTGGCGATGGGCTCGGCTGCCTACTTCTTGTATGTGCCCGACAACTTGGCCATGCAGGGCGTAATGGCGGTGTGCGTGGTGACGATTGGTGCACTCACTGTGATGCGTTTTGCTGGTGACAATATGCGCGGCTCTGTGGGCGCAGCGCTGGTGGTGCTGCCCAGCTCTGTGCGCTTGCTGACAGAGGGCCAGTGGATTCAGGTGCTGATGGGCGTGGGTGGCTTTATGGTGGTATTGGCGCTGGCCATGCTGGGCAAAAAGCAGGAGGCTGCCTTGGTAGAGCAGGCCCAGCTGCGCCGCAGCGCCGAAGACGCGGTAGACGCAGTAGCTACCGTAGGCTTGGCCAAAGCCCGGTTTTTTGCCGCCGTCAGCCACGACCTGCGCCAGCCCGTGCATGCGATTGGTCTGTACCTGGCGCCTTTGCTGCAAAGCCACAAAGAGGGGCGGGACAAGCAGGCGGTAGAGGGCATTTACCACTCGTGGCAGGCGCTGGACGATTTATTGTCCCAAGTGCTCGACCTTACCCGCATGGATGCAGGCAACCTGCAGGTAGAGCTGGCTGTCGTAGACCTTGCGCCCCTGGTGCGCGGCCTGGTGGTGCAGCACAGCGCCGCAGCCGAGAAAAAGGGCATCCGCATGGTGGCCATGGTGCCGCCCGAGCGCTATGTGCTGGCCGACCTGTTGATGCTCAAACGGGTGCTGTCCAATTTGATGGACAACGCCATCAAGTTCTCGCCCGAAGACGCGCGCATTGTGGTGGCGGCGCGGCCCGTGGGGGCGCACTGGGGTGTGCAGGTGCGCGATGCGGGGCCTGGCATTGCAGCCGCCGAGCAGGCCAGGGTGTTTGAAGAGTTTGTGCAGCTCAATAACCCGGAGCGTGACCGCGCCCTGGGCATGGGCCTGGGCTTGGCAATAGCCAAGCGCTTTGTAGAGATGATGGACGGCAAGCTCAGTGTGCGCTCGGCCCCTGGCCGAGGCACCTGTATGTCGGTGCTGCTGCCCAAAGTGTGGCCGCGAGCAGAGGACTACAGCAGCAGCGGAAAATTTATGCTGAGCCAGCCGCAAGTGCTCATGCCGCTAGAGCCGCTGACAGTGCCCGACAGCTTGCGCTCTGTGCTGCGCAGCACCGGCAAAGCGCTGCTCTTGGTGGAAGACGACATGCTGGTGGCGCAGGCGATTGTCCAGCTGATGAATGACCTGGACATACCCGTGCTGCACGCCACCAACGCCCTGGCGGCTTTGCCACTGGCCCACCGCGCTTGCCTGGCCGCCTGCGACGTGCGCCTGCCTGGCAGCACCACCGGGCTGGAGCTGGCCGTGGGCTTGACGCAGATGCGTGTTGGCACGCTGCTGATGACCGGTGAGACCAGTGTGGAGGTGCGCGATGCTGCTGTGCGCCATGGCATGATGCTGCTGATCAAGCCCGTGAAACCACAGGCCTTGCTAGACAGCCTTGGGCGCTTGGCCAAGCGCGTGGTCTAGGGCATGGCCTGGAGTGTGGACGCGAAGATATAAACTCCGAGTCGATGAACCCCACATCTTTTGACCCCCATGGCGTGCAGGCTCGCCCGCCCGCGCAGCCCCCGCCGCCTGCCCGCCCCGTAGCCGACGCGCCAGCATTTGAGCCCCAAGACTTGGCCACCACGCTGGGTATCCTGGTAGTGCTCAAAACTGGCGAGGCCTTGATGGCCAGCTACTTCATGGCCTATCTGCCCTTGTGGATGCCGCTGACCTGGATAGGGCTGGTATGGGTGTCGGGCGCGGTGTTCTTTTGGGTGGAGTCGCGCCAAGTACTGCATGCGTGGCCAGCGCAGCGCCGCTTGCATGCGCACCGGGTTTTGTATTGGATCAACATGGCCTGCCTGGGGTCGGCTGCGTATTTTTTGTATGTGCCTGGCAATTTGGGCATGCAAGGTGTGCTAGCGACTTGTGTGGTGACCATTGGTGCGCTCAATGCCATGCAATATGCCGGTGACAACTGGCGCGGCTCGGTGAGCGCGGGTCTGGCCATTTTGCCCGTGGCTACCCGCTACATTGTGTTTGAGGAAGGCTTGCTGTATCTGAGTTTGGGCTTGGGCGGCTACTTGGTGGTGACCGCCTTGGCCATGATGGGCTACAAGCAGCAGTCAGTGCTGTTGGAGCAAGCGGCCATGCGCCAGCGGGCCGAGGCGGCGGCTGACGCAGTGGCGGCGGTGGGGCTGGCCAAGGCGCGCTTTTTTGCCGCTGTCAGCCACGACCTGCGCCAGCCGGTGCATGCCATTGGCCTGTACCTGGCCTTGTTGCAAGAAGCCGCGCACGATGCCACACAAGGCGAGCGCCCGAAAAAAGCGGTAGACGGCATTTACCAGTCCTGGCATGCACTGGACGGCCTGCTGTCCCAGGTGCTAGACCTCACCCGCATGGACTCGGGCAGCCTGGAGGCCGAACTTACCACCGTAGAGCTGGCTCCTCTGGTGCGCGGCCTGGTGCTGCAGCACAGCGTCACCGCCGAGAAAAAGTCCATCCGCATCGTGGCCCTGGTGGCAGCCGAACGCTATGTGCGGGCCGACCTGCTGATGCTGAAAAGGGTACTGTCCAATCTGCTGGACAACGCCATCAAGTTCTCCCCCGAAGACAGCCGCATTGTGCTGGCGCTGCGCCCTGCGGGTGCGTTCTGGCGCATCCAGGTGCGCGATGCGGGCCCCGGAATTGCCACGGCATCGCAGAGCCAGGTATTTGAGGAGTTTGTGCAGCTAAGCAACCCCGAGCGTGACCGTGAGCAGGGCCTGGGCTTGGGGCTGGCCATTGCCAAGCGTTTTGTGGAGCTGATGCAGGGGCGCCTGCGCCTGCGCTCAGCGCCCGGCGCGGGCACCTGCATGACGGTGCTGCTGTCCAGGGCCCAGCCCGAGCCTTCGCAGTACAGCCAAAGCGGCAAATTTGAAGCGAGCAAGCTGTATGCGCCAGACACACAAGCGCCGCTACTGGTACCCGCCAGCCTGCGCCAAACGCTGCAAACCAGTGGCAAAGCCGTGCTGTTGGTAGAAGACGACGAGCTGGTCAGCCAGGCGCTCAAGCAACTTTTCGCTGACTTGCAACTACCCATGCTGCACGCCACGCATGCAGAGCAAGCCATGCACCTGGCCAGCCAAGCTTGCATCGCGGTGTGCGATGTGCGCCTGCCCCACAGCGTGACTGGGCTGGAGCTGGCCGATAGCTTGCTGCAAATGGGCGTACCTTCCTTGCTGATGACGGGTGAGACCAGCGCCGACGTGCGGGACACCGCGCAGCGCCATGGCCTGATACTCTTGGTCAAGCCGGTCAAGCCCCAGGCTTTGCTGGATGGCCTGGGGCAGCTGGCCCAGCGTGTGACGTAGGTTTTAAAAAAATATGCCCGAGACAAACAACCCTCTGCCCCATTCGCCGCCAGCGCAGTACCGCAGCATTTACCGCGCGGGCCTGTTTGACGGACAGGTCATCGTCATCACCGGCGCTGGCTCGGGCATGGGCCGCTGCACCGCGCATGAGCTGGCCAGCCTGGGCGCGCAGGTGGTGCTGGTGGGCCGCACACTGGACAAACTGCAAACGGTGGCGCAAGAGATAGAGCAGGCGCAGGGCTTGGCCGCTTGCTACGCGGCCGACATTCGCGATGAAGAGCGTGTGAAAGCCGTGGTGGGCGAGATCGTGGCGCGCTTTGGCCGCATTGATGGGCTGGTCAACAACGCGGGTGGGCAATTTCCGTCGCCGCTGCACCGCATTAGCGCCAAAGGTTTTGACGCCGTGGTGCGCAGTAACTTGACCGGCGGGTTTTTGATGGCGCGCGAGTGCTACAACCAGGCCATGCGGGTACAAAAATCGGGCGCGGTGGTCAACATCATCATGGACATTTGGGGCGCTGTGCCGGGCATGGGGCACAGCGGCGCGGCGCGCGCAGGCATGGTCAGCTTCACCGAAACCGCGGCGCTCGAATGGGCGCACAGCGGCGTGCGCGTCAATGCCGTCGCCCCCGGCTACATCGCTTCCAGCGGCATGGACCACTATCCGCTCGAGCACGGGCCGCGGTTGCGCGCGATGGCGGCCACGGTGCCGCTGGGCCGTTTTGGCAACGAGGCCGAGACCTCGGCCGGCATCGTGTTCCTGCTCGGCCCGGCGGCGTCGTTCATCAGCGGCAGCGTGCTGCGCATCGACGGCGCCCGCCCGCAGGTGCGTTTGGGCTCGCTGCTGGAGCCCGCCGATGCGTCGTCCGGCGTGCGCGATGCGGTCAAGCCGTTCGATGGCTTTCACCGTGCCAGCACTCCCAGGGTATTCCAGGTCGAGACCTGAGCCGGGCACCAGTGCGCCTTCCCTGAAACCGCTGCTTTTTTCTTGAACCGCCCCGACCATGCAATACACGCACGAACACCTGGAAATCCAGAA
>JANMTF010000053.1:0-8919 GCA_031390175.1 Polaromonas sp.
ACCACCTGGAGCACCACCTGTACCCCGCTGTGCCGCACTATCACCTGCCACGTTTGCATGCGCTGCTGCAAGAGAAGGGCGCGCTGCAAGGCGCTGAGGTGAGGGATGTGCTGGATACGCTCAAACTCATCTTTGCGCCCAAGCGGGCTAGGGTGGTTTGATGGGTTTAGGTTTAAATACGGGGATTTTTTGAACGCAGAGGGCGCAAAGGTTTCGCAGAGAGCGCAAAAGAATACCAAAAAATTCAAAAAATAGTTTTCTAATATCCCGATTCCAATCAAACCTCATAGTCAATCCAAATAATCAAAATGCATTTCAATATTTTTGTATTTTTTTGGTATTTCTTTTCTGCGCACTTCGCGTAACCTTCGCGCCCTCTGCGTTGAAAAAATCCCCTCCCCCCTTATAACAGGAGACAAAAAATGACTCAAGACATCTACTTTCACCATTACCCCAATTCGCCCTTCGCAGAGAAGATGCGCGCCATCTTTGGCTATAAAAATATCACCTGGAAATCGGTGATGCAGCCGATGGTGATGCCCAAGCCCGATATGCAGTCGCTGACGGGGGGCTACCGCCGTATCCCGATACTGCAAATTGGCAATGACATCATTTGCGATACCGCGCTGATTTGCGATGTGCTGGAGCATCTGAGCCTCGATCACGCGTTGTATCCGCAAGGCATCAAAGGTGCGGCGCGCACCGTAGCCCAGTGGGCTGACAGCACGCTTTTTTGGGCGGCGATGGCCTACAACTTTTCTCCAGCAGGTGCCGCGCACATCTTCGCCGCCAACCCCGATGCCGCCGCGACCTTGGTAGCTGACCGCACTGCCATGCGCGGCGGTGCGCCGCGCATGCACCCGCATGACGCTACGCCTGCCTACAAAAGCTATTTGCGCCGCATCGCCACCATGGTAGACGAGCAGCCCTTTGTCTTGGGCCAGCAGCCCTGCGTGGCCGACTTTTCCATCTACCACCCGCTGTGGTTTACCCGAAATATCCCCGCACTGGCAGGTATTTTGGATGCCACGCCCGCTGTGCTGGCCTGGATGGACCGCATCAAGGCCATGGGCCATGGCACCATCATCAAAAGTAACGCTACCGAATCCATAGCTGCTTGCGCATCATTTCAGGGCTCAAACCACCTTTTTGATGTTAAAAATGAAGTCTTTCAAGACGAGCATGGTATCCCGTTGGGCAGTCAAGTCATCATCAAGGCCGAGAGCTTTGGCCTGGAAGAAACGCAAGGTGAACTGGTCGCTGCCACCCGCACCCGCTACACCTTGCGCCGTCAAGACGCACGCGCGGGCACGGTACATGTGCACTTTCCACGTATTGGATTTATCTTAAAGAAAGCAGCAGCATGATCACCGATTTCAAAAACAAAACTGCCGTTCTCACAGGCGCAGGCTCAGGTTTTGGCCTGGAGTGCGCTCGCATTGGGGCCAAGCTGGGCATGAACCTGGTGCTAGCCGATGTGCAGCAAGACGCATTGGACAAAGCCACAGCAGAGATTACCGCTATGGGCGCGCAGGTGCTGCCCTTCAAGCTGGATGTTTCCAAAGCCGCTGAAGTAGAGACCATGGGCGAGGCAGTGTTCAAGCGCTTTGGCGCGCCACATTTGGTGTTCAACAACGCCGGTGTGGGCGCAGGCGGCATGATTTGGGAGAACACGCTGAAAGACTGGGAGTGGGTGATTGGCGTCAACGTCATGGGTGTGGCCCACGGTGTGCGCGTGTTCACCCCCATGATGCTGGAGGCCGCCAAAAAAGACCCCGCCTACCAAGGTCACATCGTCAACACCGCCAGCATGGCAGGCCTGCTGAACGCGCCGAACATGGGCGTGTACAACGTGAGCAAACATGCTGTGGTGTCACTCAGCGAGACCTTGTACCAAGACCTGAAGCTGGTCACCGACCAGATCAGCGCCTCAGTGCTGTGCCCCTTCTTTGTGCCCACTGGCATCAGCCAAAGCCACCGCAACCGGCCCGATGAGTTCAAGCAAAGTGGTGTTAAGCCCACCAAGAGCCAGCTGATCGGCCAGGCCATGAACGACCAGGCGGTAGGCAAAGGCAAAGTGAGCGCCGCAGACGTCGCGCAAAAGGTGTTTGACGCCGTGCATACCGGCCAGTTCTATGTCTACAGCCACCCTAAGTCGATTGGCTCGGTGCAGATGCGTATGGAAGACATCATGCAGCAGCGCAACCCGACCGACCCGTTTGCACACAAGCCACAGATTGGCGTGGAGCTGCGCAAGGCCTTGCGCGCTGACTAATTTTTGCTATATATTTAGTAGCTGCTTCCGCAATATTCTATGGGGCTGCAGCACAAAATCACTATGTAGATGGCATGGCATCCCAGTGCTGCAGCACTTTGCCGTGGGTGTCTACACTTTCGAGCTGCACCTGAAAACCCCACAGACGGGCGACATGCTTGACCACCTCTTGCGCTGCGTCGTTCAGTGGTCTGCCGCTGTGCTGGGTGTGGCGCAAGGTCAGGGCGCGGTCACCGCGCACGTCTACGTTCCATACCTGTATGTTGGGCTCGCGGTAGCTCAGATCATGCTGGCGTGAGAGCACGTCGCGTACATGGCGGTAGCCCGCCTCGTCGTGGATATTGGATACCTCCAGCTCGTTTTGCGCCGCGTCGTCTACCAAAGAGAACAGGCGCATCTCGCGCATCAGACGGGGCGATAGGTACTGCCCTATAAAACTCTCGTCGCGGTAGTGCCGCATGGCGTAGTCCAGCGTTTTTCGCCAGTCGGTGTTGGCAATGTCGGGAAACCAATGCAGGTCTTCGTCGGTGGGGCTTTGGCAGATTCGCTTGATGTCGGTGAACATGGCAAAGCCCAGTGCGTACGGGTTAATGCCGCTGTAGCCGGGGTGGGTGACGGCCAATTGGTGGACTACATTGGTGTGCGAGCGCAGTACCTCCACCATAAAGCCATCGGTCAGCAGGCCGTCGTCGTATAGGGTATTGAGCAGGGTGTAGTGCCAAAACGTAGCCCAGCCTTCGTTCATCACCTGGGTTTGGCGCTGGGGGTAAAAATACTGCGCAATCTTGCGCACAATGCGCACCACCTCGCGCTGCCAAGGCTCTAATAGGGGTGCATTTTTTTCAATAAAGTACAAAATGTTTTCCTGCGACTCTGGCGGAAAACGGCGGCTCTTGGGCGCTGCCTCTTTCTCGGCCCCTTTGGGCACCGTGCGCCACAGGTCGTTTACCTGCTGCTGCAGGTAGGCCTCGCGCTCTTTGCGCTGCGTCTCTTCTTGCGCCAGAGACAACTTTTGCGATCGGCGGTAGCGGTCCACACCGTAGTTCATCAGCGCGTGGCAGGAGTCAAGCAAGGCTTCTACCGCGTCCAGGCCGTGGCGTTCTTCGCAGTCGGCGATATAGGCCTTGCTGTACACCAGATAGTCGATGATGGAGCTGGCATCCGTCCACATGCGAAACAGGTAGTTGCCTTTGAAGAAAGAGTTGTGGCCGTAGCAGGCGTGCGCTATTACCAGCGCCTGCATGGGCATGGTGTTTTCTTCCATCAGGTAGGCAATGCAGGGGTCCGAGTTGATGACGATTTCGTAGGCCAGGCCCATATTGCCGCGCCGGTAGTTTTTCTCGGTGTTGATGAATTCTTTGCCAAACGACCAATGTCGGTAGTTCACCGGCATGCCCACCGATGCATAGGCGTCAATCATTTGCCCTGCCGTGATGATCTCCAGTTGCACAGGGTAGGTGTCCAAGCCAAAGCGCTGGGCAGTGCGCTCTATCGCTTGGTGGTAGGCCTCTATCAGCTCAAACGACCAGTCTGAGGGGCAGGGCAGCGCTAGGCTGGGGGCTTGGTCTAAGGTAACGGGAAGGGCACTCATGTGGCACCTGCTTTCTTGAACAACTCCCGAAACACGGGGTAGATATCGGCAGACGTGGCAATTTTCTGCATCGCAAAATTACCGTGGCTCTCCATCACCTGGGTGTATTCATGCCACAGGTTTTGGTCTTCCTCTGCCACCTGCACATAGGCGTAGTAGCGCGACAGCGGCAGCAGCTTCTCGCTCAGCAGGGCGCGGCACTTGGCCGAGTCCTGGTGCCAGTTGTCACCGTCCGAGGCCTGCGCG
Organism: Polaromonas sp.; assembly: GCA_031390175.1. Lineage (GTDB taxonomy): Bacteria > Pseudomonadota > Gammaproteobacteria > Burkholderiales > Burkholderiaceae_C > JAAFIP01. The sequence goes on from JANMTF010000053.1 coordinate 4,113, forward strand.
CCGTAGATGTTCCACTGGTCAGACGGGTAGCGGGCGGCGATGATCTGGTGCATCAACTCCAGCGCGCTGGACACTACTGTGCCCCCGCTCTCGGTGGACTGGAAAAACTCCTGCTCGTTGACCTCGCTGGCCTGGGTGTGGTGGCGGATAAACACCACGTCAGTGCGCTCGTAGTGCCGGGTCAAAAACAGGTACAGCAGAATGAAAAAGCGCTTGGCAATGTCTTTGCGCGCCTCGTCCATCGAGCCCGACACATCCATGATGCAAAACATTACCGCCTTGGCGCTGGGTACAGGGACCCGGATGCGGTTGCGGTAGCGCAGGTCAAAGGGGTCAAAAAAAGGCACTTTGCGCAAGTAGCGTTTGAGCAGTTCGATCTGTTCTTTCAGAGCAGTTATCTCGTGCACCGGCTCTGGCACCTGCTGCTGTGCCAGGGCCAATTGCTTTTGCAGCTCGCGCAGCTCCCGCCTGCTGGCGCCGCCCATGGCAATTCGCCTGCCCAGTGCGGTGCGCATGGAGCGCACGACATGCAAGCTGGTGGGGTTGCCTTCCGACACAAAGCCTGCGCGCTGCGACTTCCACTCGGGTGCGTCGGGCAGAAGCTGGGTGCGCACCAGTTGCGGCAGCTCCAGATCGTCAAAAAAATACTGCATGAACTCTTCACGCGAGATATGAAAGACAAAATCGTCTTCCCCCTCACCGTCTTGGCTGGCACCGCCGCCCGCACCGCCTGCGCCACCGCCAGAGGGGCGCTCGATACGGTCACCCCGCACGTAGTCGCGGTTGCCGGGGTGCACCGCCTCGCGCTTGCCGCCCGGCCCATGGCCAAACACCGGCTCGTTGATGTCGCGCCGGGGCAGGGTGATGTCTTGCCCCTGCTCGATCTCATGGATGCTGCGCCCGGCCACCGCCTTCTTCACCGCGTCCCGAATTTGCTCACGGTAGCGCCGCAAAAAACGCTCCCGGTTACCTATCGACTTGTTTTTGCCAGACAAACGCCTGTCAACGACTTGTTGGAGCATGGGGTGGTATCGCTGGTTGGTGTGACCTCACAGTGTGAAGTTTTAGGAGCTCTTGCGCACGCGCAGGTACCAGTCGCACAACAAGCGTACCTGGCGCGAGGTGTAGCCCTTGCCCACCATGCGATTGACAAAGTCTTGGTGCTTTTGCTGCTCGTCGGCGCTCGCCTTGGCGTTGAACGAGATCACGGGCAGCAAGTCTTCGGTGTTGGAGAACATTTTTTTCTCAATCACGCTGCGCAGTTTTTCGTAGCTGGTCCACAGCGGGTTTTTGCCTGCATTGTGGGCGCGCGCGCGTAGCACAAAATTGACGATCTCGTTGCGGAAATCTTTAGGGTTGCTGATACCCGCAGGTTTTTCGATCTTTTCCAGCTCGGCGTTCAAGGACGCGCGGTCAAACTGTTCGCCGGTGTCGGTGTCGCGGTACTCCTGGTCTTGAATCCAGAAATCGGCGTACGTCACGTAGCGGTCAAATATGTTTTGGCCATATTCTGAATACGATTCCAGGTAAGCGGTTTGAATCTCTTTGCCAATAAACTCGGCATAGCGCAGCGCCAAGGTTTCTTTGATGAAAGCCAGGTACTTTTGCTCAATCTCGGGTGCAAACTGCTCACGCTCAATCTGCTGCTCCAGCACATACATCAGGTGTACCGGGTTGGCCGCTATTTCGGTAGAGTCAAAGTTAAACACTTTGGATACTATCTTGAAGGCAAAGCGGGTGGAGATACCGTTCATGCCTTCGTCCACTCCGGCAAAGTCACGGTACTCCTGGTAGCTCTTGGCCTTGGGGTCGGTGTCTTTGAGGTTGTCGCCGTCATACACCATCAGCTTGCTGAAAATGCTGGAATTTTCTGGCTCCTTCAGGCGGGTCAATACCGCAAACTGCGCCATCATTTTTAAAGTACCCGGCGCGCAAATCGCCTTGGACAATGACGAGTTTTGGATCAATTTTTCATAGATCTTGATCTCTTCCGTCGCCCGCAGGCAATAGGGCACTTTGACAATATAGATGCGGTCTAAGAATGCTTCGTTGTTTTTGTTGTTCTTGAAAGCCTTCCATTCGCTCTCGTTGGAGTGCGCCATCACGATGCCGTCGAACGGGATAGCCCCGAAGCCCTCGGTCCCTTTAAAGTTGCCCTCCTGCGTGGCCGTGAGCAGCGGGTGCAGCACCTTGATAGGGGCCTTGAACATTTCCACAAACTCCAGCAAGCCTTGATTGGCCAGGCACAGCCCACCAGAGTAGCTGTAGGCATCGGTGTCGTCCTGGGCAAAGGTTTCCAGCTTGCGAATGTCTATCTTGCCCACCAGAGCCGATATGTCCTGGTTGTTTTCGTCCCCTGGTTCGGTTTTGGTGATGCCGCACTGCTTGAGGATGGAGGGAAAGCGTTTGACCACTTTGAACTTGCGGATATCGCCACCGTATTCTTCCAGCCGCTTCACCGCCCAGGGCGACATGATGCGCTGCAGATAGCGCGGCGCAATGCCGTACTGTGCTTGCAGCACGGGGGCGTCTTCCAGGTTGTTAAACAGCCCGAGGGGAGATTCGTTGACAGGCGAGTCTTTGAGGGCATAAAAAGGCACCTGTTCCATCAGTTGCTTGAGCCGCTCAGCAATCGATGATTTGCCGCCGCCTACAGGGCCCAGCAAATACAAAATTTGCTTCTTCTCTTCCAGGCCTTGCGCTGCGTGGCGGAAGTAGGCGACGACTTGTTCAATCGGGTCTTCCAGCCCGTAAAAATCGCGAAACGCGGGATAGATTTTGATGACCTTGTTGCCAAAAATACGCGACATGCGCTGGTCGCTGTGGGTGTCAAACATCTCCGGCTCACCAATGGCGGCCAGCATGCGCTCAGCTGCAGTGGCATAGACCAACGGGTTTTTTTTGCACGCACTCAGGTACTCTTCAATCGAGAGCTCCTCTTCGCGCGACTGCTCGTAGCGGCTTAGAAAATTGCGAACGATATCCATAAAACCTCCTTTGCAATGATTGCTTTAAAAGTTCCACCACATCTAGGATGCCACAAGCTGTTTTAGTTGACTAGCTGGCGAGGTTTAAATTACCTGGCTTTGCGTAAGATTGTGCACAAGTAATAGACCCCACAGCAGTGCAAAAGTTTCATTGTGTATGGGTGCTTGCCTTTGCTTTGGCTCTGTGTTTTGCTATTACGGCGCGCAGTGGTTGATGCGCTTTAGTGGGTGCACGGGCTCTTTCATTTCAGGTTTTCACATGAATGAACTTAATTTTCATAATATGGGAAAGGCGTCATGCTGCACCGCCGCATTTTTTCTCAATATAGAAAATGTGACTTTATATTGTGAAAATCGTCTGTAACTCATTGATTTTATTGAAATTAGAATTACTCTTCTATAAGACATAAGATTTGCATAAAGTCTTATAGAAGACTTATAGTTGCTCCATCGGCTTTCGATACTGTGTCTTTCAATTTATCCACCTTTAAGGAGTGACTCATGAGTGCTAACTGGACAACCCTCTCCCGCGCTGAGCAAATCGCACAACTGGAAAAAGACTGGGCGACCAACCCCCGTTGGAAGGGCATCAAGCGCGGCTACAGCGCTGCTGATGTGGTGAAGCTGCGCGGCTCAGTCGCTATTGACCACACCTTGGCCCAACGCGGCGCTGAAAAGCTGTGGAGCCTGATCAACACCGAACCTTTCGTGAACACCTTGGGCGCACTCACCGGCAACCAGGCCATGCAGCAAGTCAAAGCGGGCCTCAAGGCCATCTATCTGTCTGGCTGGCAAGTCGCGGGCGACGCCAACAGCAATGGCGAGATGTACCCTGACCAGTCGCTGTACAGCGTGGACTCGGTGCCAAAAGTCGTCAAGAAAATCAACGCCACCTTCACCCGTGCGGATCAGATCCAGTGGGCCGAAGGCAAAAACGTGGGCGACGAGGGCTATGTCGACTACTTCGCGCCTATCGTGGCCGATGCAGAAGCCGGTTTCGGCGGCGTGCTCAACGCGTTTGAGCTGATGAAGTCGATGATCGAAGCCGGCGCTGCAGGCGTGCACTTTGAAGACCAGTTGGCTGCTGCCAAAAAATGCGGCCACATGGGCGGCAAAGTACTGGTGCCTACCCGCGAAGCCGTGAGCAAGCTGGTAGCGGCACGCTTGGCCGCTGACGTGATGGGCACCTCCACCATCTTGCTAGCCCGTACCGACGCAGAAGCCGCCGACCTGGTGACCAGCGATGTGGACGATATCGACAAGCCTTTCATGACTGGCGAGCGCACGGTAGAAGGTTTTTACCGCAGCAAAAACGGCCTGGAGCAAGCGGTGAGCCGCGGCCTGGCCTACGCTCCCTACGTTGACTTGCTGTGGTGCGAAACTGGCACGCCAGACTTGAAGTTTGCCAAAGACTTTGCCGACGCGATCCACGCCAAGTTCCCAGGCAAGCTGCTGTCCTACAACTGCTCACCGTCGTTCAACTGGAAAAAGAACCTGGACGACGCGACCATTGCCAAGTTCCAGCGCGAACTCGGCGCGATGGGCTACAAGTTCCAGTTCATCACACTGGCCGGTTTCCACAGCCTGAACCACAGCATGTTCGAGCTGGCCTACGGCTACGCCCGCAACAACATGACCGCGTTTGTCGAACTGCAAGAAAAAGAGTTCGCCGCCGCCAGCAAGGGCTTCACTGCTGTGAAGCACCAGCGCGAAGTGGGCACCGGTTACTTCGACTCCGTGACCACCACGATCGAAGCCAACGCGTCTACCGCAGCACTCAAGGGCTCTACTGAAGATGAACAATTCTTTGACAAGAAGCA
>JANMTF010000146.1:0-36845 GCA_031390175.1 Polaromonas sp.
CCCGGTGAAGACCCGGTGAGGATTGAGGGCAAGGTGAGCCACCTGTCTCTGCCCGTTGGCCCTGCGGCAAAACCCGTTGGGCTGGATGGCTCAGGTGAACTGCCCGCTTGGCTGCGCGCCAAGGCAGCCCGTTTTGAAGCCAAGGTTTACTCTGCCTCGGTAGACGATGGCTCAGTTTTCTCCGACAACGATGTCAACAACACCGCCACGACCCAAGGCGTGCGCCGCACTTGCACGCAAGAGGTGGGCAGCAACACCCAAGCCAACACCGCTGCGGGACGCGCCACAGGCGCTGGCGCGGCCAGAACCAATGCCAATCAGCAAATCGTGGTGCTCCGAGGCGATTTAGTCAATATATGCCGCTAATGCACATGCCGCGAACACCATCGCGAACCATGGAATTTAAGAATCTGGGGAACCTTATGGAAACTCTATTACAACAAAGCTCCAAGGCTTCCTCCCTTCGTTGGTGTGCAGCCGCATGTGCGGTGATGGCCAGTGTAGTGCTCAGCGGCTGCGCTACACCGCTTAACGCGCGCAAAGATGCCGAGTTTCAATCGCATGGCTATGCTGCAGACCGGCCTGTGGTGCGGCCAGTGCGCTCGCTGTCCAATTTTTCTGAATCTCTGAGCTGTATGGACCGCTTGTTCAGAGTGGCCGAGATACCCACCACTTTAATTACCAGCAAACAAATTCCAGATGCCTCTGGCCGCGTACCCGTGGCTGCCAAAGAGATGATCATCACGGCTATCTCGCAAATGTCGCGCCTGTCCAATGCCTTCAGGTATGTGGACTACGAGGTGGACATTGCGCGCCAGGACACGGTGCAAAACCTGACCACTATTTTGCTCAACAACAACCAGATGCAGCTACAGCGCCCTGCTCTGTATGTATCGGGCGCTATCGCTTTTGTAGACCAACAAGTGATCAGCAGCCAGTTCGATGTGGGCACCTCAGCCACTCGCCTGGATACCGGGTTTAGCCAAAACCGCAACGCGACAGTTATCGGGCTGGATTTGCATTTGGGCGATTTTCGTACCCGCACTTTGATTCCAGGCTTGGATTCTGCCAACGAAATCATCATTGGCACGGGCTCACAAGGGGTAGATTTTGCCGCCCGTATTGGCAAATACGGCACCACCTTCAATATGGGCCGGGACTATGCCCAGGGCTCTGGCCCCGCCATCCGTAGCCTGACTGAGTTGGCCATGATCGAACTGGTAGGCAAGTGGGCACGCGTGCCGTATTGGCAGTGCCTCACGCTGGAGCAAAACCACCCCAACTTTCAGCGCGTGCTGCGCGACTGGTACGACGAAAGTGGCGTGGAGTCAGCCCGCAATCTGATTAAAAACTCTCTTGTGGGCCAAGGCTATTTGCAAGCCAAAGCTTTGAACAACCCTGTGGGCGGCGAAGAGTTTAAAAAAGCGGTGGCCAAGTTCCAGGCTGACCAAGGCATGGTAGTGAACGGCGTGGTGGACTTCACCACTTTTGAGCGGGCCTTGCGCAACTTTGTGGCCATGGGGGAGGACAACCAGTTGCAACGGGTAGGCTGGACAGCCCAGGCAACACCGGTCTTCAATGACTCCTATTCCGCCCACACCAGTATGACGAGCACGGTAGTGACTCTGGCGGAGCCCAAAGCCGACAGACTGGCCTTGGATATGCAGATAGAAAACCTGGGCGCAGACAAGCTCACGTTTGAATCGGGTCAACAGATCTTTGCCTCGGTGGTGCTGAACCGCTCGGCCTATATGCATTGCTACCTGATTGAGACCGAAGGGAACATTTTGCGATTACTGCCCAATAGCAACAACCCCAACCCCTTGATGAGCGCCAACCAAGCCATTCGCATACCCGACTGGATGGCCCCTAACCCAGGGTTTGTGGTGGATGCAGGCAACCCGGGCAATGAATCCTTGTTATGCCTGGCGTCTGAGCAAGACCCTGTTGAGAAACTTCCCAACACGCTCAAGGGCCCCAGCTTTACCCCGATTGCAGGCTTTAAGGGCATGGCCAGCATCACGCAGGCGTACAGCCAAGCACTGGGCGCAGAGGCGTTTACCGAGAGGGCGCTGCAGTGGAAGGTGGTTGCTAAACGCAGTGCAGCGCCTGCGGTACCTAGCGCCGCGACTCCCGCCGCTGCACCTGCAAACGCCAATTAGCGCGCCATGACGCATCCACATGCCCTACGAGTCAGAGCGTTTGCCAGCACTCTGGCGCTAGGCCTGATCGGCGCCGTGATGGCCAATGAAAGCGCCGATGCCCGGGTACGTGCACAGCCCAATGCAGGCTACGCGGCCCCCAGCATCAGCGTGCAAAACACCGGGCCAGTGCAGGCCAAACTGTCCATCGCTGAGCAGGACATCGCCCTGCTAAAGCAGCGGGCCGAGCGGGTAACCAGCCCCCTAGCGGCTAAAAGCAGCAACACTTTGTCCAGTGGCCGCGCCAGTGCTGCGCAAAGGCTGGACATTGGCCCCATAGGTTCCAGCGCAGACGCTGCCTGGCTTTTGGGCTTGGTGTACGCCCACGGCGCGGGCGTTGCGCAAGACCTGGGCCAAGCCCAGCAGTGGTTTGAACGCGCATTGGTAGGTGGCCACACCCTGGGCGCGGCGGGCTTAGCCTGGTGCGCCATAGAAGGCTGCAAAGGGGCGGTCAATATCCCGTTGGCCCGCAACTACCTAGCGAGTTTGAAAAAAAACAATCAGGCCCGCGCACTGTACTTTGAATGGCTGATTGAATCCAAGCTCTCTCCATTTCAACCTGGCAACCAGCCTGTCGCTGAGGGCAACGCTAACGCTGGCGATCTGGTGGCACGTGACACTTTGGCACAGTCTGCACGTTTGGGAGATATCCACGCGCTGATTGAGCTGGGGCTGGACAGCGTTTCTGCTCAGCGCATCAGCGCGGCACGCGCTTACTTTCAGCGTGCGGCAGCCACCTCAACCGCTGCCGCGCACAATCTGCGTCTACTCGATACCCAGCAAGACATTGTCAACACCCCTGACAATCTGAACATCATTAACTATGCCACCATGGACGGTGCAGCCCTGCTCAGTGCAGCGCGGCGCAACCATCGAGGCACTGGCCAACCGGTGAACTACAGCGAGGCGATTCGCCTGTACCGCATGGCAGAAGCCAAAGGCAGCGTGCAGGCCCGCGACATGCTGGCGCTGATCTTCTCGCGCACCAGTGCCACCGGCGAAGTAGACTTGGCATGGATCCAGCGCCTGGCCCAGCTGGATGTGAGTGGAACAGCAACCGGCTACAAAGCCTTTGGATCACCTCTGTTCCAGCGCGAACGAAGCCCGCTGTTCGACTATTTGCCCGAGCTTTGGAAGGCGCGGGTAGATAAACTGTCCTGAACGGGCTATTGATAGACAGCCGCACTAAAAAAGCTATAATGCTAGGCTAAGCTGGCAAACCCCGCCGCCGGTGCACCTTATTTAAGGCGGGGAACCCCGCAGAGGGCGACAGAAGGCTTGATCTCCCTTCCAAACCCTCAGCACAATTTTTACTCATTTAAATGACCACGATTCGTGTAAAAGAAAACGAGCCCTTTGAAGTGGCTCTGCGCCGCTTCAAGCGCACCATTGAAAAACTTGGCCTACTGACCGACCTGCGCGCCCGCGAGTTCTACGAGAAGCCCACAGCTGAACGTAAACGCAAAAAAGCCGCTGCCGTCAAGCGCAACTACAAACGCATTCGCAGCATGCAGTTGCCCAAGAAGCTGTTCTAAGCTTCGTGCTCAACGCGCCTTTAGCGCCGAACTAAACCGTGCCGGGTTCGCTCTGTACGGTTTTTTTTCGCTTACAGATACCGAAATTCGCAAGCGGCTTAACATTAGTTGTGTGCGCGCGGCACGCTGCCAGCGTCCATTTGATCCAAAAGGTAGGTCATGAATAACTCTTCAAACACTATAAAATTTATAGCTGCTTCCGCAATATTCTATGGGGCTATAGCTTTATTTTCTGTAAATTCTATGGCGCAAACAGCGCCGGAGGTCAGCGTAACCAACGCTTGGGTACGGGCCACTGCCGAAGGCCAAACTGGCACTGGCGGCTTTATGACTTTGACCGCCAAGCAACCCATGCGCCTGATCGGTGTGGCTTCCCCTGCAGCGGGCGTGGGCGAGGTGCATGAGATGAAGATGGAGGGCGATGTGATGAAAATGCGCGCCCTGCCCGGCCTGGATTTGCCCGCAGGCAAAGCTGTGGAGCTGAAATCGGGCGGCACCCATATGATGCTGATGGATTTAAATCAAACCCTGAAATACGGCACCACCGTGCCCATCACCCTCACGTTTGCAGACGCGCAGGGCAAGCAGAGCCAACTCACCGTGCAAATGCCAGTGGCGTTTCGCGCACCCAAGCCGTAAGCCCCATAGAGCGCTCTACAATCAGCGCTCTGTTCGCATCAATCACTGGAGTTCGCTATGGCGCTCAAAGACCAAATCACCGAAGACATGAAAACCGCCATGCGCGCCAAAGACGCAGAGCGCTTGGGCACCATCCGCCTGCTGCTGTCCGCCTGCAAGCAAAAAGAAGTGGACGAGCGCGTGGTGCTGGACGACGTGATGGTGATTGCCATCATCGACAAGATGATCAAGCAGCGCAAAGACAGCATTGATGCCTTCACCAAGGCCGACCGCAAAGACATGGCCGACAAAGAGGCCACTGAAATCACTGTGCTGCAAACCTACCTGCCAGCGCGTTTGAGTGCCGACGAGGTACTGGTTGAAGTGAAGAAAATCGTGGCCGAGATCGGCGCTAGTGGCCCCGGCGATATAGGCAGGGTGATGGCTGCAGTGAAAGCCAAGCTGGCAGGCAAGGCCGATATGGGCCAGGTGTCAGCAGCGGTAAAAACCGCGCTGGCGGGCTAAGCTGCTCTGAGCGTGTCGAGGGATTCGCGAAGGCTTCGACAGAACTCAGCCAGAACGTAATAGGCTTTCACGAACGAAGTTGGCTTAACTCCCCGCCAACTTCATCCGGTCCACCAAAATCGAGCCCACCGTCTTGGAGCCTGCGCAGTACGCGTCTGCTCCTATGGCGGTGATGCCCATCAGCATGGTTTTCATATTCCCGGCGATGGTGATCTCTTCCACTGGAAAGGCAATGCGGCCTTTTTCTACCCAAAAACCACTGGCCCCGCGCGAGTAGTCGCCGGTGACGTAGTTCACGCCTGAACCCATCAGCTCGGTGACGAACAGGCCGGTGCCCAGCTTTTGCAGCATCGCGTCCAGGTCGTCACCGGGCCGGGTGAGGCGCGAGGTCATGGTCAAGTTGTGTGAGCCGCCTGCGTTGCCAGTGGTGCGCATGCCCAGTTTGCGGGCGCTGTAGGTGGACAAAAAGTAGCCTTGCACCAGGCCTGCGTCCACCACTTTGCGAGCTTGCACTTTCACACCCTCGTCGTCAAACGGCGAGCTGCCTTTGCCGCCGGGGATGAACGGGTCTTCAAAAATGTCGATGTGTTTGGGAAAGGCTGCTTTACCCAAAGAGTCCAGCAAAAAACTGCTCTTGCGGTACAGCGAGCCGCCGCTGGTGGCCTGCACAAAGGCACCCAGCAGGCCCGCAGCCAGGGGCGACTCAAACAGCACCGGGCATTGCACCGTGGGCACTTTGCGCGAGTTCAACCGGCTGAGCGCGCGCTCGGCAGCGTAGCGGCCTACAGCCTCGGGGCTGGCCAGGTTGCAGGCATCGCGGTCCGAGCTGTACCACGCGTCGCGCTGCATGTTCGCGCCTTTGCCCGCAATGGGCGCGACCGACAGCGAATGGCGTGAGCTGGCGTAACCTCCGCGAAAACCCAGTTGCCCGCCACGCAAATGCCCGGCAAAAAAGTGGCTCTGCTGCGCCGACACACCTGCGCCTTCGCTGTTGGTAATTTTCTTGCTCGTGCCCATGGCCGCGCCCTCGCACAGCAGCGCCAGTTCCAGCGCTTGCTCGCTGTTGACCGCCCAGGGGTGGAACAAATCCAGGTCCGGCTGCTTGGTGGCCACATCGCGCTGGTCAGGCAGACCCGCCATATCGTCTTCTGCCGTAAAACGGGCAATATCGTAGGCGGCTTGCACGGTTTGCTCAATGGCCCGGGCAGAGAAATCCGAGGTGCTGGCATTGCCACGCTGCTTGCCAATGTAGACCGTCACGCCCAGGGACTTGTCGCGGTTGCGCTCCACATTCTCCAGCTTGCCCAGGCGGGCCGATACGCTTAGACCGCAGCCCTCAGAGGCCTCTGCACCTGCGTCGGTAGCGCCGAGCTTTTTGGCGTGGGCCAAGGCGCTGTCGACAAGCTCTTCAAACTTGGCGCGTGAATAACTGAAACCTTGCTGCGGGGTTGGGGTGGGCATATTTTTTTGCATAAGCTGATGATAGCTGTTTGCAAGGGGCGCAGAGCGAAACCGCCGGTATTCACCCGGTACTTTACTACTGCTCTACTGCCACCCTGTGCCCACACACCCTGGCTAAAATTCCGCTTGGGTTAGCGTTTGCATCGCCGCGCCAAGCCACATGGTGGTCTGGGCGAATCAGCACCCTGTCTGCTGCGTACAGTGCGCGCGCATCCGCGTTGTTGCAGTACAGCACATCCAGCGGCAACCGCATCTGCAGAGCAACCTGTTGCCAGAGCGCGCTGTCGCTGCTGTGCCCAGCGGGGGTAAAACATAGCAAAGTGAAGTCGCGGCCAAACAGATCAAAAATAGACTTGCCATCCAGCCAAATATGCGGTGCACGTGCGCCGGGCCGCGCGCTGGGGATGTAGGTATTGGGCTGGTCGGCAGGGGGCGGCGTGGCATCACTGACGACGCTGGGGCTGCCTTCATAACGCAGACCCAGTTGCAGGCCAGGAATATTGAACTCATTGCGCACATGCTTGGCCAATGCATCGCCTAGCTGCTGGCGCACAGGGGCTGCTTCTGCGCTCTCCAAGTCCACCTGAGGCGGCACCTGGATGCCGCCAATGCTGTCGGCCATGGCGCGGGCAAAGCTGGTGTTGCAGTGCGCAATCGGTTTGCGCTCGGCCTCATAGGTGTCCAACAAATCTTCGCCTGCCCAGCCCTGCACTACGGCGGCCAGCTTCCAGCCCAGGTTCACGGCATCGTCCACACTGGTGTTGTAGCCCATGCCGCCGGTGGGCGTGAAGAGGTGGGCGGCATCGCCTGCAATGAAAGCGCGGCCTTGTTTAAAGCTGTCTGCCACCAAGGTAAAGCCCGCTTGCCACGGCGCTTTGGCAATCAAGTCAAACTCAAATTCTGCGCCGATGGCGGCGAACATGGCGGCCTGGTAGTCCACTGACTCGGGGGTTTGGTCGGGTTTGAGTTGCAAGCAAAACATAAACTTGCTTTGCCCGTCAATTGACACCATCATGCCGCGCTGCACCGCGTTGACAGCCACGTACATCCACGCGCGCTGCTTGCCCAGCACTTGGTACAAAGTGCTGGATGTGAAGTAGAGCGACAGCATTTGCCCACCAAAAAATTCGCGTTTTTCTTTGCTCTGGCCACTGTATTCAATACCGCAGGTTTTGCGCACCAGGCTGCGCGGGCCGTCGCAGCCCACCACGTAGCGGGCTTGCAAAGTCAAAAGCTCTTTGCTGGTGACATGGCGCGCCACAATGCGCACCTGCTCTGCCTCCACGGCCAACGTCTCAGCCTGCCAGCCTAGCTTTAAATCCACACTGTCATGGCGCTGGGCTTGCTCGCGCAGCACCGGCTCGATGAACATTTGCTGGCAGCGGTGTGGCAGCTCGGGCGTGGGCCAAGCGGCTTCGCCATAGTCGCCAAAAGAGGTTTGGTGCAAGGTTTGGTTGCGGGGCGGTATGGCGAATCGAGCGAGTTCCTGGCCCGCCAGAGTGGTGCAGTACACCACGTCTTGCGGATCGTCTGCGCCCAAGCCCAGCTGGCGCACCTCTGCGGCAAAACCCCGGCGGCGAAAATGCTCCATGGTGCGGGCGGAGGTCGCGTTGGCCTTGGGGAAGTCGGGCCCTTCCTCATCTTCTTCCAGCACCACGCAGCGCACGCCACGGCAGCCCAGCTCAATCGCCAGCATCAGGCCCGCAGGCCCGCCGCCTACGATGGCGACATCGGTTGTTTGCAAGTTGTAACTCATGAGTTAAATGTACAATACACCCTGACGGGCCTTCCCGCATGGTAAAGCGGCCAACCGAGTCAGGTGGGGAACCAAGCAGCTCTAACTGTAGAGCCAGTGCCGGGGTCAAGGCTCGTCAACCTCCTCTTTTGCATCGCTCGTTCGCAGCGGTGCACCTAAATCAGATCCAGGCGTTATCTGCCCTGCTGGGGCAACTTGCAGGCATCTACTTGTCTAATGCGTCAAACTCCTCCAATGACTACGGCTAGCCCCCCTGCACCACGCTTCGTCACCGGCTCCTTGATGCGCCACATCATCGTCATGGCGGGCACCGGCGCGATAGGCTTGGTGGCCATTTATGCCGTGGACTTGATCAGCCTGCTGTATATCTCCATGCTGGGCGAACAGGCCATGGCTGCGGCAGTAGGCTTTGCTGGAGTGGTGGTATTTTTTCACCTGTCCGTGTTCATCGGCGTGATGATTGGTATTTCAGCCATCGTGTCGCGCACCATCGGGGCCGGGCGCATAAACGAGGCACACGCTCTGGCCACGTCCAGCCTGGTAATTGCAGCGGCAGTGGGCTTGCTGATGTCCGTGGTGACCATGGTTTTCCTGGAACCCATCTTGCACTTGCTGGGCGCGCGCGATAAGGTGCTGGTGCTGGCGCAGCGGTTTTTAATGATCACGTTGCCCTCGATGTTCATGCTCAGCACGGGCCTGGCCTGTGCGGCTCTGCTGCGCTCGATAGGTGATGCGCGCCGCGCGATGTGGGTCACGCTGCTTCCAGCGCTGGTAACCGCTGCGCTGGACCCCTTGTTTATTTTTGGCCTGGGCTTGGGCCTGGACGGCGCGGCTATCGTATTGGTGATTGCACGCGTCGTGCTGCTGGGCGTAGGTTTATACGGTGCTTCGCGCGTGCGCAAACTGCTCGCTCCCATGCAGTGGGGCCGCCTGGTGGCCGATGCACGCACTTTGCTGGCCGTGATGGGCCCCGCTGTGTTGACCAACTTGGCTACCCCTGTGGGCACGGCGTTTGTCACCCACAGCGTGGCGCAGTTTGGCGCGTCAGCAGTCGCGGGCCAAGCCACCATAGACCGTTTAACCCCTGTCGCCTTTGGCCTGATTTACTCCCTGAGTGGAGCGATTGGCCCCGTGCTGTCGCAAAATCTGGGAGCCCAACAGTTTGACCGGGTGCGTGCCGGCCTGCGGGCCAGCGTGTGGTTTATGGTCGCCTCGGTGGCGGGTGCCTGGCTGCTGCTGGCCTTGCTGCAAGGGCCCTTGATTCAACTCTTCTCCCTGCAAGGCGTGGGGGCCGACATGCTGCATGCCTTTTGCAGTTGGATAGCGGCGAGCTTTTTCTTTATGGGCGCCTTGTTTGTAGCCAACACCGCCTTCAACAATCTAGGCCACCCCCTGTGGTCCACCGGCTTTAACTGGGCTCGCGCCACACTGGGCACGATCCCGTTTGCCTGGTGGGGCGCACACTACGGCCCGGTACAGGTACTGGCGGGCCAAGCAGCAGGGGCTGCGCTGTTTGGCAGCTTGGCTTTGGCGGTGGCTTTTCGGCTGACGGCGCGGATCAAATAGGGCACACGTTGCCGAAGCGGATGACCTGGCAGCGGGTGTTTGATTGTGATAGGATTAAATCCTATTCACTGGAGATCGAAATGCGCAGCACCCAGCAAATGAGCATTACCCTACCTAACGAGATGGCTGCATTGGTCAAAGAAAAAGTCAGCCTTGGGGAGTACGCCAGCGAAAGCGAGGTGGTGCGGGATGGCCTGCGCACCCTGCTAGCCCGCGACCGGGCCGTTGAGCACTGGTTGCAAGGTAGCGTCGCTAGCGCGTACGACGCCATGCAGCTAGAGCCAACTCGCGCGCTCAGCGCAGCCCAGGTGCGCGCAAAAATGAAAACAGTGCATACACAGGCGCTCAAAACAAGTTCCAAAGTAGCCGCTTGATGGATTACCGCGTCGCCTTTGCGCCCGAGGCGCAAGACCAGCTCGCCGAGCTTTACCAGTTTATCGCCCATGTCAACGCCCCTGTAGTGGCCCAGCGCTATGTGGATGCCATCATCACTTACTGCGAGAGCCTGGCTATCTCACCGCACCGCGGGACGCCGCGCGACGACATCCGGCCAGGCCTGCGCATCACGCACTACAAAAAAAGCGCCATCGTTGCCTTTACCGTCATCGGGCTTCAAGTCACTGTACTAGGCGTGTACTACGGTGGACAGGATTACGAAACCGCTTTGCAGTAAAGCGACCCGCACCAAGACTGGAACGGGAGTATGTGGAGCTATTGCTTCTCATTTACTTTGTTTGTCTTTAGGTAAATGGGTGATGTACTGCAGCGCCACCAGGCGCGACACCACCAAGGCGATGTACATCACGCCTGTGAACATTTGCAGCGCCGTGAGCACGCGCGCAGTGGGTGTGAGCGGCACGATGTCGCTCAGGCCGGTGCCGGACTGGATACTGAAGCTCAAAAATATCAACTCCAACCACGTCCGGGGGCCACTGGCCACGGCGTTGAAACTGCCGGGGTACCACACCTGGCACACGCTGTACAAAAACGCAAAGCCCCAGGCCAGCAAGGTAAACACTGCGGCTGCAGCAAACAGCTCGTCGCGGGTGAGGTACTCGTCTTCAAACATATACATCAGCAAGCCCGCCGCACCGTAAAAATAAGCCACGGCCTCCACCAAATGCGCGGCCACTTGCACGTTCGGTGAATCAAAACCCAGCACCACACTGCTGGACAAGCCCAAGCCCACAATCACAAAGAACAAACCAAAGCCGGTGAAGATAGGGCTATTGCGAATAATGGTGGCCAGCAACAACAAGGCCAGCGCACTCAAACACCATGAAATAGCGTGGCTGGTGAGGCTGTCGTTGGTGAGCGGTGCGAGAATCAAAATCAATAGCTGTACCAAGAGAAGCCATGCGGATGGCAGGCGCGATAGGTGGTGCCATTGGAAGAATTTGGGTAGGCTCATATTGAAAACATGTCTAGAAATTCAAAGGTGGTCAGTCCGCAGGCCCATTGGGCACCAGCTGAAGCAGTCGGTCAAAGTCTTCGCGCTTGCCTAGAGCGGCTTCGCGGCGCAGGTAGTCCAGCGTGAGAAAAGAGGCCATCTTTTCTGACGCAGCGCTAGCGATAAACTGGTTGACGGAAATACCGTCTTTTTTAGCCAATTTCTTAATGCTCTCGTGCACAGAGTTGGGCAAGCGAATGGTCAGTGCGCTCATAGTCGGTTCTCCTTTAGCTGCTGCAAAAATTGTCCTGGTGTCATAACGTGCACTCCAAGTGATGGGGTACGTGCAAAATCTTTGATGTTGTGGGTGATGATAGTGTGGGCACCTGATGCCACCGCACACTCCAACACCATGTCATCATCAGGGTCGCGCAAAAATGGTCGCCACAAAAAATAGACATCTTGCAGATGCGCAATAGATGCCAAATAGCGCGTAAAAGCAATGGCATTTTCCGGCGTTGCACCAGGTGGCAAGTGCTCAGGGCGGGTCAATACCGCTTGCCACTCGGTATACAGCGCCACCGACAAGCAAATCTGAATGGCCGGATTTGGCAACATGGACACCAACTCAAAACTAGCCCCATCGCGCGACCGCAAGGCCGAAACGAGCACCGAAGTGTCGATGACGATTTTACGGATAGTGGTTGCGCCCATATAACCATTATAAACATCTTCTGGGCAATAGCGCACGACAGATTATGGTGACAGATGCGCCAACGCCCCCTCCCCAGCCCCTCTCCCCGTAGCCATCGAGGCAGTCAACAAATACCCACCCGTCGGCGCTTCCCAATCGAGCATTTCACCTGCGCAGAACACGCCGGGTAGTTTGTTCAGCATGTAGTGGCCGGTCATGGCTTCGAAGCGCACGCCGCCTGCGGTGCTGATGGCTTCGTCTAGGGGACGGGTGGCGGTGACGGTGATGGGCAGGGCCTTGATGGCAGCGGCCAGTTGTTTGGGGTCGTTCATGGCTTGCTTGCTGAGCAGCTCGTACAAGATGTTGAGCTTGATGCCTTCCAGGTTGAGGCGGCTGGACAGGTGGCTGGACAGGGAGCGGGAGCCGCGTGGGTGGCTGACTTCGCGCAGGACTTTGGCGGCGTCCCATTGGGGGAGCAGGTCTAGGTGGAAGGTGGCGCTGCCCTGCTGTGCTATCCGCTCGCGCAGCAGCTTGCTGGCGACGTAGATGAGGCTGCCTTCTAGGCCGGTTTGGGTGGCGACGAATTCGCCTTGGCGGTGGAAATCAAACTCATTGGCTGGCTCGGTGGCAGCGCCCTCGATGCGGAGGGCGACGGTTTTGAAGGGTTGGCCTGCGTATTTGCTGCTGAAATGGTCGCTCCAACCGAATTTGCCGTTGCTGGCCACGTCAAAGCCGCAGTTGGCGGGCTGTAGGTCGGCTACGTCGATGCCTTTGGCGCGCAGCCAGGGCACCCAGGCACCGTCTGAGCCTAGCCGCTGCCAGCTTGCGCCGCCCAGGGCCAGGATGGTGGCTTTGGCTTGCACGGTGATGTGCTCTGCGCTGCCCGCCGAGTGGGCCAGGTTGTCGCCTGTGGCTGCTGCGTTGTGGGCTGCTGGGTCTGCACTGGGTGCACCGCCTGCCGTAGTTTTTTCAAACCGTAAAGCGCCCTGCTCGTTCCAGCCCGTCCAGCGGTGCCGCATATGAAACTGCACGCCGTTGCCGCGCAGGCGGTGCAGCCAAGCGCGAAGGAGCGGGGCGGCTTTCATGTCGGTGGGAAAGATGCGGCCGGAGGTGCCGACGAAGGTGTCGATGCCCAGGCCCTTGGCCCATGCTCCTATTTCAGTAGCTGGCTGCGCAATGATTTGTTGGGCTAGAACGTCTTTTCTCTCGTAGTAGCGGGTGAGGAAGGTATCGAGTGGTTCAGAGTGGGTAAGGTTGAGCCCACCGATGCCAGCGAGTAAAAACTTGCGGCCAACGCTGGGCATGGCGTCGTAGACGTGCACTTGGATGCCTGCGTTGCTGAGCGCTTCGGCGGCCATGAGGCCTGCCGGGCCTGCGCCGATGATGGCGACTGGGATAGGGTTCATTGTTCTGTGCTTTGCTGTGGGTAATGGGTGAGCTTAACCTGCGGTGGTTGTCGCTTGCTGACGGCAGAGGGTGTTTGTACGCCCTGGTGCTTGCACTTACACGTGGCTTGTACGCCCTAGTGCGCGGTTTGGACGGCTGCGCGGCTGTCCAAACCACGCACCTGGGCAGTGAGTGTGTTGGTCTGCGCACGCGTAAGTCACGCGATGCTGGAAAGATGGTGTCTGCACTAGCGGTGAAACGCCCACACACGCCGCAAGATCAGGTCGGTGGTGCACTTAGCGAAGCGGCATAAAGGGGGAGGAAGCGGCCCTAGGCCGCAACGGAGGACAGCCGCGTAGCTAAGTGCACCACCGACCTGATCCCGTACAAAAAGCAGCCAAACACCTGCGAGCACCTTGCAACCCAAACTTGGTAACTGCCCACCGAAAATCGCATAGTGCCCTTAAATTTCAATAACCGATCCTTCACCAGAAATAAAAGCGGCTCGCACGACCGCTCCCGGCGTAGACGCACGCAAGGCAACTGCATACGTACCAAGCTGTTCACGCAGCGCCACTTGCCGCTCAGGCGTGGCGGATGACTTGTAGTCCAGCACCCACCATGCCTGGCTGGCGCAGTGGCGCACCACACGGTCCAGGCGCAGCAGCGCACCTGCGTGCATCAGCTCCAGCTCGTTGGCTTGCCAATCGACCACGGCTGCGTCCCACACCCATGCGGCCTCGCCTTGGGTGATGCGCTGGGCCAACTGCAGGGCCTGGGCAGACTGCGCTGCGTCGAGCTGGAACTGCGCACCTACACTGCGCGCGGCATGCTGCATGTCGTAGCCGGGGGCGTAGAGCTCCAGCAGGCGGTGCATGGCCTGGCCGATGCGGGAGGCGGCGCTGTCTGGGGTGGTTTCGGCTGCTAGCGCGGTGGCTGATGGGTTACTAACCACTATATTATGAATAGCTGCTCCCGCAATATTCCATTGGGCTGCGGGCATTTTCTTTATATAAAACTGCTGCTCTGAAAAGGTTTGGGCAGCGTTTTCAGCCTGGGCGTCTACTTCGTGTAATTGCACATCGTCCACGGCCACCGCATCACCCAGCGCCTCAAAGCGCTGCCACGGGCTGGTGGGGTCGGGTGTGCGCACCTCGTGGGCGGACAGGGCCAGGGTGTGCTGCGCGCGGGTCATGGCGACGTACAGAGCGTTGGTCTCTTCTCGGGCTCTGGCTATTTGCTCGTGCTCTAGCGCTTCTTTCACACACGCTGGAGGCGCGGACTCGCTGGCCAGGAAGGCGAACGTGCTGGGCGCGGCTTGCTCGGCCGGCCAGTCGATCAGCACGTCCATGCTGCGGGACTTTTCAGCCTGGGCGTTGGCATCCAGCATGAGCACGGTGTGGGCTTCCAGGCCTTTGGCTCCGTGCACGGTGAGCAGTTGCACTGCACTGTGCTTGCCGTCTTTTTCGTTTGACGGCGCGGTAGCTGACGGGGCGCGCACGCTGCCTGATTTGAGAGCGCGCACCCAGGCATAGGGCGTTAAAAACCTGCCACCGTCTACGTCGAGTGCGGCGGCCAGCAGGGCTTGCAAGTTGGCAGCCACACCCTCGCGCTGCGGTGCGGGCGCTGCGGCCATAAAGCGCACCAGCACGTCAGCGTGCTGGTACACCGCCGCCAGCGCGTCGTGCGGCGGCAGGGTGGCGAACAGGGTTTGGTAGCTTTGCAGGTCAGTCGCCAGCTTGGCAAACTCGGGCCGTTGCATGGGCGATGAATGTGCTGAATCTTCACGTAAATCAGGCTCTAGCCCCATAGAATATTGCGGGAGAAGCTCATGTTTTAATAGTGCCTGCCACCAGGTGCAACGCTGCGCTTTGGCCACTTGGGCGATGGCGACGAGCTCGTCATCGCTCACGCCAAACAACGGCGACTTGAGCGCGCGGGCCAAGGCCAGGTCATTCGTTGGCGAGACGATGGCATCGACCAAGGCCACCACGTCTTGCACCTCGCAGTGTTCCATGAGTTGGGTTTTTTCGCTGATCTGAGATGCGATGCCCAGCACTTGCAGGGCATCGCGCATGCGCTGCAAGCGGTCGCGTTTGCGAGCCAGCACCATCACCTCGCCCGCTGGCGTGCCTTGCGCGATGTGCTGCGCTACCCATTGGGCGGCTTGCGCACATTCGCGGGTGCGGATGTGCTCCTCGGCCTCATCGCGCGCGGTGGTGAGCGTGTCGCGCCACTCTGTAGACGCAGCTTGCGCATCGGCCTCGTCGCGCGCTACCAGTGGCAGGCGCAGCACCTGGCCTTGCTGGTCAGACTCGGTGGTGTGCAGGCGGTAGCCTTCGTAGCCTTGCTCGGCAGCGCTGTGCATCACGCCGTTCACCGCAGCCAGCACGCCGCGTGCGTTGCGCCGCGTGTGGTCGCAGCTGAGCACCACGCCTTGCATGGCCTCGCACACAAAGTCGCTGGCCGCTACAAACACTTGGGGTTCGGCACGCCGAAAGCGGTAGATGCTTTGCTTGGGGTCGCCCACAATGAAGACGCTGGGCGCGCTGCCGCCTGCTCCGGCATAGCTGGCAAGCCAGGCTTGCAGCGCCTGCCATTGCAGCGGGTTGGTGTCTTGAAACTCATCGATCAGCAGATGGCGGGTTTGCGCGTCCAGGCGTTGCTGCACCCAGCCACTCAGCACGGGGTCGCTCAGCAAATGCAGGGCCGAACGTTCTACGTCGCCCATGTCTACCCAGGCGCGCTCGCGTTTGAGCGCGCTGTAGCAGGCAATGAGCTGGCGGGTCAGCTGGGCCATGCGGGTTTGGTGCAGCCAGGCCTCGTGCTGTTGCTGCGCGGCGTTGACGCGCACGCAAAGGTCTTGGGCTATGCGCACTTGCGCTATGCCATCGATTCTTTCGCTGAATTTGCGTGGCTCATTTTTCAGCGTCAGCAGCGCGGCTATGGCGGCAGGGTAATCCTGACCGGTCAGGGCTTTTTCTAGGTCAACGCCTTTTTCGGCAAACGATGGTTGCGGCGCACGGCCGAGCACCACCGCCGCAGTACTTAATTTTTGCAGTTGCAAGGGATGCTGGCTGAACAGGTCAAACGGGCGGTCCAAGCCGTCAAACTCGGCGTACACCTGGGCAAATGGGCGAATGCTGCTGGCCACGGTGCCCGCTGCTTCGGCCAGTGCAAACTCTACCCGTTTGTTCAGTGCACTGGACAGCGCTTTGTCTACGTTAAACCGGCCGTGCGCCGCTACGGCTTGGCTATAAATGCTGCGCAGCGCATCGTCAGCCGCCAGCGCGTCATAAAAGCGCCGCCACACCAGAGTGGTGGCCTGGCTGTCGTCTTCCAGCAGCTCGTATTGCGTGGGCAGGCCTAGCTGCTCTAGCACCGCCATGGGCGCGCTGCGCAAGAGCGCAGCAAACCAGCTGTGGAAGGTGCGGATCTGCACCGTGCGGCCTGATGCCAATACGCTATGGTATAAATTTGATAGCTTCTCCCGCAATATTCCATTGGGCTGCAAGGCTATGGAGCTTGCAACGCCTCGGTGCATCAGCTCTTGCGCCAAGGTATCATCAGCGGCCTGGGCAAACTCTTCCAGCCACTCTTGCAGGCGCTGGCGCATCTCGCCTGCAGCTTTTTTGGTGAAGGTGATGGCGAGAATTTCTTGCGGTGCAAGAGTGTTTGCTGGGTCGCTAGGTGCACCCACTTTAGCCGCTGAGTGGGCCGTTTGCGCATTAAGCAGCGCCCGCAAAATGCGCGACACCAGCATCCAGGTTTTGCCAGCGCCTGCGCAGGCCTGCACCACCACGTTACGCTGCGGGTCACAGGCGATGGCGTAGAAGGCCTCGCGCGTGCAGGGTCGGCCGTTCAAGGCGTAGGCGTATTCTTGCGTGCTCATAGTGTCCACATGTCCTTGCGGCACAGTCCGCGTGCGGCGCAAAAATCGCAGGTTTTGCCTTCGCCCAAAGCGGGCAAAGTGTGGCCAGCATGAATGCGCTGCACATCGATGCTGATGCCTTGCAGCACCGCATCGCGCGCGGCCATGATGTCGGGTTGCGGCGTGATCTTGCATTCGCGCTCGGCCACGTTGACGTAGGCGGCGTGGATGTCGTCCTCCCCCAGCAGCGCAGCGTAAAAGGCCAGCTGGGTGTCTTCCAGCGGGTTTTTCACGCGCTCTTTGCTGGCCTGGGTGCTCTCCGTTTTATAGTCCAGTACGTAGGCAGTGCCAGCCATGGGGCCACGGCTTAGGCGGTCCACCCGGTCGAGGCGGCCAATGAGGGTCACGCGCTGCGCACCCTCGCTTGCGTGTTCTAGCGTGCGCTCCAGCTCGGCTTGGTCAAACTGCCAGCTCTCCGCCTCATGCTGGGCTAGCCACAGCAAATAGCTCTCGCGCACCTGCGGCCAGGCTGCCGTGAAGGGAATGAAACCGCTGTCGGCTATTTTCTGCTCTGTGGCGCATTGGTCTAGCAGATCGCGGTCGGGTGTGGCGGGTTGCCCTGACTCCAAGGCAGCCTTGCGGCGCGTATGAAAGTCGCTCAGCACGCTGTGCAGCCAACTGCCAAAATCGCGTTTGCTCACTTCGGCATCCAGCTCGGGCGCGTCTTGCAGGCCCAAGAGGCGCAGGGCGAAAAAACGGTAGGGGCAGGTGCGCAGATCGCCATAGCTGCTGGCGGAGAGTTTGCCTACTTTCAAGGTACCCGCTGTGGGCTGGGGCGGCAGTGTGGGCCGCGCAGATTGCAGCGCATCGTCGCGTGGGTCAATCCCTTGCGGCACGTTGTGGCCTTGCGCAGCTTGGCCAAGCCGCCAGCGCTGCAACAGCGGGCTGGGCAGCAAAGCCTGTTCGCCTTCCGTGCTTCGCCACAGTATGTCTACGAGCGGCACTTGCATAGCGCACTGCCACACGGCTTGCTGCTCTGCGCCCAGCGTCTCGCGGCTGGGCAGGCGCAGTGCGGCGCGCTGCGCGCTGCTCCATGCGCCTTGTGGCTCGGGCGAGGCAGGCAGGCGCTGTTCGTCTGCACCGGCTATCACTATGCTGGCAAATGGCCTGGCCAAGACTTGGGCGAGGGGCAGCACCACTACCTGGGCAGCATCTGCTGCCGCATCCACGGCAGGTTTAAAGCTGGCGCTTTCCAGGCAGTCGGTGGCCCAGGCGCTGAATTCGGCCAACGGCACATGGGCCGTGTGCGCCTGCACCAACTCTGGCTGCATCAGGTGCACAGCCTGCAAGCACTCACGCCCGGCGCTGTCTGCCACCAGCGCGCCCCATTGGCCGGTGGTGCGCAGGGCTTGCTCCAGGCTGGCCAGCCATGGGGCCATGGGGCGGCTGGCCCGCAGGCCGGTTAGCAGTTCGTCTATGGACACCGCTGTGTCCTCAGATACTATAAATTTTATAGCTTCTCGCGCAATATGCTTCTGGGCTGGTGTGCTATTTGGCTTACGAAGAGCGTTCTCTAATGCATGCACCTGCGCAGCGGGCACGCTAGTGTGTTTCAGCCAATCGAGCAGCGCGTCGTCAGCGCCCTCGCCTTGCGCTTTCCAGCGGGCGGCGCGCAAGAGCGCCATCAGGCTGGCAGCGGCGCGGGTGGTGGACAGCTTCCAGCCGGTCTCGTCGCGCAGTAGCGCGCCGTGCAGTTGCAGGGTGGCGCTGATGCGTCGTGCGCTCACGCGGTCCACCGCCGCAAGCGCCACCGGCACCGCGCCTTGGGCTATGCGGCGCAGCACGCAAGCGGCGGCGCGGTCGGCCTCGTCGTGGGCGTTGTGTGCGGTATGCAGGGCAATCTCGGGTTTGCCGTTCACTGGCTGCCACTGGGCGGTGCAACTTACCGCCGACCAGTGTGCGGCCAGCGCGGCGGCCAACGGGTTGGCCTGCAAACCTTGCACCACGACCAACGCGTCCAAGCTGCTACGCAGGCCCGGCTCGAACAACACGTCACTGGCATAGCGTGAGGCCACAGCCCATTCCAGTGCTATGCGCGCCACTGCGGCCTCGTACACCAGGGGGTTGCCGTCCAGCCCCTGCAGCGCTTGCTGGCGTGCCTGCACGGCCCAGTCGGTGCGCTGCGCAGGCGGCACAGCGGCTACCACCGCGCCCAGTTGGTGCGCGGTGTCTACTAGCGCGCCAGACAGAATGCCCTGCTTGGCCCCAAGCCCCGCGCGTTGCAGCCAGGTGCTGGCGCGCAGGCTGTCCAGCCCCGCATCAAAGCTGATGTCCAGCTCGCTGGGCACATGGTGGCTGATGCGCTGGCTCCAGCTTTTAGTCGTCTCCAGTCGGGGTAAAAATCCGCCAAACAGGCCACTTTGGCCGATGCTGGCACGCGCCACCGCTTGGAGCTGAAAAAACGGCAGCAAAACCACGCTACGCGCGGGGTGCGCTTGCATCGCCTGCAAGTGCGCGGCTACTTGCGCCCACAGCGCTTGCCAGGCAGGCGCGTGCCAAGCTGTGGCGGGCATGCCCAGTGCTGGCTGCGCGCCGCCTGTCAATGCCTCTGTAAATTGGGTTTTAACTATTACTGCCATAGCTTGCGCGCGCACCGATGGAGCGACCTCATACCTTGCTTTCTGTCACAATGCCCACACTGTAGCGGTATCCGGGCAAGAAACCGGATATCACACCGACCAATTTTCAGCCTAACCCCACCACGGAGAAAAGCATCATGGCCAACAATTTAATCAAACATGTTTCCGATGCGTCATTTGAAGTTGACGTTCTGCAAGCCAGCAAGCCTGTGCTGGTGGACTACTGGGCCGAGTGGTGCGGCCCTTGCAAGATGATTGCCCCGATTTTGGACGAAGTGGCCACCACCTACGGCGACAAGCTGCAAGTCGCCAAAATGAATGTGGACGAAAACCGCGACATCCCCGGCAAATTTGGCATTCGCGGCATCCCTACGCTGATGATCTTCAAAGGCGGCCAACTGGCGGCCACCAAGGTAGGCGCCATGAGCAAGTCGCAGCTCACCGCGTTCATTGACCAGCAATTGGTTTAATTTGATGGGTTTGGCTTAGCGCCCTTGAGGGCGTTAAGCTTCAAGCACTAGGTGCGTTTGGTGGATGACCACCTTAGCGGGTACTGCCTTATATCGAGCGCGACAGCTCAATCGTCAATGCGCCGGGCAACTGCTCGATCACTTGGTTGCGTGAAATGCGCGACTTATTGCTGCTAGACCAGCCAGACAACTCAAAACCGTAATCACCCTCGCTCACGATGATGGTGGGGAAGCCTGGTGCATGTCGCTCCAAATCTGCCAGCAGCGCATCGTACCGGTCATCAGCCAAATTTTCATCGCACATGATCAGGTGCGGCACGCGTTGCTCGCACATGCGCTCTGCCGTCTGCACATTGGGGGCTTGCTCACATACCAAGCTTAAACCTTTGCAGATGTCACGCACCTGCCGATAAAAGGTGTAATCAGGCGATATCAGCAATACTTGGTGACCGGCAATAAAGTTTGAGTGCACAGAACCAAAGCTGTCGCTGGCAGGCCCCGCATCCATCTCCAGTATGGTCATACCTTCCAAGGCCACCACAGTGCGCGGAAACTCGATCATCAAGCTACGCTCGTTGTCGGTTTCGCTCAGTTCCAAGCCTACCCCCATGGACTGCGCCGTCTGCTGTAGCAAGTGCCAGGCGATGGACTGGTTGACCACGGATTTGTTATCAATATCGGTTTGCAGACGCACACCTTGCGAGGAAATCAAACTGAGCTGCCCATGCTGGGGCCAGTTCTTCATGCTGGTGGCCATACGCACCACGGTTCCAAACTCGGTAACCCAGTCCAGGGCTGATGCAATCAAACTGACAAGCAAACCAGGATCCACAATAATTTCTACAGGCTTAAATCGGCTGTTCACCACCACACCCGCGACCGAATATTGCGCTTGGCGTTCAGCGACCAAACCCTGCGCTACGTCAGGTAAGGATAGCTTTTCATGCGACTGGCGCACCTGGTTTTGCGCCAAGCGCGATATTTGCTGCAAAGCCATCGCTTTGTGGCGCAAGCCATCGACCAAGGCATGGGCGCGGCTGAGGTCAGCACCAGAGTTGCGCGGATTGGACACAGCATGCGCCACCAGCTCCATGGCATTCGTTAAGATGTGCGCAAACTCCTCTCCGATAGTGCCTACTATGCCGGGGTGCAAGCCCGGTGGACCGGCTAGTGGGGCAGCGGCGCTTACCTGCGGCGCAGACGCAGAAACGCGCTCGCGCGCACTACCCTGCTCATTGCCACCCCGCACACCAGTCGCCGGGGTGTTGGCGGGCGCGGCGGCAGGGCCCGCCTTAGACTGGGTCTCTCTCCGGGTAACTGCGTTAGCTAGTGATTGAACGAAATTTTGCACACTGAACTATATATGATTTAAAAAGCGACTTAGTTGCAAACAAACGTTTACGCACCGTATCATACGGGGGCTATAATAATGTTGCAACTACATAGATGTGTGGATTGCCAACTATTCACGACTGCCTGTACGAGGCAGCTCTATGCAGCATCAAAGATGCTGCCACCTCCCCCACTACTTTCTCTTTTACTTTTGACTGACGCGCTATGCATCTGAACGAACTCAAAGCCCTCCACGTATCCGAAGTACTCAAGCAAGCTGAGGAGCTTGAAATTGAAAACACCGGCCGCATGCGCAAACAAGAACTGATGTTTGCCATCATCAAAAAGCGCGCCCGCGCAGGCGAGACCATTGTGGCCGACGGTGTGCTGGAAATCTTGCCCGACGGCTTTGGCTTTTTGCGCAGCCTGGACACCAGCTTTACCGCCAGCACCGACGACATCTACATCAGCCCCAGCCAGGTGCGTCGCTTTAACCTGCACACCGGCGACATGATCGAAGGCGAAGTGCGCACCCCAAAAGACGGCGAGCGTTACTTTGCGCTCAACAAGCTGGACAAGGTCAACGGCGACTCGCCTGACAGCAACAAACACAAGGTGATGTTTGAAAACCTGACGCCGCTGTTCCCCAAAGTGCAGATGAAGCTGGAGCGCGACATCAAGAGTGAGGAAAACATTACTGGCCGGGTGATCGACCTGATCGCCCCCATCGGCAAAGGCCAGCGCGCTTTGATCGTTGCCTCGCCCAAGAGCGGCAAAACGGTGATGATGCAGCACATTGCCCACGCCATCACCGCTAATCACCCAGACGTGCACATGATGGTGCTGCTGGTGGACGAGCGCCCTGAAGAAGTGACCGAAATGCAGCGCACCGTCAAAGGCGAGGTGATTGCCTCCACCTTTGACGAGCCCGCCGCACGCCATGTGCATGTGGCCGAAATGGTGATCGAGCGCGCCAAGCGCCTAGTCGAGCTGAAAAAAGACGTAGTGATTTTGCTGGACAGCATTACCCGCCTGGCCCGCGCCTACAACAACGTCATGCCCAGCAGCGGCAAGATTGGCACTGGCGGTATCGACACCAATGCCATGCAGCGCCCCAAGCGATTTTTTGGCGCGGCGCGTAACGTGGAAGAAGGCGGCTCGCTCACCATCATTGCCACCGCTTTGGTCGATACCGGCAGCCGTATGGACGACGTGATTTTTGAAGAATTCAAAGGCACTGGCAACTCCGAGGTGCATTTGAGCCGCCGTTTGTACGAAAAACGCGTCTTCCCCGCCATCGAGCTGAACAAATCGGGCACCCGCCGGGAAGAATTGTTACTATCGCCCGAAGTGTTGCAAAAAACCCGAATTTTGCGCCAGTTCATGTTCAATATGGACGAAATAGAGTCTATGGAGCTGATGCTCAAGAACATGAAAGCCACCAAGAACAATTCTGAATTCTTCGACATGATGCGCCGGGGCGGCTAAAAAGCACCCGGTTTCGGGTTAAGTTCCAAGTCAAACCGAGCTATAATGGAAGGCTTACCGGAAAGTACCCAGCACCGTGCTGCGCGGCTACCGCAACTAACCCCCAAGGATATCCCCATGAAAGCTGGCATTCACCCCAACTACCGCGACGTGTGTTTCCAAGACTTGAGCAACGGCTTCAAGTTCGTGACACGTTCATGCGCCAACACCAAAGAGATGATCAAGATGGAAGACGGCAAAGAACTGCCCCTGTACAAGCTTGATACCTCCAGCGAATCGCATCCGTTCTACACCGGCACGCAAAAGTCGGTGGACAACATGGGCGGCCGCGTGGAGAAGTTCCGCAACCGTTTTGGCCGCACCACCACGACGGCTGCTGCCACTGCTGCGAGCGACGCTGCAAAAGCATAACTAGCTATTGGCTTAAAACAATTTGGTCACCACCAAATTGCGCCACAATACCAAGGCAGCACGGGCAACCGTGCTGCCTTTTTGCTTTGTGGCTTTAGCTTTATCGTTTTAGCTGGTTACTTCCGATTTTTATATTTTGAGCAGCACATCCCCCACTCCCGCCGTTGTCACGCAATCTGCCGTGCGGCGCTTGCCGCGCCTGGCGTTGTGGTTGTTTTGCCTGGCCTATGTGTTGCCCGGTTTTGTAGGCCGCGACCCTTGGCGCAATGCCGACCTGGCCGCTTTTGGCATGATGCGCGAGCTGGTGCAAGGCAACACCTCATGGTGGTCTATCACCCTGCTGGGACGCGGGCCCGAGCTACCCGCGCTACTGCCCTACTGGCTAGGTGCGTGGGCTATGCAACTGGCACCTGGCTGGATACCAGCAGATTTTGCAGCACGCGTGCCTTTTGCATTGCTACTGGGCCTGACCCTGCTGGCTACATGGTATGCCGTGTACTACCTGGCACGCGGCGAGGCCGCGCAGCCTGTACCCTTTGCCTTTGGCGGCGAGGCCCAGCCCACCGACTACGCACGGGCCATGGCCGATGGCGGCTTGCTGGCCATGATCGCCATGCTGGGGCTGGCACAGCTGTCGCACGAGACGACACCCAACGCTGCGCAGCTTGCCTTTACTGCTGTTTTGTTTTTTGCCTATGCTGCGTCGCCCTATCGCACAGCGGTATCGGTTAGTGCTGCGGCTGTCGCATCTTTTGGGCTCGCCTTGTCGGGCGTGCCAGCGTTTGGTTTGGCTTTGGCCTGCGCTGGCGCTGTAGCCCGCGCCTTGCAAAAAGACACCCACGCGCTGCGCTGGGCACTGTACTTTGTGGTCTTGGGTTTGGGTGCCACGGTGCTGGCCGTGCAGCTTGATCTGTGGCATGCCCGTGTGGGCCAGTTGCCCGCGTCGTGGGATGACTGGCGCGTCTGGGGCCAGCTGATGCTGTGGTTTACTTGGCCTGCGTGGCCCATGGCGCTGGTGGCGCTGTGGAAGTGGCGTGCCTGGTGGCAGCATTTTCATATTGCCCTGCCGCTGTCTTTGGCAACGGTGATATTGCTGGCCACTTTGATAGCCCCTAGCGCTGACCGCACCTTGCTGCTCATCGCACCAAGCCTGGCCTGCTTGGCAGCCTTTGCATTACCGACCTTGCAGCGCAGCATGACGGCCTTGATTGACTGGTTTACTTTGTTGTTTTTTTCGGGCTGCGGTCTGACTATTTGGGTGGTGTGGTTGGCCATGCAAACTGGCGTACCAGCGCAGCCAGCCGCCAACGTGCGGCGCCTGGTGCCTGGCTTTGAGCCTAGCTTTGGTTGGCTGCCCTTTTTAGCCGCCCTGGCCGCTACAGCGGCATGGGTGTGGCTGGTCAGCTGGCGGGCGGGCCGCCACCGCGACGCACTGTGGAAAAGTTTGGTGCTGCCTGCAAGCGGAGCGGCCATGTCGTGGCTGCTGCTGATGACCCTGTGGATGCCCTTGCTGAACTATGTGCGCAGCGACATGGCGGTGGTGCGTCAAGTCACCCGTAGCATCGGCAGCGACACCAGAGCGTGCGTCGCCGTATATGGCGTTACGCAGGTCGAGGCCGCTGCACTGTCCTACCACGGCAAGCTGCGTTTGGTGCCGTTGGTACAAGCCCAAGCATGTGGCTGGCTGATTGTGCACGCATCATCGCAACCCGCGTTTGCAAAATCTGACCAAGCCAGCGACTGGCAACTGCGCAGCGGTGCGCGCCGCCGCACTTCAACCAGCGATGATTTACTGGTGTTTCAACGTCAACCCACGGCGCGTTAATTCACCAATGCCGCCGACCGCTGCCCCCTCAAACCCTGGGCCCCACACATCCGAGCTGACCACCATCGCGCAGCACGCTGGCACCGTGATGGTGGGGCAGTTGGCGGTGATGGCCTTCAGCATTACCGACACCATCGTTGCAGGTCGCTATGCACCCGAGGCCTTGGCTGTGCTGTCGATCGGTGCATCGATTTATGTCAGCGTGTATGTGTCGCTCATGGGGGTGATGCAGGCGCTACTGCCGGTGTATGCAGAGCTGCATGGCGCACAGCGCTACCCCGAGCTGGGACGCAGCGTGCGCCAGTCTGTGTATCTGGCCCTCGCACTGGTGTTGCTGGGCATGGCGGTGATGCTGTTTCCACAGCCACTGTTGCGTGCGGCCCAAGTACCGGAAGTGCTGCGCCCTGCAGTAGAAAACTATCTGGGGATTTTGGCATGGGCACTCTTGCCGTCCTTGGGTTTTCGCATGTACTCATCGCTCAACCAAGCGCTGGGCAAACCTAAACTCGTCACTGCATTGCAAGTAGCGTCCCTGATCGTCAAAGTGCCACTCACCATGTGGTTGGCCTTTGGCGGGCTGGGTATTCCTGCCATGGGTCTGGCAGGCTGCGCCTGGGCCACCTTTATCGTCAACTGGCTGATGCTGCTGTGTGCGTTGCTGATGCTGCGCACGCAAACACTCTACCAACCCCTCAAGCTGATGCACCAGATGGAGCCGCCCCAATGGCCTGTGCTGGCGCGTTTTGCGCGCACCGGTTTGCCGGGTGGGTTGGCTTATTTGGTAGAGATCACTTCGTTTACCTTGATGGCCTTGTTTATTGCCCGCCTGGGTATCGTGCCCGCTGCCAGCCACCAAATTGCCTCCAACATAGCGGGCGTGATGTACATGCTTCCGCTCGCCTTGTCGATAGCCTGTAGTGCGCGGGTGTCGTACTGGATAGGTGCAGGAAGCCCTTTGCATGCGCGTGCTGTAGCACGCTTGGGCTTGGGCATGACGGTGGGGCTTGCCAGTGCAGTGGCGCTGCTCACCTATGTGCTGGCACACCCCATTGCAGCCTTGTATTCCACCGACGCTGCGGTGGTGGCGCTCGCAGCAAGTTTGCTGGCCTGGGTGGCGCTTTACCATTGGTTTGATGCCTTGCAAACCATTTGCGCTTTTGTGTTGCGCTGCTACAGCGTGACGTTGATGCCGCTGCTCATCTACGGTGTGATGCTGTGGGGCGTGGGACTGGGTGGCGGCTACGCGCTGGCGTATACCGACGGCACTTGGGGCGCAGCGATGCAATCTGCCCAGGCATTTTGGTTGGCCGGTGCTGCGGCGTTGGCGGTGGTAGCGGCTTTATTTTTAGCCCTGCTGGTGCGCTACGCTTTGGCTACACCACGTGCACCCGCACCGCCCCAATAGTCAGCGTAAAAGTGCTGCCTTGGCCGACCACAGACGCCACTTTCAGCTCACCACCATGGCGCTGCGCGACGTGCTTGGCAATGGCCAGCCCTAGGCCGGTGCCGCCCGTGTCGCGCGAACGGCTACGGTCCACACGGTAAAAACGCTCGGTCAACCTGGGCAAATGCTCTGGCGCTATGCCTGGACCAGTGTCCTTTACACTCAGTTCCCCGCCCCCATCTCGCAGCACCGCCCAGTTCACATCCACGCTGCCACCGGGAGGGGTGTAGCGCACGGCGTTGTTGACCAAATTACCCATGGCGCTGAGCAGCTCGTTGCTATTGCCAAGCAGTGTAGCTTGCGCATCGTCCTCGTTGGCATAGTTGAAGCGCAGACGCAGTGGCTGCGTATTTTTTTGCAAAGCGCCCATTTGCATCAAAGAGCGGGCATCTTGTTCGCATTGGTCTAGCAGGGTATGAATGGGTACGCTGTCAGCCAGACTGGGAATAGGACTGCCCTCCAGCCTGGACAGGGTCAACAAATCACTCACCAGCGCCTGCATGCGCTTCGACTGCTGCGCCATCAGACCCAGGTAGCGGCTGCGCTGCGACTCATTGAGCGGCAGGTTTTGCAGCGTCTCCACAAAGCCACTCAGTACCGTCAGAGGTGTGCGGATTTCGTGTGACACATTGGCTACAAAGTCACGCCGCTGCGCCTCGGCTTGCTCAATAGCCGTCACGTCACGCGTCAGCATCAGCTTGCGCCCTTCGCCATAGGGATGCAATTGTGCAGATATCCTGACCGGCCTGGCCGCAGTGCTGTGCGTCGCCCCAAACACCACCTCATGGTCAAAGCTGGCTTCATTCAGGTAAGCCGCAAAATCTGGCTGGCGCACCAGGTTGCCTACTTGCTGCAATACATCGCGCTGTGCGTCCAAGCCCAACTGATGCGCCGCCGTCTGGTTACACCATTCGATCCGGTTAAGCGGATCTAAAAGTAACACGCCCGTGGGTGAGGCCTGAATGGCAGACAAAAATTCTGTCATGCGCCGCTCGCTGGCGGCAAGCTGCTGGTGGTTGTTACGCAGCATACGGCGCACACGGTCCAAGCGCCCACCCCACCAACCCGCAAGTGTGGGCAAGCTGTCTCCCGTCTGTGCCAAACGCAAAGCTGCATCAAAAGCACTGGCACGCCAACCATCCCATACCAGCCACAGTGCCGCACCCAGCAACCCGCCCCATGGCGCTAGATACGCAGGAAAAAGACCGTAGATAGTTAAATAGCCGGCAACAGAAGCTATTGCAAATAGCAAGAAACGCTGGAACATGCCGTTCAATGCGCAGCTTGCACTGCTTGCGCAGGTGCCGCGATAGCAGACGTGATACGGTACCCTGCACCTCGCACCGTCTCTACCATAGCACCCGCATCTCCCAAAGCCTCACGCAAGCGTTTGATATGCACATCTACCGTGCGTTCTTCAATAAACACATGGTCACCCCAAATTTTGTCCAGCAATTGGGCACGGCTGTGCACCCGCTCCGGGTAAGTCATCAGGTAGTTCAGCAGCTTAAATTCTGTGGGGCCGAGCTTGAGCTCCAGGCTGTTGAAAGCCACGCGGTGTGTCGCGCCGTCCAACCTGAGCGCACCAATTTGCAGTTGTCCCTTGACCTGCTCGGGCGCACGGCGGCGCAACACTGCCCGAATACGGGCCATTAACTCCTGGGTAGAAAACGGCTTGGTGACGTAGTCGTCAGCACCCGCATCCAAACCTTGAATTTTATCTGGCTCATCGCCGCGCGCGGTCAACATTAAAATGGGCACTGGCCGGGTACGCGCGTCGCTGCGCCATTTACGTGCCAAGGCCAATCCGCTGGTGGTAGGCAACATCCAGTCCAGCAATATGACATCGGGCAGTACGGCATCCAACTCGCGCTGCGCCTGCTCACCATCCCCAGCGATGATCGGTTCAAAGCCGTGGTGGCGCAAGTTGATGGCGATCAGCTCGGCAATCGCTGGCTCGTCCTCCACAATCAGCACGCGAGAGGGTTTCATTTAATTGACCACCGACTCTATTTCTTCCATCGAGGTGTGCCGCACGTCAGTGCCCTTGACCACATAGATGATGGATTCGGCAATATTTTTAGCATGATCACCGATACGCTCAATCGCCTTAGCCACAAAAAGCAGATCCAGGCTGGGAGAAATCATGCGTGGATCTTCCATCATGTAGGTGACCAGCTTGCGCACAAAACCACCAAACTCTCGGTCAATCAAGTCATCTTCTTTCAAGATATCCACTGCGGCCTTGGTGTCCAGCCGAGCAAAGGCATCTAATGACTTGCGAAGCAGACCTGCAGCCAGCTCTACAGCCAGATGCAATTCACTTACCGGCAGTGCTCGGGCAGAGCCGCTGGCGATCATGCTCTTGACCATGCGAGCAATCTTCTGCGCTTCATCGCCAGCACGCTCCAAGTTGGCAGTCATCCGGGAAATAGCCATCAACAAACGCAAGTCGCGTGCCGTGGGCTGTCTGCGGCCAATGATGGAGCTGAGTTCGCGGTCAATCTGCACCTCCATTGCGTTGACCCGGTCTTCTGCCGCGATGACACGGTCGGCCACCTCGGTATTGAAATGTGTCAGCGCCTCAATCGCATTGCGTGTTTGCGACTCTACCAAGCCTGCCATTTCCATCAGACGGGCTGACAAGGCGTTCAGGTCTGCGTCAAATTGGGTTGAAAGATGTTTATCTGGCATAGTGAGTCCTTTAACCAAAACGGCCCGTAATATAGTCTTCAGTTTCCTTGCGACCGGGTTTGAAAAACAGTTGCTCTGTCTCGCCAAACTCCATCAAATCGCCTAGGTACATATACGCCGTGTAGTCGCTACAGCGTGCAGCCTGCTGCATGTTGTGGGTGACGATCACTACTGTGTATTCACTTTTGAGCTCTGCTATCAGCTCTTCAATCTTGGCCGTAGAGATGGGGTCCAGCGCTGAGCAGGGTTCATCCAATAGCAGTACTTCGGGCTTGATGGCGATACCCCGTGCAATGCACAGCCGCTGCTGCTGCCCGCCCGACAGACCACCGCCGCTTTGGTTCAGCTTGTCTTTCACCTCACCCCACAAAGCGGCCTTGCGCAGCGCCCATTCCACCCGGTCATCCATGTCACTGTGATTCAAGCTTTCAAACAGCTTGACCCCGAAGGCCACGTTGTCATAGATCGACATGGGAAACGGCGTGGGTTTTTGGAAGACCATACCAATCTTTGCCCGAATCAAGGCGACATCAGCCTTGCTGGTCAGCAAGTTTTCACCATCCATTGCGATAGTGCCCGTAGCACGCTGCTCAGGGTACAGCTCAAACATGCGGTTAAACGTGCGCAGCAAGGTCGATTTACCGCAACCCGATGGCCCGATGAATGCCGTCACCTTCTTCTCAGGAATAGTCAAATTGATATTCTTGAGCGCATGAAACTTGCCGTAGTAAAAGTTCAAGTCTCGCACTGTCAGCTTGGGCACTGCTTGAGCAAGTCCGGGCTTAGATAAGGTGGTGTCCATTAGTGTTTATTCCTTGTGAGAACGCGTGCCAAAATATTCAAGCCAAGCACCGTCATGGTGATAATCAGCACCCCTGCCCATGCAAGTTTTTGCCAGTTTTCATAAGGGCTCATGGCGAACTTAAAAATCGTCACGGGCAAACTGGCCATCGGCTCTGCCAAATTGGAGGTCCAAAACTGGTTGCTCAGTGCCGTAAACAACAAAGGCGCAGTTTCCCCCGCAATGCGTGCTACCGCCAGCAAAATACCCGTAACCACCCCCGCGCGCGATGCACGCAAGGTAATGCTTAAAATCACCTTCCACTTGGGCGCACCCAGCGCATAAGCGGCCTCGCGCAAACCCGAAGGCACCAGTGCCAGCATGTTCTCAGTGGTGCGAATCACCACCGGAATCACAATCAGTGCCAACGCCAACACGCCCGCAATACCACTGAATGACTTGAACCGGGTCACAACCACCGCATAGACAAACAAGCCAATCACAATACTGGGTGCGGACAGCAATATATCGTTGACAAATCGGGTCAGCGATGCCAGGCGGCTCTTGCTACCGTACTCTGCCAGGTAGACCCCCGCCATAATGCCAATGGGTGTGCCGATGAAGGTTGCCAATGCCACCATGATGAAAGAGCCAAAAAGTGCATTGGCCAGCCCGCCTACTTCATTGGGCGGTGGTGTCATTTGGGTAAAGGCGGCTATGCTCAGCCCCGACAGCCCGAGGCGCAGCGTCTCCCACAATATCCATGCCAGCCAAAACAAACCAAACATCATGGCGCCCAGTGACAAAGCCAATGCCACCTGGTTAGTGAACTTACGCCGCGCAAAGATGGCCTGGCGTGCAAGCTGCGCATCGTGCGACTTGACCAAGGTAGCGGATGTCTGGCTGATCACGGCGCTCATGATGTGGTACCTTCTGATTTCTTAAGTTGTGACAGCAACATCTTGGACAAGGACAAAACCACGAAGGTAATAAAGAAAAGCACCAGGCCCAGATAGATCAATGACGCTTGGTGTAAACCTTCCCCAGCTTCGGCAAACTCGTTAGCCAAGGCCGACGTAATGCTGTTGGCAGCCTGGAACACACTCAGGGAATCCAATTGGTTCATATTGCCGATCACAAAAGTAACCGCCATGGTCTCGCCGATGGCACGACCCAAACCCAACATAATGCCGCCCACCACACCCGCTTTGGTGTAGGGCAGCACCACCCGCCACATCACTTCCCAGGTAGTGGAGCCCAGGCCATAAGCCGACTCTTTGAGCAATGTGGGCGTCACTTCAAACACATCGCGCATGACAGAGGCGATAAACGGAATGATCATGATGGCCAAAATAATACCGGCACTCAAGATACCAATGCCTACTGGTGGGCCCGACACAAATGCGCCAATGTAGGGGACATCTGCAAATGCAGATTGCAAGGGCTGCTGCACATAAGTGGCCAATATAGGGCCAAACACCAACAGCCCCCACATGCCATACACAATGGAGGGGACGGCTGCCAATAGCTCAATGGCGGTTCCCAAAGGGCGCTTGAGCCACGCGGGGGACAGCTCTGTCAAAAACAGCGCAATCCCAAAACTCACAGGCACGGCAATCAACAAAGCTATAAACGATGTGGCCAGCGTGCCATAGATCATTACCAAACCGCCGTACTCGTTCTTCACGGGATCCCACACGCTGGTTGTCAGAAAGCTGAAACCGTATTTTTCAATGGCGGGCCAAGCGCCAAAAACCAAAGACAAAAGGATACCTGCTAGCAACGCTAAAGTAATAAGGGCTGCACCTTGCGCAGCCCATGCAAAGACCCGGTCTAACGGAATCAATGGTAGTTTTCTAGAACCGTCTATAGATGACATTTTTATCAAGTCCCAAACAACTTCACCCACCCCATACAAGCCGCAACACTGCGGCTTGTACAAGAACAATTACTTAAATGTTACCGCCTTGCCAGAGGCGTCTTTGATGTCACCCCAAGCTTTTTCAATCGCACCAATCACGCTGTCAGGCATCGGCACATAATCCAAGTCGTCAGCCATCTTGTCGCCGTTAGCGTAGGCCCAAGTGAAGAACTTTAAGGTAGCGGTAGCGTTGGCAGGCTTGTCTTGTGCTTTTTGCAGCAGGATGAAGGTAGCGCCACTGATAGGCCAGGCATCCTTACCAGGCTGGTTGGTCAAAATTTGGTAGAAGGTTTTGTTCCAGTCAGCACCGGCTGCAGCGGCTTTGAAAGCCGTATCGTCTGGCGACACATAATTGCCGTCGGCGTTTTGCAGCAGTGCAAAATTCATTTTGTTTTGCTTGACATACGCGTACTCCACATAGCCAATCGAGTTAGGCAGGCGGTTGACAAATGCAGCCACACCTTCATTGCCCTTGCCACCGGCACCGGTAGGCCAGTTCACTGCTGTGCCCTCACCTACTTTGCTCTTCCATTCAGCATTCACCTTGGACAGGTAGTTGGTAAAAATAAAGCTGGTACCCGAACCATCGGCCCGGCGCACTTGCGAAATCGCCGCATCAGGCAAAGGCAGCGTGGGGTTCAGGGCTTTGATGGCAGGGTCGCTCCACTTGGAGATTTTTCCCAGGTAGATATCGCCTAGCACCTGACCGTTGAGTTTGAGTTGGCCTGGATTGATACCTTTGATGTTCACCACGGGGACCACGCCACCAATGACGGTGGGGAACTGCACCAGGTTTTTCGCCTTCAGCTCTTCATCCTTCAAAGGCTGGTCAGACGCGCCGAAATCAACTGTTTTGGCTTCAATCTGGCGCAGGCCTGCACCCGAGCCTACGGATTGGTAGTTAATCTTCACGCCAGTGGCTTTGTTGTACTCAGAGGCCCATTTAGCGTACAACGGCGCTGGGAAAGTAGCGCCCGCGCCAGTGACGTCCTGTGCAAATGCGCTGGCCACAGCCATCAGGCCTGCAGTACTGGCTAATACGAATTTCATTGCGACTTGTTTCATACATACACCTTGTCAAAAAAAATGAAGCCAAATGGCCGGGTTGGTATGCATTGAATGTAGAGCCTCAATATGACATATCCGTGACAAAACCAGCTTTCTGGTGCTGTATTTCCGTCATTTTAATGACATATTTTTGTCACGGTAGTTTCACACAAATCTCTTAGATTTGCACTGTCTCTTAGTTTTTCAAAACACCTGTTTCACCACCCTCGTTAAAGGTTACATCATGAATCCTGTTCAATCCGCATACCGCCACGCCTTGACCACTGCCACCGTAGCAGCCGTTTTGATGCTGACCGGATGCGCCAGTGTCCCCAGCCCACGCCCGGTAGCCGCTACCATTGCGGCCACTCCAGAGCTGAGCACGCTGAGCAGCCTGATCATCAAGGCGGGGTTGGTCAACACGCTGAACGGGGCTGGCAGTTTTACTGTGTTTGCACCCAGCAATGAGGCTTTTAAGGCCGTTCCCGCCAAGACACTGGATGAACTGTCTGCCAACCCAAGCCGCTTGACAGACGTGCTGACCTACCACGTACTGGCCAGCAAGGCCATTGCACAAGACGTTAAAAGCGGGCCAGCCAAAACCGTTCAAGGTAGCAATATTGCCTTGGCCAAAGCCGGGGCGTTTGTCACGGTAGAAGACGCCGTCGTGCAAACGGCCGATATCAATGCCACCAACGGCGTGGTGCATATCGTTGACCGCGTACTCATGCCGCCTGCACGCAAATGACCATGATTACAAACAAAAAGTGGCGCCAGACCTTTGAAATATTGCGGGAGCAGCTATGAATAATATAGTAAATAAAATTCTTCACATCACCAAAAAACTTTGGATCACCGAGCCATCTGCCACTAAGCCAAAAGTCAATCGCAGGCAATTTATAGGCACCGGCCGCAGCTTCGCTTGCCTCCTTCCTGTAGCGCTTTCGTCTGTGGCACTGCATTCCAAAGATTCGCAAGCACAGAATCAAGCCAGTCGCATAGCACCACTGGGTAGCATGACCGTGGCGCAAGTGGTAGACATGTCAGTGTCGCAGCAAGATATCGCCAAGGATTTTCTCATTGGCAGCCGCGCGGCTTGGCAAGATATCAATTTGAATGGTGGCATACGTGGCCGCGCAGTCACGCATTGGGTGTTGGAGACAGACGGTAGCGAGCAAAGTGCACGACAGGCTTGGGCCCAAGTGCGCGATAACCCTGCCTGCATTGCGCTCTCGGGTACTGCGGCTGATCCTCTGGCCAATCAGCTCGATACGCTGCTGCGCGCTGACAAAGTGGGTTTGGCCCACGTAGCGCCTTGGCAGCAAAACGCCAGTATCGAACTGTCTGCCAATACTTTCAGCATTTTTTCCCCGCGTGACGAGCAGATCGACCACGCGCTTAAATCCCTGTCGGCCCTTGGTTTGAAAAGCTTAGGTGTGGTTTTTGCCTCTGCATCAGAGCGTCAGCAAAACATGGGTGACATTCGGCGTGTTGCCTACAAACTAGGCTTGACGCTGCACGAACTGGCCATCACAAACAATCTGCAAGAGGCAGGCCAGAAAGTCAGCGCCAGCACTGCGGCGGTCATTTTGTTTGTAGGCGGCACACCGGAGCTGGTGCAATTTACCCAAGGCCTTGAGAAACAAGCCCGCCAGCGCTACGTGGTGGCCTTAGCCGATGTCAACTTGCAAACCTTGCAAGAGATGGGCGGAGCTAAAAGCATTCCCATCATCGCAACACAGGCGGTGCCGATGGTCAATGCAGCATTGCCTGTTGTGCGCAACTACCGGCAAGTGCTGGCTAAACTGTACGACGAACCACCGACACCCCACAGCCTGGCCGGATTTATTGCGGCCCGCTATACCTACGAGGTTATCCGGGGCGTAGACGGCCCGACTACCCGCGCCAGTGTGCTGCAGGCCTTTAACCGCCGCCAAGACCATGACCTGGGCGGGTACCGCGTAGCCTACACGGCGCAAAAACGCAGCTCTGTCTACGTGACGCAGAGCATGTTGGGTTCAGACGGCAGGCTGATAGGTTAAATTTCCCGCGCGCTCTCTGCTCAAAATTAGCGGCCACCACCGTTCGCACACCTTGCGGATGCTATGCTTGGCACACTATCTGACAAGCGACTATGCAAAACGGTTCTCTACTCGCCGCCATTGACCTTGGTTCCAACAGTTTCAGGCTGGAAATTGGCCGCCTTGACCACGGCCATGTGCAGCGGGTCGAGTACCTCAAGGAAACTGTGCGCCAAGGCAATGGCTTGGACAGCGAGCGCAATCTCTCGCCTGAGGCTATGCAAAGGGGCTGGGACTGCCTAGCCCGCTTTTCCGAGCGCCTGGGCGGCTTTAAGCGCAGCCAGGTACGTGCTGTGGCCACACAGACATTGCGCGAGGCACGCAACCGCGAAGATTTTCTCAAGCAAGCCACCAAAATACTGGGCTTTCCTATTGACGTGGTCTCAGGCCGCGAAGAAGCGCGCCTCATCTACATGGGGGTAGCGCACTTGCTGCCCCAGTCGGCCGAGCGGCGCTTGGTGATTGACATTGGCGGGCGGTCCACAGAACTGATACTAGGCCAAGGCTACCAGTCACACCGCACAGAATCCTACCGGTTGGGCAGTGTGGCGTGGTCCATGAAGTATTTCGAGAACGGTAGCCTGGATGCCGCTAACTTCCAGCGCGCAGAGGTCGCTGCACAGGCCATACTGGACGAAGCAACAGGCAGTTTTGATGCCAGCCACTGGGATACCGCTTACGGCTCCTCTGGCACTGTCGGTGCAGTAGCCGATATTTTGGCAGGCAGGGGCTTCGGCCTTGGCTGCGTGACGCGTGCCGGGCTGGACTGGCTGTACAGCGCCTTACTGAGCGCAGGCCATATCGACAAAGTGGCACTCGCTGGACTAAAGGACGACCGGCGGGCCGTGATTGGTGGGGGCGCCGCGATTTTGCGCGCGCTGTTTGATTTATTGCATCTTACGCAACTGAACGTGGCCGAAGGTGCCCTTCGCAATGGCTTGCTGATTGATCTGCTAGACCGCGAAGACGCCGATACGGACGTGCGCTCCGCCAGCATCCAACGCTTGGCAACCAACTTTTCGGTAGATGCTGCACATGCCCAGCGTGTGGCTGCCACTACAGCCTATTTCCTGGAGCAACTGCTAAGTGATGAGCCCCAAGCGCACCGTGAGCGTTTGCTGCGCAAAGCGCGCTGGGCTGCACAGGCCCACGAAATTGGCGCGCGCATTTCGCATACCGACTACCACAAGCATGGTGCCTATATTCTGGACAACACAGATGCGCCAGGGTTTGCACAACCAGAGCTGCACCGTTTAAGCCTGCTGGTATTTGGCCATCGCGGGAAACTCAAAAAACTAAATGGTGCGTTAGACGAGATCGACTTTCTGCATCAAATTTTGTCCCTTCGATTGGCGGTGATTGTGTGCCACGCGCGCCGCACGCCGGATACCCAGGATATGTTGATCTGCAGCACCAAAGATGGTTTTGAACTGCAAATCACCACGCGATGGGAATCGAGTTATCCGCAATCTGTCCACCTGCTGCAGGAAGAAGTAATTGCCTGGCAAAAAGCTGGTATTGCGCTACGTATAAAAAACCATGGCTGATTTCAATATCCCGGTTCACAAATACTCTGGCGTTTGAACCGTCACCACCACGGTCTCCAGTTGGCCATTGCGCTCTCGGGTACGCAGCCACCATACCGCACCCTTTTTCACAGCGCACTGCTCTTCTTCAAAGTGCAGCAAGTGCGCTATCACCGCGCCAAG
>JANMTF010000179.1:0-2925 GCA_031390175.1 Polaromonas sp.
GCGTTACCATACAAAACACGCTCTTGCATAGCCGCGATAGCCGAGGGTGCTGTCACCTCCATGCCCACCAGCTTGGACAACAAATACTCGGTACTCGCGGCAATGCTGCCCAGCGTTTCGCCCGTCATCAGCGGTGCGGCACTGGCCTCGCCCCAGCCTTCGCGGCCTTGCGCGTCGGTCAAGCGCACCAGCAAAGTGTGGGCGTGCGTTACGGTCTCGCCCGCCATCTTGATGGGGCGGGACATGGGCACTTCCAGCGGGTACAGTTGGGCGCAGGTAATCAACATGGTGTTTAGTTTTTTAGTTCACAGGAGTCTTCGATGATATCGCTACCCAAACGCAACGCAGTCACCGCAGCACTGGCACTCGCCGTGCTCGGCCTGGCCACCCTCGCCCCATTCGGCAACACCGCCCACGCCGTCTACCCCGACAAACCCATCAAGATCGTCATCCCCTTCGCCCCCGGTGGCCCGTCTGACGTGCTGGGCCGCGCGATTGCGCAAAAGCTCAACGTGGCCCTCGGCCAGCCTGTGATCGCCGACAACAAGCCCGGCGCAGGCACCAACCTGGCGGCAGAGTTCGTCGCCAAATCCCCAGCCGATGGCTACACCCTGCTCTTGATGATGGTGGGCACCCAAGCCATCAACGAAGCCATGTACCCCAAACTGGCCTACAACACGGTGCGCGACTTTGCACCTATTTCGCTCACCGCAGCCTCGTCCTTGATCTTCGCCGCGCACCCCAGCGTGCCTGCAAAAAACCTCAAAGAACTGGTCACCTTGGTCAAAGCCAATCCTGCCAAGTTCAACTACGGCACCGCAGGCGCGGGCACGCCGCTGCACCTGGGCGGCTTGCTATTCAACAACCTGGCAGGCACCGACTTTCAACACGTCCCTTACAAAGGCGCAGCGCCTGCGATGAACGATGTGCTGGGTGGGCAGATCCAGCTTATCCTCGCAGGCACGCCCTCGGTGCTGGCGCACATCAAATCCGGCAAACTCAACGCCATGGGCGTGACCAGCCTCAAGCGCTCGGCCAATGCGCCCGAGGTGCCCACCATTGCCGAGAGCTACCCCGGCTTTGAAGTCGAACTGGTCTACGCCTTGGTCGCGCCTGCGGGCACACCCAAAGACGTGGTGACAAAGCTGAATGCCGAAGTCACCAAGGCACTGCAAGACACTGAGATGCGCGACAAGCTGACCGCGCAGGGCTTTGAGGTGCGCACCAGTACGCCCGAGCAGCTGGGCAACTACATCAAAAGTGAAATCACCAAATGGGCACCCCTGGTGAAAGAGTCCGGCGTGAAGCCCGAATAAAATAGGGCGACAAGTCATAGACTGCACACCACCCACTCAGCGCCTGAATTTCTGAAAGACATTGCATGATCGAAACCTCCAACAAACGCATGATGGGCCCCGTGATCCGCCTGCACCCCAACGACAACGTGGTGGTAGCGCGGGTCGACGTGCCGATTGGCATGGCGTTTGATACCGAAGCGGGCGAGCGCGTCACCAGCAAGGCGCAGGTAACGGCCGGCTACAAAATCGCCACCCAAAAAATCCCCAAAGGCCAGCCCATCCTCAAGTACAACGTGACTGTGGGCTTTGCGCATGTAGACATCGAGCCCGGTACGATGGTGCACAGCCACAATACCGAGTTCAAAGAGTTTGACCGCGACTACGCTTACTCCAGTGAATTCAAGCCCGTACAACTGCTACCAGAACATGAGCGCGCCACCTTCCAGGGCTATGTGCGCGCCAACGGCAAGGTAGGCACGCGCAACTTCATCGGCATTTTGTCTACCGTCAACTGCTCGGCCACCGTGGTCAACAAAATTGCCGAATGGTTTACGCCCGAACGTCTGGCCGCCTATCCCAACGTCGATGGTGTGGTGGCCTTTAGCCACTCCATCGGCTGCGGCATGGAGATGAGCGGCGAGCCCATGCAACTCTTGCGCCGCACCATGGCAGGCTACATCCGCCACCCCAACTTGGCCGCCGCCATGGTGATTGGCCTGGGCTGCGAGCGCAACCAATTGAAGGGCCTGCTAGAGCAAGAAGAGCTGGCCGCCAGCCCACACCTGCACACCTTCATCATGCAAGAATCTGGCGGCACGCGCCAGACTATTGCGGCAGGGATTGAAGCCGTCAAAGCCCTGCTGCCCGAGGCCAACAACGTCAAGCGCCAAACCGTCTCAGCCAGCCACCTGAGCGTGGGCTTGCAGTGCGGCGGCTCGGACGGCTTCTCGTCCATCACCGCCAACCCGGCGCTGGGCGCAGCGGTAGACATCCTCGCGCGCCACGGCGGCACCGGCATCTTGTCGGAAACGCCTGAGATCTACGGCGTAGAACACACCCTCACCCGCCGCGCCGCCACGGTAGACATTGGCAAGAAACTCATCGAGCGCATCCGCTGGTGGAAGGATGTGTACTCCGTAGGCCGCGACGTGCAAATCAACGGCGTAGTCAGCCCCGGTAACCAGATTGGCGGCCTGGCCAACATCTTTGAAAAGTCATTAGGCTCGTCCATGAAAGGCGGCACCGGCCCGCTGATGGAGGTGTACAAATATGCCGAGCCCGTCACCACCAAAGGCTTTGTCTTTATGGACACCCCCGGTTTCGACCCGGTGTCCGCCACCGGCCAAATCGCAGGCG
Source organism: Polaromonas sp. (assembly GCA_031390175.1). Classification (GTDB taxonomy): domain Bacteria; phylum Pseudomonadota; class Gammaproteobacteria; order Burkholderiales; family Burkholderiaceae_C; genus JAAFIP01. The sequence goes on from JANMTF010000179.1 coordinate 2,655, forward strand.
GTGCCAACCTGATTGCATTTACCACCGGGCGCGGCTCCATGTTCGGCTCCAAGCCCGCCCCTTGCATCAAGCTGGCCACCAACAGCCCCATGTTCAACAAACTCAAAGAAGACATGGATATCAACTGCGGCGAGATTTTGGACGGCACCGTGTCTGTGCAAGAAATGGGGCAACAGATTTTTGAACTCTTCTTGCGCACGGCCTCAGGTGAAGCCTCCAAGAGCGAAAAGCTGGGGCTGGGCGACTATGAGTTTGTGCCTTGGCAGATTGG
>JANMTF010000193.1:0-11356 GCA_031390175.1 Polaromonas sp.
GGCTAGCAACCCAAAGTGCTTGAAAAATGCACAGGCTACAGCATAGAAAAGCGCCAGCGCACCACACAGCGCCAACACCGCCAGCACGGCCAGCTCAGATGCGAGGCCGCCAAAATGATGCATCGAGGTGTACAGCCACCATACGCTGCCCGACAGCCAACTGGTCACAAAAAGCCAGCCCAAGAATGCCGCACTTTTAACCCCTGCCGCGCTGTGCAGCGTGGCCACCAGCAAAGATAGCGCGGCTATTTGCAGCCACCACACGGGCTGCCCGTCCCATGGCGAGGCGATGGCGCAGGCATGGGCATAGCCCCCGGCGATGGCCACCAAGGCCAGCCACAACAGCTTCAAGCGGACAGCTCCACGGGCGAAACCTTGAACCACTTGACCGCGCCGCCTTTGGTGTGCAGCACGGTGAAGTTCAGGTTAGACAACACGCAGCGCTCGCCGCGCTTGGGCACATGACCCATCTCATGCGCTATCAGGCCGCCTACGGTGTCAAACGCCTCGTTGTCATGCGCTTTGAGTGTGACCCCAAAGGCCTCGTCCACCCGGTCGATGGCGGTGTCACCGCTGACGCGGTAAGTTTTGTCTGCCAGGGCGTAGATGTCGCCTTCGTCTTCGCCTGCATCGTCAAACTCGTCTTCAATCTCGCCGACGATTTGCTCTAACACGTCTTCAATCGTAATGAGGCCCGCCGTGCGGCCAAACTCGTCGATGACGATAGCCAGGTGGTTGCGGTTACCACGGAACTCACGCAGCAGATCGTTCAGGCCCTTGCTCTCGGGTACAAACACTGCCGGGCGCAGCAGGGCGCGCAAGTTCAGTTCGGGCGCGCGTTGCAGCTTGAGCAGGTCTTTGGCCATCAAGATGCCAATGATGTTCTCGCGGTCTTTCTCAAACACCGGAAAGCGTGAGTGCGCGGTATCGATGATGGCGTGGATCACTTCTTCAAATGGTGCGTCAATATTGATGGTGTCCATGCGCGGCGCGGCCACCATCACGTCGCCGGCCGTCATGTCGGCCATGCGGATCACGCCTTCCAGCATGGCGCGGCTCTCGGCGTTGATGATGTGGTTGTCTTGCGCCTCGGCCAAGGTTTCGATCAGCTCGGCGGTGCTGTCGGGGCCGGGGTGGATGAACTCAGCCAGCTTTTGCAAAAAGCCGCGCTTGTCTTCATGCTTGGCAGGGGGCTTGGGCAGCGTAGCGCCGCCAACAAAGGCTTTGGAAGCCAGCAAAGGCGCTGGCCCACTGGGATGGGGATCTGACACGGCGATGGTGTGCGGTAGTTAAACAGCCCTCTAGGATAGCCTATTTGTGTGACTTGGCCTACGGGTCTCCAGGCCCGGTCCAGGCATTTAGCTCTATACCCCTGCAAGATTGGCTCGGTCGCTGCCTGGGCAGATTAAATACGCGATTAACCGGTCGATTGCGTGGGCATTTATTCAGCCGCTTTGTGCCGCCCGTCGCGTACGCCACGCCGAATCTCTTGCACTTGCGACAAAAACTCCCAAAACCGCTTGGCTTGCAGCTTAAGCTGAAAATCCAGCTCGGCAAACCGGTCTTCCACGGCCTCGGTCATGCGGCTTTCCAGGTCGGCGGGCGGCAGCCTGAGGTAGGCCTCAGTCTCACCACCATCGCGCTCTACCAGGGCTCCTGCGTTACGGGCTATTTTGAGCATCGGCACGTTCTCGCTCAGGGCGTGGATGAACATCAAGTCCACCCCCTTGTTGCGGGCGTGGGTGATGGCGCGGTCAAACAGCTGCGTACCGTAGCCGTTACCCCGCGCCTCGCTCAGCACCGACACGCCAAACTCGGCGCAGTTTTCGCACTGCGGCTCGCCGGCAAAGGCCAGGTGCGCCATGGCAATGAGCACCAAAGAGCGGTTGTAAATGCCGTAAATCTCGTCGCGCTCAAAGTTTAGTTTGTCGGCGTAGGCGCGAATCTGCGCCTCTTGTGCGGCGTAGCCAAAGCGCAGGTAGCGGTCCTCTGGACTGAGCGCGAGCAAATGCTGCGCAATCCGCTCACGGTGGCGCGGGCCCAGCGACCGAATAGGCACCATCAGCGGCTTGGCGCGTGAATGTGCCTCGCTGGCCTTGCCGGTGAAGCTAGGCGGCGGGTTAAAAAATTCCATCCCCGCTCCCAGCGTGGCTTGGATAAGTGCTTTTGAATCAACCATACCCGCAATATAAGGGAAAACCCGTATTTTTGCCATGGCGTAGTGAGAGAACCCTACTTAGGGGAAGGACTGCCTACGCCCCAGTGATCGCGCGCACTACAAAAAATGTAGCTGTTCCCGCTTGACTTTATGAGCTTTTAGCCCACCACGCACTTCCATTTGTAACTTCACTGGCTTCATCGGCGCACCATGCACGTCAAACAGTAAAATGCATATTTTTAAACTATATCAATGGATAAAACATCATATTTCGTTAAATAAAACACGAATTTACTGATAAATATGGATGAATTTACTAATTTTGTAAATTCGCATGATTTAACGAGTTTTTGGCAGGTGCTGGCCACCCTGAAAGCGCAAAAAAACCTGGAAAAATGCTGCTTTTAGTCATTTTTAACATACAAATCCGGCTGCAGCCCAATAAAATATTGCGGGAGCAGCTATGAAATATATAGCTCTTGTTGTAACCACACTAGGCTGCGGGCGGGCGGCAGCAGGCGCCGTGTGAATCCCGTCACACCGGCACCGCCGTAGTCGACTTCACTTGGTCGAGCATGAAGCTGGTTTTGCAGTCTTGCACGCTCGGGTGCTTGAGCAAGGTGTCCATGATGAAGTGGCTGTAGGCACGCATGTCTTTGACCACCAGGCGCAGCAGGTAGTCCATCTCGCCGGTCAGAGCTGCGCACTCTACTACCTCGGGCCAGGTTTGGACGCTGGCGCGGAACAGGTCCATGGGGTTGCGTTTGTGGCTCTCGCTGTGCTTTTCCAGGCGCACGTTGATGTAGGCGGTCAGGCCCAGGCCGACGGACTCGGGCTTGACGAGGGCTACATAGCGATCAATGATGCCGGTGTCTTCCAGCCGTTTGACCCGGCGCAGCACGGCGCTGGCCGACAGGCCTACCTCGGCGGCAATCAGGTCGTAGGTTTTGCGGCCATCTTGCTGCAAGATGCGCAGGATGTTGGCATCCAGCTTGTCGAGTGCATTGTTTTCCATAGTTTGCAGGTTTATTGCGTTTATTGCAATTTTAGCGCTTCATTACGCTGGAATATTGACCCGCCCTGTCAATACACTGCATACATTGCCAACCGGCTCTGCCGACAAAAAAGGGAATAAAGACATGACTCAAACCACAACCAAAGCGTGGGACAACCCGATGGGCACCGCTGGCTTTGAATTTATCGAATACGCAGCGCCTGACCCGCAGGCCATGGGCTCGCTGTTTGAGCGCATGGGCTTTAAACCAATTGCCAAGCATCGGCATAAGAATGTGACGCTGTACCGGCAAGGCGGGATTAACTTTATTGTGAATGCCGAGCCCGACAGTTTTGCGCAGCGCTTTGCGCGGGCGCATGGGCCGAGCATTTGCGCCATCGCCTTTCGCGTACAAGACGCCAAGGCGGCGTATGAACGCGCCAAGTCGCTCGGTGCTTGGGGCTACGCTGACCAAGCGGGGCCGGGCGAGCTGAACATACCGGCCATCAAAGGCATTGGTGATTCGCTGATTTACTTGGTTGACAAATGGCGCGGCAAAAACGGCGCTGCAGATGGCGAATGCAAGGAAGCACCTCCGGTGCTGGGCAACATCAGCTTCTACGACGTAGACTTTGCGCCTTTGCCCGGCATCACCGCTGCCGACCTTAACCCTACTGGCCACGGCCTGACCTACATCGATCACCTCACCCACAACGTGCACCGAGGCCGCATGCAAGAATGGGCCGGGTTTTATGAGCGGTTGTTTAACTTCAAAGAAGTGCGCTATTTTGACTTTGAAGGCCAGGCCACGGGCGTGAAAAGCAAGGCCATGACCAGCCCGTGTGGGCAGATTCGCATACCGATCAACGAAGAAGGCAATGAGAAGGCCGGGCAGATTCAAGAATACCTGGACCGCTACCACGGCGAGGGCATTCAGAACATTGCCCTAGGATCAACAGACTTGGTAGCCAGCGTGGACGCGCTGCAAATGAGCGGCATGAAGCTGCTGAGCACGGGCGAGACATACTACGAGTTGCTGGACCAACGCATCCCCGGCCACGGCGAAAACGTGGCCGAGCTGCAAAGCCGCAGCATCTTGATGGACGGCACCAAGGGCGAGCTGCTGCTGCAAATCTTCAGTGAAAACCAGCTCGGCCCGATCTTCTTTGAGTTTATCCAGCGCAAAGGCAACGAAGGCTTTGGCGAGGGCAACTTCAAGGCGCTGTTTGAGAGCATTGAGCTGGACCAAATGCGCCGTGGCGTGCTGGCCAAGGCCTGACGATGTATGGCTGTCAAACCCGTCATCTATGGCGAGTCAGACCGCCCACCGCGCGGCGACTACAGCCAGGCGCGAGCGGACTATACCTGCGACCAACACTACGCCGCCTACACAGCCCAAGACCACGACACCTACGCACGGCTTTACGCGCGCCAGTCGGCGCTACTGCCGGGTTTGGCATGCCGAGCGTTTGTCGATGCGCTGCCGCAACTAGGTGCCAGCGCGTCGATTCCGCGCTTTGAAGACATCAACACGCGCCTGCTGCCCGCCACTGGCTGGCAACTGGTGGGCGTGCCCGGCCTGATACCCGAGGTGCCATTTTTCACCCTTCTGTCGGAGCGCAAGTTCCCTGTCACCACCTGGATGCGCAGCCCGCAGGAGTTTGACTACATCGTCGAGCCCGATTTGTTCCACGACTTGTTTGGCCATGTGCCCCTGCTGTTTGACAAAAGCTACGCCAACCATATTCAGGCTTACGGCCAAGGTGCCCTCAAAGCCCACGCGCTGGAGCACGGCCCTGCGCAAATCAAAGAGGCGGTAGAGATGCTTTCGCGCCTGTACTGGTACACGATTGAGTTTGGTTTGCTGCGCGAAGATCGCACTAGCGATGGCCAATTACGCGCCTACGGGGCGGGAATTTTAAGCAGCGGTGGCGAGCTGGCGCACAGCATCACTTCCATGCAGCCGGTGCGCATCCCGCTGCAAACACCAGCGGATCTGCTTAGCTGCATGGCGTCTAGCTACAAGATAGACTGCTACCAGGCGCAGTACTTTGTGATCGACAGTTTTGACGCGTTGCTTGCTTTGACGAGTCCAGATTTCACTGCGTATTACAAGCAACTTGCGTTGCAGGCTACAGCGTAAAGGGCGCAACAAAGGTCTTCACTCTTGGAGGTTTTAACAAAGAACAAAGCAGTTAGCGAAATTTTGGAGCCTACATCCCATTGCAGCATTCACTACCCTTGCCGTGGCGATCACGGCATTATTGAAATCCCACAATTTCTACGGTATCTGCAGGCATGTTTCGGCCAGGCAGGTTGACCATCGCGCGCCGACCTGTTCGCACAGCGCCAGTTACGAGGCGTGCGGTTTGTACGCTGGCTGCAATCGTCCAGTCGAGTGCAGGCTGGCCAACAAACAACTTCAAGGCTACTGTGACTGAGTCACCCACCGGGGTTGTATTTCCAGTGCTACCAAAAAGTCCACTCAGTTTTGCAAATGCTACCGGGCCACTGTGCAACGCCACACTGAGCGCAAATGAGGGCAAGCCTCTGTCATCAAAACGCTGTTTGACATAGGCATCTATTCTGCGGGTAGCGTCTGTCAGCCCGACCGCTGCACGTACGGCGCGCAGACCATGGTTTACTGAGTGGGTGTCGCCTGCATCAACAAACACGCACAGCATACCGTCACCCACAAACTGCATATGGTGCGCGCCAAACAGGTGCACCGTATCGCCCACATTGCTGTAGAACTGCTGCACTACCTCTCCGAGTTCCGCGCTGGACAAGCGCTGCGTCCAGTTGGCGTAGTCACGCATATCTGCGTACAGCACGGTGGCGCTGGAAAATTTCTCGTTCTCATGCACAAAACCACTGTCTGGCCATTGCTCGCTGAGAGATTTTGCCATTCTGTTCTCGTAGAGCTTGCTGATCTTATGGCGCTGCTGTTCGAGAGCCTCTATTACTGCCGCGTCTACGACGTGGGCGCGCATAGTTTCTGCACGAATCAGTTTGCTGAGCTGCGCAGAAACTGCCTCACGCAATTCTTGGGGCGCAAAAGGTTTGGTAAGGTAGTCATCTGCCCCAGTCGTCATGCCCTGACGCATGTTGGTGCGGTCTTGCAGTGAGGTGAGCAAGATGATGGGCGTGGTGGCTAACTCAGGGTCTTGGCGGACCTGCTCCAGCACAGCGAAGCCGTCCATCTCTGGCATTTGCACATCACTCACTACCAAATCAGGCTTGTACTCGCGGATAAGCTCCAAGCCCTTGGCGCCGTCTTCCGCAGACTTTACCTCATAGCCTTCTTTTTTAAGCACTTGGCTTACCAGCATTCGAGTGCCGGCATCATCATCCATTACAACGATCAGTGGCATGTTTAACCTTGTGTAAGCGTTACTCTGTAGTTTTACTGCATCAACGACCAGCACGCATCGATGACTTTGGGGTCATGAGCGATGTCGATGTGACCTCGGTAAAGCACCAATCTATTCTCCGCTCCTTCAAGCGTGGCGGACGAAACTGGAAACACAATGTTGTCGCAATTGGAAAAAAAGCACGTAAACGGTGTTTTGTGTAGTTTTTTTTCATTAGCGGAGAGGTCACTGAGCCACCCGCTGCCGCTTTGCATTTGCGCGCCATTCAACGAACGCGAAAACCTGGCCAACCAAGTGCCGTGGTGAGGCGTGCCCAACGTAATCACGCGGTGAACAGCAATCGCACCTGTTTCTTTCACTACGTTAGCCGCCAGCCAAGCACGCGCCGCTAACCCCCCCATACTATGCCCCACAATGGTCGGCGCCAGCCCTGTGGCTTGGTGCACTTGTCGAACCGCATGGTCTACCGCACTGACATAAGCATCAATAGATCCAAAGGCAGGCTCCAAATCCACCGCGGCAAACACCCGTTGCTCCGATTGCAAACGCTTTATCCAATGGGTCCAAAACGCACGATTGCAAAAAAAACCGTGCAACAGCACCACACCGCGTTGATTTTCTCCGTCTGCACGGACACTCAAGTTATCTCCAAGCGCGGTGCGCTGGAAGGGTTGCCACCAATGGAAAACGCGTATACAAGCACGCACCTCACCCCACCACGCGCGACAATGCTCCAGCACGCTGGCACGCGGAGTGGGATCTGCGCGATTGACAACAAATAGTATGACGAATTGGATCGCCAGCAGCGCCATGGTGATGACCGCAGGCGCCACCATCCACCCGATCGCATAGTTCGGGTGCACTGGCCACAACCACCACGCTGTGGTCCAGCACAGCAGAGGCATCCCCAGTGTGAGTAAGCTTTGTATCAACGCATTTATCATGCTCTAAACTGTATCGACTTTATGCCTTGAGGTGTAGAGTGGATTTGCTGCTTTGGGCAAGTTTTCGAGTGAGCGCGGCTACAGTGGGAGACTACACTGCATATATGGCCAATTACAGTACGCCATCCAGGCAGCGATATGTTGAGTCCTCAAAATACAGCTTCAAGAATTTTTGCTGAGGCACATTGATTTTTGTACAAAATATATCTTCAGCCCTCTAGAATATAGCGGGAGCAGCTATATATTCAATAGTAGTTCAAATCTATTGTAAGCCACGTCGATATTGCGCCCCATGCCAACAACGCCCGGTCCAGATCTCAATACCTTAGAGAGCACCGATTTACTTAGTGCCAAGCAATGGCACTCAATTAGCGACGCCTTAACCGTTGTGTATCAATTTCAAGAAGTACAGCGCAAACAGCCTGCACTCTTATCCATGGTGCATGCTGTCAAGCGTGCGCAGTGCTCTCGGTTCCAACGCAGCTACGCTGATGTGTTAGCGCACCGTGACTGGTCTGAGGCGGCTCAGTTTTTTCTGCAAGAGCTGTATGCGGACCGGGATTTTTCACGGCGCGATGCGCAGTTTGGCCGCATTGCTTCTGCTATTGAGCGTTTGTTTCCCCAGTCTTTGCTGCAACTGGCCATCACTTTAGCCCAGTTGCATGCGCTGAGCGAACAACTAGACCATCGTATGGCGCTTGCGCTATTGGTTACGCCAATTACACCGCAAACTGACGCCGCTGTTCGTGTGCATTACCCGCTTGCCTGGCGCACTGTCGGTCAACGTGCCGCCCGACAGGAGCAACTGGCACTGGTGGAACATCTGGGCGAAGAATTGGCCAAAATTACCCGCGTTAAAGGCCTGCGCATACTGCTGCGGATGATGCGCAGCCCAGCACACGCGGCAGGATTAGAGCATTTACAAAGCTTTTTGGAGGACGGGTTTGATACTTTTGCAGCCATGCATCGCAGCAAGGCTGGGGTTGCAGGCTTTTTAAGCACCGTTAGCGAGCGCGAGCGGTCCTGGATGGGGCGGTTATTTGATACGCCTGCAACAAACCCCAATTTCGCTATGTTGTGGCCTGAACTAGAATGAATTGATAATATTATTCGGAGACAAAGATGGACAAAATTTGGCTTAAAAGCTACCCGGCGGGCGTGCCGCATGAGATTCACCCCGATCAATACCGCTCATTGACGGCAATGCTGGAAGAGAGTTTTAAAAGGCACGCCTCCAACCCTTACACTGTTTGCATGGACCGCTGGATGAGCTACGGACAGCTTGACAGCTTATCTTATGCTCTGGGTGCCTGGCTACAAAGTCGTGGTTTGGAGCCTGGCGCGCGCGTGGCGATCATGTTGCCCAATATTCCCCAGTTCCCAGTCACGATGGCTGCCATCTTGCGTGCTGGCTACACCTGCGTGAACGTCAATCCACTGTACACCGCGCGTGAGCTGGAGCACCAACTTAGGGATTCCGGCGCTACTGCCATTGTGATTTTGGAAAACTTCGCGGGTACTTTGTCTGAAGTTATAGACAAAACGTTAATCAGACAGGTTGTCATGGCGTCCATGGGAGATTTGCTTGGATTTTTCTACGGCAATTGGTTGACATTCGCTGTTCGCCATCTCGCCAAAATGGTACCGCCTTATAAGCTTTCGCTGGATAACGGCCGCGTCGTCACAGCATTTAACCGCGCCATCGCTGATGGCACGGATATGGCTCTTAAGCCTGGCAATGCCACCATGGATTCGATTGCATTTTTACAATACACCGGCGGCACCACAGGCTTGAGCAAAGGCGCCGTGCTTACCCATCGGAATATTGTGGCCGCAGTTCTACAAGCTGAAGCTTGGTTTAGCCCGGCCTTGGCAGACGTTGGCGACATTAGTAAAACCAATAGCATTGCGGCGCTGCCGCTGTACCATATTTTTGCATTGAGCTTAAGTCTGTTGGCTGTTCGATGGGGATCACATATGACATTGATTCCCAATCCACGCGATTTTGGTAAATTTATTGATGTCCTGAAACAACGCCCTTTTCACATGCTGCCTGCGGTGAACACTTTGTTCAACGCACTCCTGCAACACCCCATGTTCAAAACTGTGGACTTCTCGAAACTTCGTATTTCGCAAGCTGGAGGTATGGCGGCCTCGGCAGGTACTGCTAAACATTGGCTAGAGGCGACGGGTTGCCCGATGATTGAGGGCTGGGGAATGAGTGAGACAGTTGCCATCGGCACCAATAACCCACCCGCCAGCACCACATTTACAGGGACTATTGGTTTGCCACTTCCTAGTGTTGAGATTGCCATCAAAGATGATGATGGCAAGTCGTTGCCTGTGGGCGAATCAGGAGAAATTTGTATTCGCGGCCCTAACGTGATGATCGGCTACTACAACCAACCCGAAGAGACGCAGAAAGCCTTTACCTCAGATGGGTTTATGCGCACCGGCGACGTCGGCATCATGGACGGTCGCGGCCACACCAAAATTGTCGACCGCAAGAAGGACATGATCATAGTGAGCGGATTTAATGTGTTCCCGAACGAGCTTGAGAATGTAATTTCTCTATGTCCTGGAGTTATTGAATGCGCTGCTATTGGTGTTGATGATGCAAAACAAGGTGAAGCGATCAAAGTGTTTGTAGTTAAAAATGAACCTACCCTCACCGAAGAAGATGTAGCGAAATTTTGTCGCCAAAACTTGACTGGCTACAAAATACCCAAATACATTGAATTTCGTGATGATTTGCCAAAATCAAACGTCGGGAAAATTTTACGCCGTGAACTAAGAAGTGCGAAGTAGCGCGTTGTTGCATTGATCCGAGATTCTCCAGCAGAACCCCAAACCTCGTAGAGCCCACCCCCGTGGCACCAAATTTCTAATCGACACCATTGGAGAAATTCTTTGTAATCATCGGCTTACAACACCCCAAGGTGTTGGCATGCAAAATTTCGAGAATTTCCATCTCAAGTTCAATTCCAAAGAAGTCACCGCCTGGAGCGGCCTGGCCTTGCTCAAGAAAATGCTGGACGCCATGGAGTTGGGTGCCGCCATTCAGCAGTGGCAATTGCCCCAGCTGGGCTCCAACCGGGGTTACCGCCCAGAGCAGTTGATCCAGCAGATGATGGTCAGCATCTGGTGCGGTGCCTGGCGCTTTGTCCACGCCGAGATCACCCGACTGGATGCCACCTTGGTGCCTATCTTTGGCTGGCCGTGTGCCGCAGACCACAAAGCCATCGTGCGCTTGTTCCAGCGCTTTGGCATCGAGCACGCCAGCAATGCGCAAGCCAACAGCTACCGCTGGCTGTATGCCAAGCTGGCGTTGCCCTGCATTACGCTAGACGTAGACTCCACCGTCATCACCCGATGGGGAAGCCAGATACAAGGGGTTGACAAGGGTTGCAAATCCAAGCACCACGGCAGACCTAGTGTTTAATTGCATAAATAATAATAGTTATATAAAATCCTGCCTGTACTCAACAATCAGGAGGCAGAGATGGCCCGTGTTGCGAAGGAAGTTACGTGCACTCAGGAGGTGCGCCTTGAGCTGATCAGGATGAGCAAAAGCCGAACAGAGCAGGCACGGTTGGTGGAGCGCGCCAACATCATCATGGGTTGCCTTGCAGGTGAGCGCAACGATCAAATCGCCGCGCGCATGAAGCTGCTGCCTAACACGGTGGCCGTTTGGCGTAAGCGCTTTATCGCCCAAGGACTGGCGGGGTTGCACGACCACGCGCGTAGCGGCAAGCCACCCATCTATGTAGCCAGTCAGTTGCGAGAGCGCATCCTCAAGCAGCTTGAGCAACCCGTCCCTGAGGGGCTGGCTAGCTGGGACGGCGGCACACTGGCGCAAGCACTCAATGTCTCTGACGATGCCGTA
>JANMTF010000407.1:0-4266 GCA_031390175.1 Polaromonas sp.
CGCAGGCCGCGTAGCGCGGGTGCAGGAGCTGGACGCAGCCATTGGGGCGTGGACGCTTAACCGCCTTGTGATCGATGTGTTGGCGGTGCTGGACGCTGCATCGGTCCCTGCAGGGCGCATCTACACCGTGGCCGACATTGCCGCCGATCCGCACTACCAGGCGCGCGGCATGCTCAGCAGTGTGCAGATGAACGATGGCACTAAGTTGAGTGTGCCCGGCATCGTGCCCAAGCTATCGTGCACACCAGGAGCGCATGTGCGCAATGCGCCGAATGTGGGGCAGGACAGTGACGCGGTGTTGGATGGTATGGGGTTGAGTTGCGAGCAGATTGCGCAGTTGCGGTTGCAGGGGATTGTGCAGTAAGGCTGGGCTACGTTGGTACTCTTTGTGCTCTTTGCAAGGGATGGTTTGCATGCCTGTTTGTCTGTCGTGTTCTTGTACTTCGTGGGCGATAGAGCGTATGCCAAACGCCCTCATACTGGAGTACCAGAAATCGGTTGTTCGGCATACGCTCTATCGCCTTCACACATGGTTGTGCGCTGCCGGTAGTCGCCGGAGAATCTGACAGAAAACTACCGGTCGCACGCCACCTTGGTTGCTGCACGTTTGGGTGTTTATCAGTCGACCGATTTCTGGTACTCCAGTATGAGGGCGACTGATAAACACCCAAACGTGCCTACGAGACGGGCTTGCCCAGCGATCAACATCCAACTGTGCAACAGTGACCGCGTCAGACCTTCAGGCCGACGTAGTCAAGCACTGACAAATCACTTCAAAGACTCGATCAAATCCACATACTGCTGCATGGCATCGTCAGTAGAGGTGCCCTTCAAATTGTTCCAGGCATCCCACTTGGCACGGCCCACCATGTCACTAAAGCCGGGTTTCTTCTCGGTGTTGTCACCCGTGCTGCCTTGCTTGTACAGGGAGTAGATTTTCAGCAGCGTAGCATTGTCTGGGCGATCAGCCAGGTTTTTTGAATCTGCCATTGCAGCTTCGAAATTGGCTTTGAGATTGGCCATGGTCGTACTCCTTGAGAAAAAATAGGGGGACACAAAAGTTTAAGGGAAAGCGCTGTGTATCTTAATGGCGTAAAACCCGCCAAAATAGGGAGCAAACCCCAACAACATAGCAATCTAGCAGCTTGCAGCACCAGGAGAGTATCGGATGGTTACCCGCATCATGGCCCAGAGCGCCGCCAGAAAATCTCAAACAGCCGCCCAATCCATACAAAAAAAAGTCGAGCGCGCTGTGGCGGGCACTCTGGGCCTGTCGGGTGAGCGCATGACCAAGGTGGACACCGCCTGGCTGCGCATGGACAGCCCGCAAAACCTGATGATGATTGTCGGCATATGGGTGCTGCGGCCCGGCATTACCCGCGCTGCGCTGTGCGAGCGTATTGAGAGCCGCTTGCTCAAATACCACCGCTTCGGCCAGCGCGTGGTGGAAGACGCAGCGGGTGCGACCTGGGTGGACGATAAAAATTTCGACGTCCATAACCATGTGGTCACTGAGACTTTGAAAGCGCAAAAAGGCCAAACCCTGCAAGACGCCTTGCAAGACCGCGTAGCGGAACTCACCACCACCCCGCTAGACCGTAGCCGCCCACTGTGGCAGTTCCATTTGGTCGAAAACTACACCCTGCCCGATGGTTCCAAGGGCAGCGCCATGATGGTGCGCATCCACCACTGCATAGCAGACGGCATCGCGCTGATATCGGTCACCACCTCGCTGGTGGACGGTGGCCTGCCACCGCCTGAGCGCAAGCACAAGGATGCGCCAGAGGGCGCGCAGGCCTGGATCACGCAAAGTTTTCTCAAACCCTTTACGGATTTGACAGTCAAGGCACTGGGCATGGCGGGCGAGGGCGCAGCCAAGTCATTGCACCTGCTCAGTGACCCGCAAAAAGGCATGGCCGACTCCATGGACATCGCCAAGATTGGCATGCAGTTGGTCAGTGATTTGGCCGCCTTTGCCATGATGCCCGACGACTCCAAAACCCGGCTCAAAGGCAAGCCCGGCACGACTAAAAAAGTAGCCTGGTGCCAACCCATTCCGCTGGACGAAGTCAAGGCCGTGGGCAAGGCACTGAACTGCTCTATCAACGACGTGTTGCTTAGCTGCGTGGGCGGCGCGATAGGGGAGTATCTAAAGGCCCAGGGAGACGACCCCACAGGCCAGGAAATCCGCGCCATGGTGCCAGTGAATCTGCGCCCGCTAGACCAAGCCTATAAACTGGGCAACCGCTTTGGCCTAGCCCCACTGGTGCTGCCCATTGGCATAGACAACCCGGTCAAGCGCGTGTATGAGGTGCGCAAACGCATGGCGCAAATGAAGGGCAGCTACCAGCCGCTGTTGGCCTTCAGTTTGCTGGCCGTGGCGGGCCTGCTGATCAAGCCCGCGCAAGATGCCATGCTGCATATGTTTGGCAAAAAGACCACGGCGGTGATGACCAATGTGCCCGGCCCGCGCGAGAAGCTGCAGTTTTGCGGATCGACGATTGAAGAGAATATTTTTTGGGTACCGCAAAGCGGCGACGTGGGCATGGGAGTGAGCATCTTGAGCTACGGCGGCGGCGTGCAGTTTGGCCTGATCACCGACGCGGGCCTGTGCCCCCACCCGCAAGCCATCATCGACGAGTTTGTGCCCGAGTTTGCCAAACTGTCGATGGTCACGCTGATGCTGCCTTGGGGCGAGTGAGCTTGGCTTTTGGCTTGGTTTTTGTACGTGATCTGGTCAGCATGGTGGACGCTCGACTGCCTGCAAGTTCTCCATACAAAACCTCGAATCGCCTGCGCGACAAGAGCGCAACCTTAGTGCGACGCTAAGCTTGCTAAGCTTATAGGCATGAAGATATCTCAGCTTGCCTTGCTTACAGGCGCGTCAGTGCATGCACTGCGGCATTACGAGCGCTTGGGGTTGATTACGCCAACACGCACGAGCGGTGGCTACCGCGACTACAGCGACGCCATGCGCCGTGAGGTGGTGTTTATCGTGATGTCGCGCGCCATTGGCATCTCCTTGGCTACAATTGCGCAGCAGTTGCCCGCCTTTCGTGCCAAGCGTCTCACGCACGCGCAAATTGTGCTGACCCTTCGTCAACGCATGACTGAGTTGGATATGCAGGTGCAGCAGTTGGCTGACCAAAAGCTGAAAATCTTGTCGCATATCGACTGGCATCTGGAGCAAGAAAAAGAAAACCTAAAGAACACAACACGGCCTGCCTGGCCCAAGGGAGGTTCGAGAAAGTCCAGCGTAAGCCAAACCGTGTTTCAACTGCCCATGACCCAACGAAAGAAGCCACGACCATGACCGCCACCCACCAGTCCCCCGCCCAACTCCAGCAGATGGCCCAGCGAGTTTTGGATATGCCCATGGCCAAGACACTGGGTTTGACATTCACCCGCGTAGCCGCAGGCGATATCGAAGTGGAAATCCCGATTCTCGATGCATTCAGTTTCCGGCCAGGCCAATTGCAGGCTACCCCTGTATTTGCCATTGCAGATTTTGCCGCTGTGGCCGCTGCCGGCAGTCTGCTTCCAGCCGGGTGGTTTAACGCAACAGTAGATGCCACCCTCAAGCTGGTGGCGCCTGCCAAAGGCGCTTTACTACGCGCGCGAGGCCGGGTAGTGCACACTGGCAAGCTGCTCACTGTCTGCGCCGCCGATGTGTTTGCGGTAAGCGACAGCGGTCAAGAAACCTTATGCGCCACTTTGTTGGGAACCGCCCGTAATATTCCTGGTGAGGCACCGCACTAAAATTGATCCGGTCTGTTTGCTTTGTTCATCGCATTTTTATCAGCTTAATTTTATGACCCAAGTCTTGTCTCTTCGTATTGCCGTAGTCTGTGCGTCATGGCACAGCGACATCGTTCACCAAGCGCGGGACGCGATGCTGGCTGAGTTTTCCCGTCAAAAAGTAGCAGCGAACCAAGTGGATGTGTTGAACGTACCGGGTGCGTTTGAAATCCCCTTGATGGCAAAAAAACTAGCCCAGACGGGCCGCTACGATGCCATTGTGGCCTGTGCCTTGGTGGTTAATGGCGGCATCTACCGCCACGAGTTCGTCACCTCAGCCGTGATTGACGGCCTGATGCGGGTGCAGCTTGATACCGATGTGCCGGTATTTTCTGCTGTGCTCACCCCGCGAGATTTCCATGACCACGAGGAGCACCAGCGGTTCTTCAGCGAGCATTTCGTCAAAAAAGGCACCGAGGTAGCCCGCGCCTGCCTTGAGACTCTGGCCAGCTTGCAGGCGGTGGATGC
>JANMTF010000229.1:0-3993 GCA_031390175.1 Polaromonas sp.
CAAGGGCTTCACTGCTGTGAAGCACCAGCGCGAAGTGGGCACCGGTTACTTCGACTCCGTGACCACCACGATCGAAGCCAACGCGTCTACCGCAGCACTCAAGGGCTCTACTGAAGATGAACAATTCTTTGACAAGAAGCACGCGTAATTGCGCGCAGGGCTTGGCGCGCTGAGCTGCGCAGTTAGTTAGTTGCTCCAAAAAAGCCCGCAGAGTGATTTGCGGGTTTTTTTATGGGTCTATGTGATTTGCAGTGGGCAGGGCCGGCGTGTAAGCAAATGGGGTCAGATCAAAATTCAGGAAAACCCTGTGCCCGGAGCGCGCAACGCCATAGCGAAATTTTGCTCCGACCCCTTTTGCGTAGCCTCCGGCGCGCAAAGTCTTCCCCTGCCCTTTCTGCGCGCACAGACCTCGCAACTCGCACCAGAGCGAACAAGCAGGGGTTTGCAATCTACTGTGGCGCGCTGGCCATGTGGGCGGGCGGTTTTGACCGTCTGTATGTGCCCGCAAACGCCCGGATGCCCCCCGCAGGCACCTGCACACCCATTTCACCGTGCTACACATACAGGAGCTGCTCCCGCAATATTCTATTGGGCTGCAGCCGTATTACTATCTTAAAAAGGTCTCAAAATCGTGTTTTTCAGCGCTTTTTCGTGGCATGAAGGCCGCTGGTAAGCCTGCGAAGTACACTAAATTATGCGAATTTATGTACCTTGCCAAAACATGGATAATTAACGTCTTGCGTTGACTGTTTGGTAGTGAAATATCCTGTCAATTATTATTTTGATGGTGAAAAACTTGGTGTATGTACTTTTATAGACTGACGCAATGATGCGTACTTGTCAAAAGTCACCTCAGCCAAGCAGGGTCCGTCGCAGCGACTTGCCGCGCTGCAACCCCCCCGGTGCTCGGCTAGGGCGCATGCCCATGGCACACGCTGTGGCGCAGGCCGCGGGATCTGTGCAAGGGACTCTTCGCTCGCAAAAAAAAAGGGGGGGAAGGCCTCACGCGCCGGAGACTACGCAAAAGGGGTCAGAGCAAAATTTCGTTATGGCGTTGCACGCTCCGGGCAGAGGGTCTTCCTGAATTTTGATCTGACCCCATTTGCTTCAACTGATCCCATTTGTTTCTACGCTGGGGCCGCCCACTACAAACCACATGGAGCCTTTTTTATTTGCACTCGCCGCCTGTGCAATGTTGGGTGTGTTGACATCCTGTTCACCCTTAGCTTGGGTTTTTTTGGGTATATGCGTGAGCAGGCCGGGGCGTACAAACCCCCGGTGCCAAACACCTGGTTGTCCAAGCCAAGCCAAGCCAACCGCAGGCCAGTGACAGAAACCAAAACGACCTGTCCATGCTGCTTCACATGAAGTCAACTTTGCCTACCCTCGGAATTTCAGATAGCTTACTTATGAACTAACAACGGCTATCATCAAGCCTCATGCCCGAAGCCCGCCCAGAATCTGCGTCCTCAACGCACCCCGATAACGACCTCTCCCCGCTCGCTCCCCTGCGCCAGCCGGTGTTTCGCATGCTGTGGCTTACCTGGCTGATAGCCAACACCTGCATGTGGATGAACGATGTGGCCGCCGCGTGGATGATGACCTCGCTGACCACTACGCCATTGTGGATTGCCTTGGTGCAAACAGCGGCCAGCTTGCCTGTGTTTTTGCTGGGGCTTCCCAGCGGTGCATTGGCCGATATTGTGGACCGCAAACGCTACTATTTGTTCACGCAAATCTGGGTAGCAGTGGTGGCCAGTGTGCTCAGCGTGGCGGTGTTCATGGGTGTAATGTCCCCTGCGCTGCTGCTAGCCTTGGTGTTTGCCAACGGCATTGGCCTGGCCATGCGCTGGCCGGTGTTTGCCGCCATCGTGCCCGAGGTGGTGTCCAGGGCGCAACTTCCCGCAGCCTTGGGCCTGAACGGCGTGTCCATGAACACCTCGCGTATTTTGGGGCCACTGGTAGCGGGCGCTTTGATTGCCAGCGCGGGCAGCGAGTGGGTGTTTGCGCTGAATGCCGTGCTGTCGCTGGTCTCAGCGGTGGTCATCTCGCGTTGGCAGCGCGAGCACACGCCGCACCCGCTGGGGCGCGAGCGCTTGGGCAGCGCCATACGCATTGGCCTGCAGTATGTGGCGCAGTCGCACCACCTGCAGGGCGTACTTGTGCGCATATCGATTTTCTTCTTCAGCTCTACTGCGCTCACCGCACTGCTGCCGTTGGTGGCGCGCGGCTTGCAGGGCGGCGGTGCGGGCACCTTTACCCTGCTGCTGGCGTGCATGGGCGCAGGGGCTATCGTGGCCACCATGTTTTTGCCGCAACTGCGCAGGCGGCTGGCGGGCAACGCGCTGGTGCTGTGCGGAGCGGCAGTGCAGTCAGTGGCTATGCTGGTGATCGCTTTTTCGCCCTATATTTGGCTGGCTGTGCCCGCCATGCTGTGCGCAGGTGCCGCGTGGATCACCACCGCCAATTCCCTCAGCGTGTCTGCACAAATGGGCTTGCCTAATTGGGTGCGCGCGCGCGGCATGTCGATGTACCAAATGGCTATCATGGGTGCCAGCGCCCTGGGCGCAGCGGTGTGGGGCCAGGTAGCCACGGTAGCCAGCGTGCAGACCAGTTTGGTGCTGGGCGCGCTGGTGGGCGTGGGTGCCATGCTGCTGGCCAACCGCCTGATGCCCGGGCAGGGCATGGTGGAAGACCTCACGCCGTCCAACGTTTTTAAAGTGCCGGAGGCCACCACGCCGCCCGCACAGGGCCATGTGATGGCGATGATCGAATACCGCATAGAGCCTGCCCGCGCGGACGAGTTTAGAGAGCTGATGCAAGAGAGCCGCCGCAGCCGCATGCGCCACGGCGCGCTGTCGTGGGAGCTGCTGCAAGACATCAACGAGCCCGGGCGGTTTGTAGAAATGGTAGAAGACGCCTCATGGACCGAGCACCTGCGCCGCTTCGACCGCGTCACTGCTGCCGACGTGGCGCTGCGCGACCGCAAGCTGGCTTTTCATTTGGGCGAATCACCACCGCTAGTGACCCGCAGTTTGATGCAGACGACGGTGAAAGCGCTTTAAGATGCTATGGTGGATTTATAAAACCACGTGATGTGCAATGGGTAGTTAGCGAGCCGGGTTTGGAGGGTGCGTGCAAAGTGGGGGCTAGCTTTTTGTATGGAATCAAGGCGGTCGGTGCTTCGCAGCAAATGCAGGCACGATCGTTCCAGCATGGCGGGATTTTCGCCACCGCAGATCCACCATGCTCGCTGCCCGGGCGCTTGGCTTGGACGGCGTAGCGGCATACAAGAAGTCTCGGGCCCCAGGCCGGCGTGGGGGACAGCCGCGAGGCTAAGTGCGCCGCCGACCTGATCACGTACAAAAGCCAGGATCCCAATACGACACTAGCGCCATCACCCCTTAGAGACTACGCACTAAGTAGAGCAGTGGTAGTCAAAGACGAATTCCATTTCTAACTCATTACTGTCGTTGTTGCGTCGCCTTGCCGTGCTACAGCCCTGTCTGCGGTTGCGCGCCTAGCCCATCTTTGTCACATGGCACAACAAAACCCAATGAAATCATAAGCTTACGATTTTTAAAACGGCGTTATGGCACAACAAATCCCCGACACCGAGGATTGTGAGAAGGGGCAAAGGGCACCGCTCAGACGAGCGTGCGCTGCGTGCCGCCTGGGTTGGCAGACAGGGCCAAGACCTCGTAGAGGCGTTGCTGATGAGGTTCAGGGCGAGTGGCTTTTCTGACATGCACCACGCGCCCATCACGCCGCGTCAGTGTGCTGGTAATGCGCTGCTGGTTGCACAAGGTTTGGCGCAGCCTCTCCCAGCTATCGTCAATGCCCTTTGCCTTCAGTTGCAAACGCATGGTGTGCACAAAGTGGTAGGCCAGCACGCTGATGAACAAATGCCCCTCAATGCGCCGTTCAACCCGGTGGTACACCGGGCGCAGACCCAGATCGGTTTTGAGGCTGCGAAACACCGACTCCAACTGG
>JANMTF010000254.1:0-1655 GCA_031390175.1 Polaromonas sp.
CACCGCCGCAAAGCCGCGCAGCACGTCGGTGCCCACGCCCAGCATACGGAACAAGCGCGTCATCTCGATGGCGGGGGCTGCGGCCTGCATCTCGGTAGTGGTGTTGACAAAGCGCGGAAAGCTCACTGCCGCCATGGGCGATTTGTATTGAATGAGGGCCATCGTTACCTCGCGCGCGTCTTCCAGGGCTTTGCGGTCAGAGTCGTCTAGCGCGGTGGCCTTTTCATGCACTTGCCAGACCGACTCGGTGGGCGTGAGTAGCAAACGGTCTAGCACGCAGGCGCATTTTTGCAGCACGCCCACCAGCGTGTAGGGCGTTGCTTCGTGTGCGTGGCCTTTGGCGCCGAGGCCATGGTTGCCTGCAAACTGCTGGCCGGGGTGCACACCCTGCTTGCCCATGGCCAGCGCGGCGTCGTGGCCCGCAACTGCCTGCATCGGCGCAGTCCACATTTGGCCAGTGGCGATTTTGGCATCGTACAGCGTGAGGTAATCGACCGTCGTGCCGACAATGCGGTAGCCCGCAAAACTGTCGCCCACGCTCAGGGGAATCAGCGTTTTCACCTGCGGGTTGTTAGCCAGCTCTTTCACATCCTCTAGTGGTATGTTGCCCGATGGCACATCGATATGGAATACCCCCGCCAAGATCAGTTGCAGCGGGCTGCCCTTGGCACCCACCACTGCATCAATGCCTTGCAAATCGCGCTCAAACGAGGTTTGCACTTGGTGTTGCACCAACAGCAAAAAATTGATCGACGCTAAACCTAGCGCCAGCAACAGCACATTGAGCGCGGCTGCGAGTGGACGGGCGTGCACATACCGCCAAGCCAAAACTATGGAATTCATAGCTTCTCCCGCGATACTGTCATGGTCTGCAGACCATTTTGATGCATAAAATGCCGCGCTAGCACGGGCTCAATACGTGCATCGTGCGTAGCCACCACCAAAGTGGCCTGGCAGCGTAGCGCAGCCTGCGCCAGCAGCGTGATGGCGCTGTGCGCCGCATCGTCGTCCAAACTGGCCGTAGGCTCGTCGGCCAAAATCACACGCGGCTGCATGAGCACCGAGCGCGCCAGCGCCACCCGCTGCGCCTGCCCACCCGAGAGCGAATGCGGCTTGCGCTGTGCCAAATCGGCCACGTCCAGCGCGTCCAGGCTGCGCATAATCTGCGCTTTGTCGGTCGGCTGCCCAATCGCAAAGTAAGCCAAGGCCAAGTTGTCAAACACTGTGAGTGCATCACTTAAATGCAGGCGCTGCGGTAAAAAACCCACGGTGCTGCCTCGCCATGCGTCGCGTTGCGCGGCACTGAGTTTTGCGGGGTCTTGCCCGGCCACTTCAATGCGACCTTGCGCGCCAGTGAGCAATCCGCCAGCCAGTGCCAGAAAGGTCGATTTACCGCTGCCTGAGTTACCGCGCAGCACCAGCGCACTTCCTTGAGGCAAATCCACATCAGGCAAAGCAAGCGCTGTTCCACGGTGATACTGAAACGCCAATTGTTCAGAGAAAATCATGCTTGCGGAGTGGGTACTGGAGTTAGACACCATGGCTTGTTGTATGTGCAGTCTAACGGTAGATCAATAATTGAAGCAATTTGATTGACGCAACAGCCATCCTTGATTAACCAATGGAGTTCGGACGGTTTCACAAAGTGCAGAGTT
>JANMTF010000255.1:0-1655 GCA_031390175.1 Polaromonas sp.
CACCGCCGCAAAGCCGCGCAGCACGTCGGTGCCCACGCCCAGCATACGGAACAAGCGCGTCATCTCGATGGCGGGGGCTGCGGCCTGCATCTCGGTAGTGGTGTTGACAAAGCGCGGAAAGCTCACTGCCGCCATGGGCGACTTGTATTGGATGAGGGCCATGGTTACCTCGCGTGCCTCCTCCAGGGCTTTGCGGTCGGAGTCGTCCAAGGCAGTGGCTTTTTCGTGCACCTGCCAAACCGACTCGGTCGGGGTCAGCAACAAGCGATCTAGCACGCAGTTGCATTTTTGCAGCACGCCCACCAGCGTGTAAGGTATTGCTCCGTGTGCGTGGCCTTTGGCACCCAGGCCGTGGCTGCCTGAAAACTGCTTGCCGCTGTGCAAACCCTGCTTGGCCATGGCCTGCGCTGCGTCGTGGCCTGCAACTGCTTGCATAGGCGTGCTCCAGATTTGACCTGTAGCCATCTTCGCGCTGTACAAATCAATGTAATCCACCGTGGTGCCCACAATGCGAAAGCCTGCAAAATTGTCGCCCACGCTGAGGGGAATGAGCGTTTTGACCTGCGGGTTGTTCGCCAGCTCTTTCACATCCTGAAGGAGTATATTGCCCGATGGCACATCGATATGGAACACTCCCGCCAGGATCAGCTGCAGCGGGCTGCCCCTGGCACCCACTACCACGTCGATGCCTTGCAAGTCACGCTCAAACGAGGTTTGTACTTGGTGCTGTACCAACAGTAAAAAATTGATCGACGCTAAACCTAGCGCCAGCAACAGCACATTGAGCGCCGCTGCCAGTGGACGGGCACGCACATACCGCCAAGCCAAAACTATCGATTTCATAGCTGCTCCCGCGATATTTTAATGGTCTGCAGGCCATCTTGATGCTTGAAATGCTGCGCCAGCACAGGTTCTATCCGCGCATCATGTGTAGCCACCACCAGCGTGGCTTGGCAGCGCAGCGCAACCTGCGCCAGCAGCGTGATGGCGCTGTGCGCCGCATCGTCGTCCAGGCTGGCCGTAGGCTCATCGGCCAAAATCACACGCGGCTGCATCAGTACCGAGCGCGCCAACGCCACGCGCTGCGCCTGCCCACCGGAGAGTGCATGCGGCTTGCGCTCTGCCAAATCGGCCACGCCCAGTGCGTCCAGGCTGCGCATGATCTGCGCTTTGTCAGTCGGCTGCCCGATGGCAAAGTAGGCCAAGGCCAGGTTGTCAAACACCGTGAGCGCGTCACTCAAATGCAGGCGCTGCGGCAAGAACCCCACCGTGCGGCCACGCCATGCGTCGCGTTGGGTGGCGCTGAGTTTGGCGGGGTCTTGCCCGGCCACTTCAATGCGGCCTTGCGCGCCGGTAAGCAGTCCGGCAGCCAGTGCCAGAAAGGTCGATTTACCGCTACCCGAATTACCGCGCAGCACCAACGCACATCCCTGCGGCAAATCCACATCAGGCAAAGCAAGCGCTGTTCCACGGTGATACTGAAACGCCAATTGTTCAGAGAAAATCATGCTTGTGGAGTGGGTACTGGAGTTAGACACCATGGCTTGTTGTATGTGCAGTCTAACGGTAGATCAATAATTGAAGCAATTTGATTGACGCAACAGCCATCCTTGATTAACCAATGGAGTTCGGACGGTTTCACAAAGTGCAGAGTT
>JANMTF010000290.1:0-4470 GCA_031390175.1 Polaromonas sp.
AGGCTGATTTGATTCTGTTGGAGAGAGGTTTTTTGAAGCTCAAGAAACCCACCGAAGGGGCAAGCGCTGCATCGCCAGCGTGAATCTCTCAGGTAAAGCGGACAACAGGGTTCCCGTCGCAGTCCAATCGTGGCCTGCGACCATTTTGGAGCCCTGCCATTTATGTCCGCTGATACCTCACTACTGACCACCCCACTGAACGCTTTGCACTTGGAGCTGGGTGCCAAAATGGTGCCGTTTGCGGGCTATAGCATGCCGGTGCAATACCCGGCGGGGTTGATGGCTGAGCATCTGCACACGCGCACGGCGGCGGGGTTGTTTGATGTGTCGCACATGGGGCAATTGCTGCTGCGTGGGGCTGATGCTGCTGCGGCGTTTGAATCGCTGATGCCTGTGGATGTGATCGACTTGGCGGTGGGTAAGCAGCGCTATGGATTGCTCACCACCGAGGAAGGCACGATTATTGATGACTTGATGTTTGTCAATAAAGGTGGCGATGAAATCTTTGTCATCGTCAACGGCGCTTGCAAGGTGGGTGATATGGCACACATGCAGGCCAAGATCGGCTCGCGTTGCGACATCGTCCCCCTGCCCTCGCACGGCTTGCTGGCCCTGCAAGGGCCACTGGCCGTCAACGCCCTGCAACGCGTGGTGCCGGAGGTAGAAAAACTCGTTTTCATGACGGGCGTGCCTTTCCGCTGGAAAAATGCAGACCTGTTCATCACCCGCAGCGGCTACACCGGCGAAGACGGCTTTGAAATATCCGTCCCCGGTAGCAGCGCTGAGGCCTTGGCGCGCTCCCTGCTCGCGCAGCCCGAGGTCAAACCCGTTGGCCTTGGCGCACGCAATTCACTACGTTTGGAGGCGGGGCTGTGCCTGTACGGCCAAGACATTGACACGACTACCGACCCGCTAGAAGCAGGCCTGGCCTGGGCCATCCAAAAGGTGCGGCGCGGCGGTGGTATACGCCAAGGCGGCTTCCCAGGCGCTAGCAAAATAATAGCTGCTTGCGCGGATAGTACGGGCGTAGTAGCCAACAAACCCTTAAGAAAACGGGTAGGCTTGATTGCCCAAGAGCGCATCCCCGTGCGCGAAGGCGTAGCGCTGTGCACACCCGATGGCAAGCCAGTCGGCCAGGTCACCAGCGGCCTGCTCTCCCCCACCCTCAATATCCCCATTGCCATGGGCTACGTGCCCACGGAGCTGTCCGCCAACGGCACCCTGCTACACGCCATGGTACGCGGCAAGCCGGTGCCCATGGTGGTGAGCAGCATGCCCTTCGTGCCCAACCGTTACTATCGTGGCCCGGCTGCGTGAGCGTGAGCGCATTCGTTTTCGTATCCCGATAAACTTCATCTGACCCCATTTAAAAAGGAAGCATCACCATGAGCAGAAAATACACCGAAGACCACGAATGGCTGGACATTACGGGCGATAACGCCACTGTCGGCATCACCCAGCATGCGCAGGATGCGCTGGGGGATGTGGTGTTTGTGGGCTTGCCAGAAGTGGGCAAAACCTATGCGCAAAAAGACGTGGCAGGCGTGGTCGAATCCGTCAAGGCGGCGGCGGATGTCTACATGCCTCTGAGCGGCACCATCACCGAAGTCAACGAAGCCCTGCGCGCTGATCCGTCATTGGCCAACTCTGACCCGCAGGGTGTCGGCTGGTTCTTCAAGATCAAGCTGTCGGACGTATCGCAGGTAGCAAAGCTGATGGACGAGACGGGCTACACCGCGTTTGAAAAGAACGCTTGATTTTCATAGGCTTTTAAAACCATTTTGAACGCAGAGGGCGCGAAGGTTTCGCAGAGAGCGCAGAAAAGAAAATACCAAAGAAAATTCAAAAAATAAATCCAAAATAAATTTTTCAAAATTAGAAAATTTTTTGTTTTAAAACTTTGGCTGTTTTTTTCTTTATCTTCTTTTGCGCTCTCTGCGAAACCTTCGCGCCCTCGGCGTTCAAAAAGTCCCCCTCCCCAGACCTAGAGAGCACACACCATGTTGATGCAAGCAGCCCCACCCTTAAGGGACCTGGAAAACGCCAGCGAGTTCATCGCACGCCATATCGGCATTGATGACGCAGCCGAGCAGCACATGCTCAGCGTGGTGGGCGCCGCATCGCGCCGCGCACTGATTGAAGCCATAGTGCCGCGCAGCATCGCCCGCAGCACGGCCATGGTACTGCCCGAGCCGATTGCCGAGGCCGCTGCACTGGCCGAGATGAAGGCGATTGCATCCCAAAACAAAGTCTTCAAAAGCCACATCGGCCAAGGCTACTACCCCTGCCACACGCCCGGCGTGATCTTGCGCAACATTTTGGAAAACCCCGCTTGGTACACCGCCTACACGCCCTACCAGGCCGAGATCAGCCAAGGCCGCATGGAGGCGCTGATCAACTTTCAAACCATGGTCTGCGACTTGACCGCCATGCCAATCGGCAACGCGTCCATGCTGGACGAAGCTACCGCCGCCGCCGAGGCGATGACGCTGGCCAAGCGCAGCGTCAAGGCCAAGGGCAATGCCTTCATCGTCTCGGGCGACACGCATCCGCAAATCATCGAAGTCATCCAGACCCGTGCGCAGCCCTTGAGCCTGGAGGTAAAAATCGCCATGTCGGGTGAAGAATGGAATGCCATGCTGGCTGGCGACGACTACTTCGCCGCGCTGGCGCAGTACCCCGCGTCGAGCGGTTGGCTGCAAGACTGGAGCGCTGACGCAGCCACGGTGCATGGCAAGCATGCGGCCTTTGTGGTCTGCGCTGATCTGCTCTCGCTCACCCTGCTCAAAGCGCCCGGCGAGATGGGGGCTGACATTGTGGTGGGCAACTCGCAGCGCTTTGGCATGCCGCTGTGCAACGGCGGGCCGCATGCCGCCTTCCTCGCTTGCAAAGACGAGTTCAAACGCTCGATGCCCGGCCGCTTGGTGGGCGTGAGTGTGGACACGCATGGCAACCCGGCCTACCGCCTGGCGTTGCAAACCCGCGAGCAACACATCCGCCGCGAAAAAGCCACGAGCAACATTTGCACCGCCCAGGTGTTGCCCGCCGTCGTTGCCAGTATGTACGCGGTGTACCACGGCCCGCAAGGCCTCAAGCGCATTGCGTTGCGCGTAGCTAGCTACACCGCCATTTTGGCCCAAGGCCTGGCCGCGCTGGGCTTTGGCAGCACCCACCACAATGAACGCGGCGTGTTTGATACCGTCAGCCTGCACATCGAAGGTGGATCAAAAGCTACTGATTTAATAGCTTCTCACGCACGTTCTATGGGCATCAACCTGCGAAAAGCATGGGGAGAGTACCTGTGCATATCGCTAGACGAAACCACTACGCGGGCGGGTATTGAGCAACTGTGGGCCATCTTTGCCAACGGTAAACCCACGCCCTCTTTCGCGGAATTTGAAAAAGGCATCGAGCCCCTCATCCCCGCTGAACTGCGCCGCACCTCCAAGTACCTCACCCACCCGGTCTTCAACACCCACCATTCCGAGACCGCCATGCTGCGCTACATCCGCGCGCTGAGCGACAAAGACCTGGCGCTAGACCGCACCATGATCCCGCTGGGCAGTTGCACCATGAAGCTCAACGCCACCAGCGAGATGATCCCCATCACCTGGCCCGAGTTTGCCAACATCCACCCCTTCTGCCCCGCCGACCAGCGCGTGGGCTACCAAGCGCTAGACGAGCAACTGCGCGCCTGGCTGTGCCAAGCCACTGGCTACGCGGGCATCAGCCTACAGCCCAATGCAGGCAGCCAGGGCGAGTACGCGGGCCTACTGGTCATCAAGGCCTACCACGCCGCACGCGGCCAGGCGCAGCGCAACATCTGCCTCATCCCCAGCAGCGCCCACGGCACCAACCCTGCCAGCGCGCAAATGGTGGGCATGACGGTGGTAGTCACCGCCTGCGACGCGCAAGGCAACGTCGATATGGCCGACCTGCAAGCCAAGTGCGAGCAGCACAGCGCAAATTTAGCCGCCGTGATGATCACCTACCCCAGCACCCACGGCGTGTTTGAAACCAGCGTCAAAGAACTCTGCACCCTGGTGCACCAGCACGGTGGCCGCGTGTACGTAGACGGTGCCAACATGAACGCCCTGGTAGGCGTGGCCGCGCCCGGCGAGTTTGGCGGCGATGTAAGCCACCTCAACCTGCACAAAACCTTCTGCATTCCCCACGGCGGCGGCGGCCCCGGCGTAGGCCCCGTGTGCGTAGTGGCCGACTTGGTGCCCTACCTCCCCGGCCACGCCACGGGCGATGCAGCAAGCTCTGCTAGCCTTGCGGGTAAAAACGCTGGCGCGACATCTTCACTCCCTCTCCCGAACGCGGGAGAGGGCCGGGGTGAGGGCAAGCGCGTAGGTGCCATCTCAGCAGCACCTTTGGGCAACGCCGCAGTATTGCCCATCAGCTGGATGTACTGCCGCATGATGGGCGCACACGGCCTGCAGCAGGCCACAGAAATAGCCATCCTCA
>JANMTF010000308.1:0-14100 GCA_031390175.1 Polaromonas sp.
GCCCTCCCCGGTCTGGGTTTTCGCCGCTTCCAGGGAGACAGCGATTTCCCCCTGATGGTGCCGGTAGCCAACGCCTGCTTTGCAGCCGACAACACGGAAATCGTTCGCGCGGTAGATGAGACGCGCAAAAGCTATTCCGAGCTTGTCAACTGTGACCCTTACGACGACATGATTTTGGCTGAAATGGACGGCGAACTCATTGGCTATGTGCGGGGCTGGTGGTGGGTCGAGCTTGCCGGGCCGATCATCTACTGCCACCTGGGCTTCGTAGTGCCGGCCTGGCGGCGCAAAGGCATTGGCCGCGCTATGCTGCACTGGATGCAAGGCAGACAACGGGCCATCGCATCTGCATCGCCTAGCGCGGCCGAGCACCTATTCCAGGTCAGCCCCACCCAGTATGAAGTGGGCTTAACGGCTCTCTTGCACAGCGAAGGCTTCAAGCCCACCCGCTATTTCTTCAGCATGGTGCGGCCCCATTTAGACGATATCGAAGAATTCGCGCTGCCAGCGGGCACCGAGCTGCGGCCCGTGCTGCCCGAGCACTACCGCGCGGTATGGGATGCCAGCCGGGCCGCGTTTGCGCAGCACTGGGGCATGGCGCAGGACACCCCAGACGCCTACGGGACGTGGCTTAAACAAGAAGAGATTTTTCAGCCCCACCTTTGGCAGGTGGCATGGGATAGAGCCAGCAACCAGATCGTAGGCCAGATCCGCACCTACATCCACGCAGCGCATAACCGCAACTTTCAACGCCTGCGCGGCTGGACAGAGTTTGTCAGCGTCCACAAAGATTGGCGCAACCGTGGCCTGGCACGCGCCCTGGTGTCGCACAGCCTGCGTGCCCAGCGCGATGCGGGCATGGCCGAATCGGCACTGGGCGTAGACAGCGAAAACGCCACTGGGGCCACTCGGGTGTACGGGACATGCGGGTTCCAAGTGGTAAAGACGAACACCGTGTACCGCAAGCCTATGTGAGGCTTCTCGCATCCACCGTGACCACTCACGTTTTAGGTACGAATCGCCCCGTAGCCCAATAAAATATAGCGGGAGAAGCTACGCAATGCATAGCGAATGTTTTCTGTTTTGGAGCTTGCAGCCAAAAAGGCGTTGCGAAACTCCAGCTAGCTGTGTAGTCGGAGCGCCTAGCCGCCTCAGTGGCAACCAGCCTGCCTTGGACCTTAAGCCGCCTTGGTGTGATCCGCCTGCTGCCCGCGCAAGCGGCCCACCATGAAACCTGCAGCTTGGGTGATGTGCGCGCGCACCAGGGATTCGGCCAGTTCGCCGTTGCCGCTGGCAATCGCGTCCATGATTTCTGCGTGTTGGTTCCAGATGTCGCGCGGCTGTTCGTCGCGCAGCAGCACCTCGCCCATCACGCGCTGGGTGTAGGTCAGGTGCGTGGACAGGGCTGGGGCCACCAAGGGGTTGCCGGACAGGTTGTAGATGAATTCATGAAAACGAACGTCGGCCGCAATCATCTTGGCTACCGATCCGCTGGCCACGGCTTTGCGGCCTGCGTCTATCAGGGCTTGGCCTTGGCGCGCGGCTTTGTCGGCATTGGTCTCGGCAGCGCGGCGGCAGGCCAGGCCTTCGATGACGGCGCGCATGTCGTACATGTGTTGCACGTGGGCGGTGTCTAGTGGGGCGACGATCAAACCGCGCCCTGGCGCGTCGTGCAGCACACCTTGGTTGCGCAGCAGTGCCAAGGCCTGTTGCACGGGCTGGCGCGAGACGCCCAGCGCCTGCGCAATCTGCTCTTGAATGATGCGGTCGCCCGGTGCGAGCTTGCCGGATGCAATGTCGTCCAGCAGTGCGCCGTGCACTTGCTCGACCAAGTTGGGTTGAATGGAAAGGGTCTTCATGGAAAGCAGGCCATTGGGTCTGTAGTGTGTACCGGAGTGTAGAGCCCTTTTTGCCCACCTGGCCCAGTGGTCTCCCTAGGCAGCGCAGGGCATGCGCTGGGCCAGCCTGTCGCGCAGCACGCGGTGCAGTACCTTACCGGTGGCGGTGCGGGGTAGGTCAGCCTCGCTCATGAACAACACCGATTGCGGGCGTTTGTAACCCGCCATGCGGCTGCGGCACCAGTCGAGCAACTCGCCCTCGCTGACCTCGCCACGCTCATGCAGCACCACTACGGCTTGCACGGCCTCGCCCCATTTGTCGTGCGGTATGCCCACCACGGCGACGTCTTTTACTTGTGGGTGCGCGCCCAGTACGCCCTCTACCTCGGAGGGGTACACATTCTCGCCGCCGGTGATGATCATGTTACTTTTGCGGTCGACCAGGTGGATAAAGCCCTGCGCATCGCGCCGCGCCATGTCGCCCACCGAGCACCAGGGGCCGCGAAAGGCCTCTGCTGTTTTTTGCGGGTTCTTCCAGTAGCCGTCGAACACATAAGGCGTGCGCGAGAACAGCTCACCTACGTCGCCGTCGGGCACTTCTTTGCCGTCGGCATCCAGAATGCGAATGGGCCCCGAGCCCGCCCACTCGCGTCCTACCGAGCCAAGTTGGTCGATCTGCTCCTCGGGCCGCAGCAGCGTGACCCAGCCCGCCTCGGTGGAGCCGTACAGCTCGTACAGTTTGCCGTTTTTAAAGTAGTCGAGTATTGCCAGCTTGGTGTCTTTGCGCGCAGGGGCAGACGAGATCATCAGTTTCTCCACTGCGCTCACGTCGTAGCGCGCCTTGATGGCCTCTGGCAAACCCAGCATCATGATGTAGTGCGTGGGCACCAGGGAGGTGAAGGTAATTCGTTGCTGCGCCAGCGAGGCTAGCAGCGCCTCGGGGTCAAAACTTTTGCGGTCATCGATCACGCAGGTGGCACCCAGGTGGGTGAAGGTGTGGCTGAAGTACAGCGAATTGGCGTGGCACATGGGCATGACCAACAGCGCCGAATCCTCGGGGGTAAAGCGCATATCCAGCGCGGTGGCCAGCGCGATCAAGGTGTTGCCACCGTGGCTGCGTATGGCACCTTTGGGCCGCCCTGTGGTGCCTGATGTGTACATCAGCGCGCAGGGGTCAGCGGCCTGCACGCTCACGGGAGGCTCGTGCATGGGGGAGGTGGTAATCAAAGCCTCGTAGTCGGAGCCGCCTGCTAAAGGCGCGCCGCCTAGAGTGATCCAGTTACGCGGTGCAATGTCCAGCTCGGTGCGCGCAGTCTGCACGCGCTCCAGCAACTCCCCCTGCACGATGAAGGCCCGCGCCTCGCTGTCTTTGGCAATATAGGCCACCTCGGGTGCCGTGAGGCGAAAGTTGATCGGCACCGCCACCAAACCCGCACGCGCCAGTGCCACGTAGATCTCCATCCACTCAATGCAGTTGTAGGCCAGCAGGGCCACCCTGTCGCCTTTGACCAAACCCAGGCCCAGCAGGCCATTGGCCAGGCGCGTAGCGCGGTCATGCAAGAGCGCAAAGCTCAGCTCGCGTCGCGAGTCGCGCGCGGCGATTTTGTGGGGCATCAGGCGGGCGTGGGTGGCCACCGCATCGGCCACGGTGAGCAGGTGGTTCATAGGTGCATTCTCCTGTAGGTATACCCATATTTACATTTTAATTTTAAAACTCTGAATTCAGAGTTCTATTGGTACAAACACCAGTATTAGAACTCTGAATTCCGAATACTATCGCGATCTGACCCATCCGAAGCACACCCATTTATGAGCCTCAGCAGCACCCCCATCGTCTCCCCGCGCAGCACCGCCGCGCTGATCGCCCGCTTTCTCAAGTCACGCGGTGTGGACCGGGTGTTTGCCCTGTGCGGCGGGCACATCATGCCCATATGGATGCAACTGGACGTGCAGGGCATTCGCATCATCGACGTGCGCGACGAGCGCGCTGCCGTCTACATGGCCCACGCACACGCCGAGCTCACGGGTGGCTTGGGCGTGGCCTTGGTGACCGCCGGGCCGGGCGTGACCAATGCGATGACCGGCATTGCCAACGCGCATGTGGCGCGCGCCTCGGTGCTGGTGCTCTCGGGCACCCCGCCGCGCGCGCAGGAGAACCGGGGCGCGCTGCAAGACATGGCGCACATCGACTTTGTACGCCCCCTCACCCGCTACGCTCGCACCGTGCGCGAGCCTGACTTGGCGCTGCAAGAGCTGAGCGAGGCGGTAGCCCGCAGCATGGGCCATGCTGGTGAGAGCGGCCCCAGCTACCTGGACTTTCCTGTGGACACGTTGCGCGCTGATGTGTCTGCCGCCGTGCAGTTGCCCGAGTGGTTCCAGCAGCGCCCCGCCGCACGGCTGCAGCCAGATGCCGATGCGGTAGCGCAAGCCGTCGAGTTGCTCTGGTCTGCCAAGCGCCCCCTCGTCATTACAGGCCGGGGCGCACGCGGCGCTGGTGGTGCACATGGCCCACTGGTACAACTGCTGGACCGCCTGGGTGCGCTGTACCTTGACACGGGCGAGAGCCGTGGCCTGGTGCCCAGCGAGCACCCTTCGGTGGTGGCGGCCATGCGCGGCGCGGTGATGGGCGAGGCCGATGTGGTTATCACCATCGGCAGGCGGTTGGATTTTCAGTTGGCCTACGGCTCACCCGCTGTGTTTGGCCAAGCACGCTTTGTACGAATTGCAGAATGTGCCAGCGAGCTGCGCGACAACCGCCGTGGCGAAGTGGAACTGCTGGGCACACCGGCCGCAACGCTAGAGGCCATCCTCGCCCACGCAGGCCAGCGCGCCAGCGCCACCGACCGAGACTGGACCGAGCGCGTGCGCCGCCGGCATCAAGAGCGCACCGACAAGCTGCTGGGCAGCATGGCGCAAGCCCCTGCGGGCACCGACGGGCTGATGCATCCCAACCGCCTGCTCGCCGCCCTGCGCCAAGCCCTGCCAGCCGACACCGTGGTGGTTGCCGATGGGGGCGACTTCTTAAGCTTCGCCCGCGTCGCCCTGCCCGCCAGCACCTACCTCGACCCGGGGCCGCTGGGCTGCATTGGCGTAGGCACACCCTTTGGCGTAGCTGCCGCCCTGGCGTTGCCGGGCCGCACCGTACTGGTAGCCACTGGCGACGGGGCCTTTGGCTTTAACGCCATGGAGGTCGACACCGCCGTGCGCCACCGCGCGCCCGTGCTTATCGTGGTGGCCAACAACGGCTCGTGGGCCATCGAAGTGCGCGACCAACAGGAAACCCACGGCAAGGTGGTAGGCACGCGCCTGCAGTTTGCCGACCACGCCGCCATGGCCCGCGCCTTGGGTGCACACGGCGAACGGGTCGAACGCGCCGAAGACCTGGACGCCGCCATTGCCCGTGGGCTAGAAGCCCTACAGAGCGGCCGCCCTGCCCTGCTGGACGTACTGGTCACCCCGCAAGCGGCCTCGTCCGATGCCAAGTCCGGACTGGCCTGGGTGCCAGATTTACAAGCCCTTGGTGCCTGGGACCAAGCCGAACACGCTTGGCGCCTAGGTGCCTAAATCACATCCCTAAAGGACAGCCCATGACACCCCATACCCCCTGCCACTGCTGCGCCACTACCAGGTCGAACGAGACGCCCCCACACGGCGCGCCCCCCAACGAGACGCGGCGCAAGGTCATCATGATGGCCGGCGCTGGCCTGGCCGCCCCGTGGTCGGCCGCCCTGGCATCCACCAACGGCCCTAAAAAGGGCGACTACCTGGTGGAGGATGACGCCGAAGCCAAGCCAGAGCCCTTGCGGGTAGCCGACCTCAAGCCCGGTAAGCCGCTGCTGGCCTTCCCTTTCGACAAGAGCAGAGGCGCGGCGCGCGACGGCGCGCGCTCCAACAAACTGGTGCTCATGCGCTTTGCACCAGCAGATCTGAGCGCCGAGGCACAAGCGCGCTCGGCCGGCGGCGTGTTGGCCTACTCCGCCCTGTGCACACACCAAGCCTGCGACGTGAAAACCTGGCTCTCCAAAGAGCAGGTGCTGGTGTGCTTTTGCCACGCGTCCAAGTTTTCCTTGCTGGACGGCGGCAAGGTCATGAACGGCCCGGCCACACGCGCCCTGCCCTTTATCCCCCTTACTCAGGACGGCGACCGACTGGTCGTCGCCGGTGAATTCAGCGCTGCCCCTGGCGCAGCCTCTTAAGCATTGAATCATTACCCTTGATTCTTGAAGTTCCCCGTTGCCAACCCTGTCATTAACCTTGAGGAGACTCTGTATGAAACGCAAACACAAACACTTATTTGTCGCCATTGCAGCCGCGCTACCCTGGCTGGCCGCTCAGGCGCTCCCCCCCACCTACACGCCGGTCACCGACGAACGCCTGCGCAACCCCGAGCCCAGCAACTGGCTGCAGTACCGCGCCAACTACGGCGGCTGGGGCTACAGCCCGCTGGACAAGATCAATGACAGAAACGTAGGCAAACTCAAGCTGGCCTGGAGCTTCTCCACTGGCCAGATCGAAGGCCACCAGTCGCCCCCCATCGTTAACAACGGCTACATGTACGTCACCACGCCGGGCGCGCAAGTGATTGCTATGGACGCCCAAACCGGTGCCGAGCTGTGGCGCTACAAGAAAGAGATAGCAGCAGACCTACTGCAGCTGCACCCCACCAACCGTGGCGTAGCCCTGTATGGTGACAAGGTCTATGTCGCCACTGTAGACGCGCACGTGGTGGCGCTGGATGCCAAAACCGGCAAAGAAGTCTGGAGCAAAGCCGTGGGCGACTCCAAAGCGCTGCAATACATCACCCTGGCACCACTGGCTGCAAGAGGCAAGATTATGGTGGGCTCGTCGGGTGGTGAAACAGGTGTACGCGGCTTTGTGGTGGCGCTGGACGCGCAAACCGGCACCGAAGCCTGGCGTACCTACACCACAGCCGCTCCGGGCGAGCCCGGCGGTGACACCTGGCCGGGCGACAGCCACAAGCAAGGCGGCGGCAGCATCTGGATCACCGGCACCTATGACCCCGCGACCAATCTGGCCTTTTGGGGCACCGGCAACCCCGCCCCCTGGCCCACCGAAGGCCGCAAAGGCGACAACCTGTACACCACCTCGGCCATTGCGCTAGACGTGGACACCGGTGCCATCAAAGGCCACCACCAATACCACCACAACGACGCCTGGGACTGGGACGAAGTCTCTGCCCCCTTGCTGATCGACACCGAGATCAAAGGCCGCAAGGTCAAGGCGGCCGTGCACGCTGGGCGTAACGGCTATTTGTGGATGCTCGAGCGCACGGAGGGCAAGATCAACTTTATCGATGCCAAGCCCTATGTGCACAACGACGTGTTCACCGCCATCGACGCGAAGACCGGGCGCCCCAGCTACGATGCAGCACGCACACCTGGCATGGGCAAGGCCACCAAGTTCTGCCCCTCGCTGTGGGGCGGTAAAGACTGGCCACCCGAGGCCTGGAACCCCAAGACGGGTCTGTTCTACATCCCGGCCAACAACAACCTGTGCGCCGAGCTGCCCGCTGCGGAGCCCGTCAAATACAAAAAAGGCGACCTCTACATTGGCTACCCCATCGAGGGCGTGCTGGGCAGCCTGCGTTACAAAGACGACAAGCCCCCCGCCACCATTGGCGAGTTGCAAGCCTGGGACCTGAAAACCGGCAAGATGGCTTGGGTGCACAAGTTCGACACCCACCTATGGGCACCCCTGCTCACCACCGGCGGCAACCTGCTGTTTGCTGGTGGCACCAATGACCGCATGTTCCGCGCCTTCAACGCCAGCAACGGCAAAGTGCTGTGGGAAACCGCCATGCCCTCTGGCGTCACCGGCGTGCCCACCTCATTTGAAGTTGGCGGCGAGCAATACATTGCCGTGCAAGCTGGCTGGGGGGTAGACGCCCAGCGCATGCAAAACGGCATCGACACCCTCACCGGCAAGGCCAAACCCGTGCCCCAAGGCGGCTCGGTGATGGTGTTCAAACTCGAGAAGTAAATGAGTACACGCTAGGGCGACCCCTAAGCCCTGGCCCCTTTGGCAAACCAGCAAGCAACCCTTAACAGGAGAATTTGATGAGCGCACCAATTCGAGCCCAAGAAGTATCCAACGAGAACTTCGCCCGTAACTTCATTAACAACGAATGGACCAAGCCCTCATCGGGCAAAAGCATCGAGGTAAAAAACCCGTCCACGCTGCAAACCATTGCCACCGTGCCCGATTCCGACAGCAATGACGTGGACCGTGCCGTGGCCGCTGCCCGCGCAGCGCAGCCCGCCTGGGAGCGCCTACCCGCTATCCAGCGGGCAGGCTATATCCGCGCCGTGGCAGCCAAACTGCGCGAGCACAAAACCCGTCTGGCGCGCCGCATCTCGATCGAGCAGGGCAAAATTCTGCCCCTGGCCGAGGTGGAGATTGACTTCACCGCCAACTACATGGATTACATGTCCGAGTGGGCACGCCGCATCGAGGGCGAGATCCTGAACAGTGACCGCCCAAACGAAACCATCTACCTGCACCGCCGCCCCATCGGCGTGGTGGCCGGCATCTTGCCCTGGAACTTCCCATTCTTTCTGATTGCCCGCAAGATGGCACCGGCTTTGGTCACAGGTAACACCATCGTGATCAAATCGAGCGAGGAGACACCGCTCAACGCCTACGACTTCACCGAACTATTGGCCGAAGCCGGGCTGCCCAAAGGCGTGTTCAACCTGGTAACCGGCGGGCGCGACACAGGAGCCTGCCTGGCCGCGCACAAGGACGTGGGCCTCATCTCCTTTACCGGCAGCGTAGGTACTGGCATCAAAATCATGGAAACCGCAGCGCGCAACCTCACGCGCGTCAACCTGGAACTGGGGGGCAAAGCGCCTTGCATCGTGCTTAATGACGCTGACCTGGAGCTCACTGCCAACGCCTTGTTCAACAGCCGTGTGCTCAACACCGGCCAGGTGTGCAACGCTGCCGAGCGCGTGTACGTGCAGCGCGGTATCGCCGATCCACTGGCCCACCGCGTCACGCAACTCATGGCCAACGCGCGCTACGGCAATCCACTGGCTGACGCTGACCTCACCATGGGCCCCATCATCAACCAGACCGGTCTGGACAAAATTGGCGCCATGGTCGATGCTGCCAAAAAACAAGGCACGCAAGTGCTCACCGGCGGCCGCGTGGCTGACCGACCCGGCCTGCACTACGAGCCCACCGTATTGGCCGACTGCAAAGACGACATGGAGGTGATGACCACAGAGATCTTCGGCCCCGTGTTGCCGCTGCGCGTGGTCGATGACCTGGACGAAGCCCTGGCCCTGGCCAACAACAGCGACTACGGCCTCACATCCTCCGTCTTCACCCAAAACCTCAACGCCGCGACGAAGGCCGCACGCGAGCTGCGCTTTGGCGAAACCTACATCAACCGTGAGCACTTCGAGGCCATGCAAGGCTTTCACGCAGGTCGGCGCAAGAGCGGCATAGGTGGCGCTGACGGCAAACATGGCTTGTACGAGTACATGGAGACGCAGATGGTCTATCTGCAAACCGCGTAATCCATTATTGGCACTGAGAGGGCGGCGAATCAGCTTTCGCCGCACCTTTTGTTCTCTGACTCGCAGAGATTATGCGCAGCCATCGCCTGCGAATCAGGTTTCAAAGGCTATAAATTTAATAGCTGTCTGTGCTATTTTTTATTGACCTACAGCGGTATTTCGTTTCCAAAAATGGTTGCACTGTTTGGTTTTACCAGCTCTGGGTGACCGTTTGCGCTCTTAAAAATTGTAAAACCTAGTACTTTCCCTGTAGCTATCGGGGTATCACCTAAGCATGACTTGTAACTCCTAGAATTTGCGAACGGGCTTGGGCTGCATGCAGCGCCAGGCAAGGTTTACACCAAAGGAGACACAGACATGAAAACCATTCCCATCGCTGTTGCCACCGACAGCAGTTGCCACGAACGCGATGGCCAAGTGCCCAAGCAAAACCTGGCGCTGACGCGCCGCCACTTGCTCAAGGGCTCGGGTGTGTTGATGGGTTCGCTGGCGGCGGGCAGCACACTGGCGCTGCTGGCACCGTCCACAGTCTGGGCGGTAGAGCTAAAAACCCTCAGCAAACCTGAGGGCGAAACCCTGATGAAAATGGGCCGTGTGCTCTACCCGCACGCCAAGCTGCCCGACGCGGTGTACGCCCTGCTGGCCAAAGACCTGGACGGTGCCGCTAGTGGCGATGCCAAGGCAGCCAAAGAACTCAAAGACGGTATTGCGGCGCTGAACAAAGCCACGGGCGGCGACTTTGGCAAGGCCAACGCAGCCGCCCAGCTCAAAGCCGTCAAAGCCATAGAGGGCAAGCCATTTTTTAACACCGTGCGCGGCAAATGCATTACCTCGCTGTACGACAACGACATGGCCTACGCCACCTTTGGCTACCCCGGCTCGGCTTGGGAAAAAGGCGGCTACATCTCGCGCGGCTTTCAAGACCTGAAATGGTTGCCCGAGCCTAGTGAGGCTGCCAGCCCCAAGGTGTCCATGGGCTAACGCCCCACCCCCGTTTTTTTCTTGCTTCCCCCCATTCACGCGGCGCTGCATAGCACGCTGCCGCAATACAGGAGACAGACATGGCCAAATTTCAAAACACCGACGACACCGTAGTCGTCATCATCGGCTCGGGCGCAGGCGGCGGTACGCTGGCCAACGAGCTATGCCAAAAGGGCGTGAAGGTGGTGGTGCTGGAGGCCGGGGCCATGCAGTCCCAGGCCAGCTTTATCAACGACGAGTGGAAGTCGTTTATGCAGCTGGCCTGGCTAGACCCGCGCACCACTTCGGGTAACTGGCGCGTGGCCAAAGACTTTGCAGGCCTGCCTGCGTGGATCTGCAAAACCGTGGGCGGCACCACCACACACTGGGCGGGTGCCTCATTGCGCCTGCAAGACCATGAGTTTCGCGCCAAGACGCATTACGGCAGCATTGCCGGTGCCAACCTGCTGGACTGGCCCATCACCCTCAAAGAGCTGGAGCCCTGGTACGCCAAAGCCGAAGACAAAATGGGCGTGACCCGCACCAATGGCATCCCCGGCCTGCCGGGTAATAACAACTTCAAAGTGATGCACGCCGGCGCCACCAAGCTGGGCTACAAAAACGTACACACCGGCAACATGGCGATTAACAGCCAGCCGCGTCATGACCGGGGGCGCTGCATGCAACTGGGCTTTTGCTTTCAGGGCTGCAAAAGCGGGGCCAAATGGTCTACGCTGTACACCGAGCTACCCAAAGCCGAGGCCACGGGCAATATGGACTTGCGGCCTGACTCACACGTCACCCGCATTGAGCACAACGACGCAGGCAAGGTGACCGGCGTGGTGTACTTTGACAAAGACGGCAAAGAGCAGCGCCAAAAAGCGCGCATCGTCTGCGTGGCGGGCAACTCGATTGAAACCCCGCGTCTGCTGCTGATGTCGGCCTCCAGCAAGTACAAGGACGGGCTGGCCAACTCCTCCGGCCAAGTGGGGCGCAATTACATGCGCCACATGACAGGTTCGGTCTATGCGGCGTTTAAAGATCCCGTCAACATGTACCGTGGCACCACCATGGCAGGTATCGTGAGCGACGAATCGGGCCACAACACCAAGCGCGGTTTTGCAGGCGGCTACGAGATGGAAACCCTGGCGCTGGGCGTGCCCTTTATGGCCGCGTTTTTAGACCCCGGCAGCTGGGGCGAAGATTTTGCCTGGTGGATGGACAACTACACCAACCTGGCTGGCATGTGGCTGGTGGGCGAAGACATGCCGCGTGCCAACAACCGCGTGACGCTCAACGCATCCGTCAAAGACAAATGGGGCAACCCCGTACCCAATGTGCATTTTGACGACCACCCCAACGACATCGCCATGCGCAACCACGCCTTCACGCAAGGCGAGAATATCTACAAGGCCGCGGGTGCTACCCGCACCTTCCGCACGCCGCCCTACCCGTCAACCCATAATCTGGGCACCAACCGCATGAGCGCCAAGGCCAGTGACGGCGTAGTCAACAAGTGGGGGCAAACGCATGACATCAACAACCTGTTTATCAGCGATGGCAGCCAGTTCACCACCGGCGGGGCCGAGAACCCCACGCTCACCATTGTCACCTTGGCGATTCGCCAAGCCGACTATATTGCCGGACAGATGACACAGAAGGCGCTTTAAGGCATGATATTTTTCAGGCCGTTAGTGAGCCCCACAGGAGACATGCGTATGTGTGAATTTTTTGTGAAAGCCGACCCGATTCTGTACGAGTCGCGTTCGCGCACCGTGCGCATCCACGGTGTGCTTACCAGCATTCGGGTAGAGAATTTTGTATGGGACACCCTGGCTAGCTTGGCCGCAGACGAAAACATCACCACCAACGCGCTGATAGCCAAGTTTCACGACGAAATTTTGCGCTACCGGGGCGATGTGCCGAATTTTTCGTCTTTCCTGCGCGTGACCTGCATGCGCTACCTCCGGCGCAAATGCGATGCGCTTGAGCAGGCTGATTCAAGCCCGCCTGTCTTAGTTAATTTACCCTCAGGGCAACCCGGATTTATGACGCATTGAGAGTCCCATTTTTATCTGCCCATTTACGCTTTTGGCGACTCTACTCAGCCCAGTCCTAAACTGGTTCGGGCAGGGTCGCATTTTTATACCCCACCAAAATGACCAAACTTATCCACACCATGATCCGCGTGCGCGACCTGGACGCATCTCTCGCCTTTTATAGCAAGGTGCTCGATCTGCACCCCAGCCACACCCTTGATTTTCCCGACTTCACCTTGGTGTATTTGCGCAATGCGCAAAACGACTCGGAGATAGAGCTGACCTACAACAAAGACCGTACAACGCCCTATACCCATGGCGACGGCTATGGGCATGTGGCGGTGGTGGTAGCTGATGTGGCCAGCAAACACGCTGCCATCACTGGCGCGGGTTATGCGCCGCTGGCCATCAAAGAATTCAAACGCGGCGAAGAGTTGCTCGCCCGCTTCTTCTTCATCCAAGACCCCGACGGCTACAAGATCGAGATTTTGGAGCGGCATGGGCATTACCGCTGAGCTTGCGTTGTGTCGCTGCATGGCATGCAGAGCTGTTTATTTTTAAGCCGTTTAGCGCTCTAGCCTAATAAAATATCGCGTAAGCAGCTATTCAATATATAGCACTTCAAAACGCCCCGTACACCAGGTTTTTCAACAAGTTGCGGTAATACTCGCGCTGGTAAGGCGCCTGCATCATCCAGATGGCGGTCATGTTTTCTTTCGGGTCGTTCCAGAAATACG
Source organism: Polaromonas sp. (assembly GCA_031390175.1). Lineage (GTDB taxonomy): Bacteria > Pseudomonadota > Gammaproteobacteria > Burkholderiales > Burkholderiaceae_C > JAAFIP01. The sequence continues at coordinate 13,119 of JANMTF010000308.1, forward strand.
TGCCCGCCAGACCGCCCCAAGCGTAGTCCCCCGCGCTGCCTGCGTTACTTGCTTCACCATCGGCCAAACGCACTGCAAAGCCCAAGCCAAAGCCGTAGCCTGGGCCGGGGATGTAGTCGGTGTTGGCACCCGGGACACGGCTGGCACGGATGATGTCTGCGCCCAGATGGTCACTCGTCATCAGCGCGATGGTTTTGGCCGACAAGATGCGTACACCGTCCAGCGTGCCGCCAGACAGCAGCATACGGGCAAAGCGCAGGTAGTCGGGCGCGGTGGACAGCAGGCCGCCGCCTGCGGACTCGTAGACGGGCACTTTGCTGGTGTCGAGCAGGCGCACGGCCAGGGTGCTGCTATCAGGGTCGATGGCAAACGGCTGCGCTATGCGTGCTTGGCTAGCTGCGGGCACGGCAAAACCCGTGTCCACCATACCCAGAGGCCCAAAGATGCGGGCCTGCAAATAGGCACCCAGCGTTTGGCCGCTCACGCGCTCTATCAGCGCGCCCACCACGTCGGTAGACCTTCCATATTCCCACACCGTACCGGGCGCGTAGGCCAGCGGCAGCGTGGCCAGGCGGTGTGAAAACTCGGTGTTGGTCAGCTTGCCCTGCTCTACCCCAGCTTTGCGGTATTCGGCTTTCACCATCGAGTCGCCAAAGATGCCATACGTCAAGCCACTGGTATGGCGCAGCAGGTCTTGCACTGTGGGCGCGCGCGCGCCAGGCAGCTCCGTCAGCGGGATGCGCTCCAGCAGCGGCTGACCCACATCGTCCCGGCCCGGCACGCCCAGCGTGAGGCGTTCAAACTCTGGCAGGTATTTCGCCACCGGGTCGGCAATCTGCACCAAGCCATCTTCCACCAGCATCATCAGCCCCACCGAGGCGATAGGCTTGGTCATGGAGTAGATGCGAAAAATGCTGTCGCTGCGCATGGCATCTGTTGCGCTGGGGTCGCGCTGGCCCAAGGCTTGGTCAAACACGGTTTT
>JANMTF010000325.1:0-6330 GCA_031390175.1 Polaromonas sp.
GATGGCAAGATCCGCTTTGGCGCGCTGCTGCATCACGCTGGCGATGAACACGCCCAGGTTGGTGGGCTGGGCGCGCACTATGGTGCGCTCGCCTTCCAGCTTGCCGTCTGACTGGCCCACCACCACGTCCAGCGCGGCGCGGCCTTTGTCTTGGTAGGGCTTGAGAAACTCTAAAGTCACCGGGTCTTCTTTGATCTCTTGTGTGGCGAATACTTTTTGATCTTTGCCGTCTGCGGCTTTGACCGTCTTTTTCAGGTTGATGGGAATCAAGGTGTAGTTGATCATTTTGAGCTGCCCTCCGGCGTACTCAAAATCAGCCCGGCCCACATACTTGCCCCACTCGTGGGCTTGCACGATCCACGCGCCGTTCTGCTGGTCGGGCTTGCACGCGCCGCCCGGTTGGTAGGCATCGCTGCGCACGTTCTCTGCTGTCATGCACACCGGGTTTTGGCTGTGGCCACCAACGATCAAGTCAAAGCCTTTCACCTCGCGCGCCATCTCCACATCACCCTCAGCATTCACACCGCGCGCGCCGCCCGTGTAGTGGCCCATGTGGGTGGCGGCTATCACTACGTGGGCTTGGCTTTTCAGCTCAGGCATGAGGGCAGCGGCCTCGCGCGCGGGCTTGCGAAACTCCACGCCTGCGATGTTGGCGGGGTCTACCATTTTGTTGGTGTCATCAGTGGTCAGGCCGACCACGGCGATTTTCAAACCGCCTCGGTCAAACACTTCATAGGGCTTGGCAAAGCGCTTTCCGTCTTTGTAAATGTTGGCCGACAGCATGGGAAAGCCCGCCCAGGCAATTTGCTTGGACAGTACGTTGAGCGGCTTGTCAAACTCGTGGTTGCCAAAGGTCATCGCGTCGTAGCCCAAGAGCTTCATGCCTTTAAAGTCGGGCTCGGCATCTTGCGTGTCGCTCTCTGGCACGCCGGTGTTCACGTCGCCGCCGTCCAGCAGCAGGGTGTGGCCGCCTGCGGCTTTGACCGCGGCGCGCACGCTGTCTAGCAGGGTCTTGCGAGCGGCCATGCCGTATTCACCGTCGTTGTTTTTCCAGAAACGGCCGTGGTGGTCGTTGGTGTGCAGCACGGTGAGCTTGACGGTTGCTGTCGGTGGGCTCTGCAAGGGTGCGTAGCTGCCCTGCGTGGCGCAGCCAGCCAGCCATAGCGCGACCAGCGCGGTAGGTAATAAGTGGTGAGGCGTTCTTGGCATGGCACGGGCTCCACGAAGTAATTCAGGAGAAATGAGGCGGGATTGGTTACATTGTAGGCATGCAAACCTTAAGCCCCCTCGCCGCCATCGTTGTGCAACTCCCCGCTGTGGGTACGCAGGTGCTGCGCGGCCAGGTGCTCCTGGTTTTAGAGTCTATGAAGATGGAGCACGAGGTGCTAGCCCCACAAGACTGCGTGGTGCGCGAGCTTTTTGTCAAGGTGGGCGAGGCGGTAGCGGAAAACCAAGCGCTATTAATGTCGGAGCTGCTCCCGCAATATTCCAAAGGGCTAGAAGCCGAAATAGCTATGAAAAACGGGTCAACATCGACGTTAAACCAACAAAACGACTTGCGCAGTGATTTGCAGAAGGTTGTGGCGCGGCATGCCTTCACCTTCGACAGCCAGCGCCCCGAAGCAGTGGCCAAACGCCACACTCTGGGCCTGCGCACTGCGCGCGAGAATGTGGCCGACCTGGTGGACGCAGGCAGCTTTATCGAATACGGCGCGCTGGCGGTAGCCGCGCAAACCCAGCGCCGCAGCGCAGACGACCTGCAGGCCAACACCCCGGCCGACGGCATCATCACCGGCATAGGCACCGTAGCAGGCCGGGCCTGCGCGGTACTGGCCTACGACGCCACCGTGCTGGCAGGCACGCAGGGCATGCGCAGCCACCAAAAGACCGACCGCATGATCGACATCGCCTTGGCGCAAAAGCTGCCGGTGGTGCTGTTTGCCGAAGGCGGTGGTGGCAGGCCTGGCGACACCGACATGCCCATCGTGGCGGGCCTGCATGTGCGCACCTTCGCCCGCTTCGCACGCCTGCACGGCCAGGTGCCCGTGGTGGGCATCGCGGCGCGGCGCTGCTTTGCAGGCAACGCCGCGCTGCTGGGCTGCTGCGATGTGATCATTGCCACGCAAGACAGCAACATCGGCATGGGTGGCCCGGCCATGGTGGAGGGCGGTGGCCTGGGCAAGTTCGCACCCGAAGCCATTGGCCCCAGCAGCGTGCAAAGCGCCAATGGTGTGATCGATGTGTTGGTGGCCGACGAAGCCGCAGCGGTGCGTGCGGCCAAGCACTACTTGGGCTTTTTCCCATCGGCAAGCTCCAAAGTTCTTGACTCCTCAGTCCTTGTAACCGCTCCTCCTAGTTCCCCGAACCCCATTTGGCGCTGCGCGGACCAAACCCTGCTGCGCAATGCAGTGCCCGAAAACCGCCTGCGCACCTACGACGTGCGCGCGGTCATGCACACGCTGGCAGACGAAGCCAGCGTGCTGGAGCTGCGTGCAGGCTTTGGTAAAGGCATCGTCACCGCGTTGGCGCGCGTGGCGGGCCGCACCGTCGGCATCCTGGCTAACAACAACCGGCATTTAGGCGGCGCAATAGACGCCGAGGCCGCAGACAAAGCCGTGCACTTCATGTGCCTGTGCAACGTGCAGGGCTGGCCCTTGGTTTCGCTGGTAGACACCCCCGGCTTCATGGTCGGCCCCGATACCGAGCAAACCGCCCAAGTGCGCCGCGCCAGCGCACTCTTCTTGGCCGCTGCGAAGCTCAAAGTACCCTGCTTCGCCATCGTGCTGCGCAAAGGCTACGGCCTGGGTGCCATGGCCATGACAGCGGGCGGCTTCCATGCGCCGGTGTTCACGGTAGCTTGGCCCAGCGGCGAGTTCGGTGCCATGGGTTTGGAAGGCGCGGTGAAGCTAGGCTACGCCAAAGAACTGGGCGCGCAGCCCAGCGACGCGGCGCGCGATGCGCTGTACCAAAAGCTGGTGACCGATCAATACACCGCAGGCCACGCGCTCAACATGGCGGCTACGCTGGAGATTGACGCGGTGATAGACCCGGCGCTGACGCGAGATTGGTTGGTGCGCGGGTTGGGTACGACTTCGTCAACGGTTGCTTAGGTTTGCTCGGTCGTCTCGCACTTTCTGCTACCTTGATGACGACGTGAAGTGGACGAGAAGATGACGCGCTAGTTGGTGTAGCGTTGCGGCGATTGAGGAAGTTGCGCTGTCAAAAATCTACGAAAACACGCGCGAATTTCGGTAGCAGATAGCTTGACTTTTGTACCGCGCGCCTTTCTCCAATTTTTGCATCACAACCACACTCAATCACCGCTTGCTGGGTTTTGTAGCGCACCATTTCTCGCTACGGCTTCGAGGCTTTGACAGATTTTCACTACAGAGAATTTAGCTGCCCTCGCATTTGTTCATTGACCGGCAACGCTATTTGTCATGCAAGTCATTTGTTCACACCGGAGAGCGTCTTTCGCATGATGGCGAGATAGAAGCCGTCGATGTAGTTGTCTAGCCGAGAGGCTTCCTGGTAACCCTGCTTCACATAAAAGCGTGGTGCTTGCCACTCAAACGTTTCGAGTGCAGCGTTCTTAGCTCCCATGCCCTTTGCCATGCGCTCCCCTTCAGCAAGAAGACGAGCGCCGATGCCGTTGCCTCGGACAATTTCACTGACCCAGAGTACCTCGACGCGTAGCCAATACATAGCCACGACTGCCCGAAGCCCCCCGACTACTTGGTCATCTACATCCCGAGCATTCAGCCGGATGTATTGCACCTCAGGATACTCGCCCACATAACCGTAGTTGAATGCGCGCAGCTGTCGGCCCACATAGCCGCTGCGAACTTCATCTTCAGTGGCAGGATAGATCGTTACTTCCATAAGGAATACCCTCGGTGCTACGCTTGAATAAGGGGTTGCACCATGCAACCAAAATCGTTAGATTTCGACATCAACATACGGCACCTCCTGAAAATCGTAGTTCGTACCATGCTTCGTTACTCTGCTTGATTATCTCAACTCCGTGGAACCGACTGAGATCACCGACAACTTCGCACTGGTACGAAAATCCAGTCTGGTCCAGCATCTTTGGCCCCCTGATTGGTAGGTCGTCGGGAACGTTCCGCAGCGCTTCTCGCAGGAACGCATACACGGTTTTCGCAGCGCCCGCCTTCACACCATCGAGCAACCCGCCCGAGTAGCTCATTGACCAAACAGCTTTGCTCGATTCGTATACGATCTCTTGACCCACAAATCGAAACGATCCAACGTAGATATCGCGGTAAAGGAACACACCGTCCAGAAACTCTAGTTGCTTTGAATCGTCGAGCAACGCGACCACTGTTGCCTCGTCTCCCGGCGCTGCGTACGTCGCGCGCTTTGCAGTACGCAGAAAAGACCTTAGGTGAGCGTGCATTGAAGACCGACTCTAATGTCAGCGTAATGCAGACCGCATAGCCAGCAGTCTGCAAATTGGCTTGCAAATGAATCCGAGCATCAAATACTCCTGAATATGGCTTGCAGTAGGGGTTTCAAGCAAGCGAACTGGTTGCTCGCGTAAGTATAAAAATTCTGCGAAACCATGGCGCGAAATGGTGCACTAAAAACCCAGCAAGCGGTGATTGAGTGTGGTTGTGATGCAAAAAATGGAGAAAGGCGCGCGGTGCAAAAGTTAGTTGAACTACTACCGAAGTTCGCGCGTGTTTTCGTAGTTTTTTGCACAAAAGCAACTTCCTCAATCGCCGCAATGTGACCAAGGCAGATGCGTAATCCCAAAACAGCGCAGTGCAAATTGACCAAGCTAGCCAATCAACACCGCCACCGCAATTACTTCAAAACCCCAAACACCTTCTTCAAAATCGCGCTACCCGTGCCCACCGGGTCTTGGCGAATTTTCTTTTCTTCTTCGCCAATCACCAAGTACAGGCCATCCAGGGCTTTGCCGGTGACGTACTGCTGGATGTTGGCATCTTCTTTTTTCACTAGGCCCAGGCTGGCCGCCTTGCCGCCAAAGCTGTTGTACTTCTCGGCCAGGCCGACTTTTTCGGTGGCTTTGGTGACAATGGGCAAAAACTCGGTGTCCAACGGTGCGCGGGTTTTTTCGGCAAAGAAGGTGGTGACTGAGGTGTCGCCGCCGGTGAGGATGTTTTTAGCATCGCCCACGCTCATAGCCTTGACGGTAGAGACCAGCAAGTTTTTCGCCATGGGCATGGCTTGCTCTGCGCCCCGGTTCATGGAGGTGACCAGCTCGTCCACGCGCTTGCCTTGGCCGAGCTTTTTCATGAACTTGCCAGCATCTTCCAGATAGCCGGGCAATGGAATGCGAACTTTCTCGTTGCCCAGGAATCCATCTTGTTTGCCCAAGATGCCAATGGCCGCCAAAGCACCTTTTTCCAAGGCCGCTTTCACGCCCGAGGTGGCGTCGGCGTTGGTCAGGTCACCCAAGGAGAGCGCGTAGGCGTGCTCGTAGGTGGCGGTAATCAACAATGCCACTGAGGATGTGCCGATATGGTTAAACTGTCTACGATCCATGATGAACCTCACTATGAAAAATAAGAGTCGCTATCTTGCCCTAGTTTCTGCTTGCTTGGCAATCGGGTTGACGATGTCATCCTGCAGCAATGTGTCGGAGTTCACGGGGCCCGCCCCAGAGTCGACCATGGTGTTGCTCGATGGCACTAAACACAGTACCAGTGCCATGAAGGGCAAGGTCACTTTGGTGAACTTTTGGGCGACTAGCTGCACCACTTGCGTAGCCGAAATGCCGCAAATGATTGCCACTTACAACCAATTCAAAGCCGAAGGCTTCGATGCCGTGGCCGTGGCCATGAGCTATGACCCACCCAGCTACGTGGTGAATTTCGCGCAAACCCGCAAGCTACCCTTCAAGGTGGCCATCGACAACACTGGCGCGGTGGCCAAGGCCTGGGGAGATGTGAAGCTGACCCCGACCACCTACCTCGTCAACAAACGCGGCGATATTGTGAAGCGCTATGTGGGCACGCCGGATTTCGCCGCGATGGGGCAGTTGATTGGCAAGTTACTGGCTGAAAAGGCCTGATTTATGGGCCTATGTGGTTTGTAGTGGGCGGATCCGGGGTGTAAGCAAATGGGGCGAGTGAAGCAAATGAGGTCGAGTGAAGCAAATGGGGTCAGATCAAAATTCAGGAAGACCCCCTGCCCGGAGCGCGCAACGCCATAACGAAATTTTGCTCTGACCCCCTTTGCGTAGCTTCCGGCGCGTGAGGTCTTCCCCTTCCCCTCAGCGAGCGAGGAGTTCCAAGCACAGACCCCGCCACTCGCGCCAGAGCCAGCAAGGAGGGGTTTGCA
>JANMTF010000333.1:0-3693 GCA_031390175.1 Polaromonas sp.
CGCAAACCATGCCGCACAGACAGCCATACCGCGAGTAGCACGATGGGCAAAGCCAATAGCAGGTAGGGCAGTAAAACGCGCCCGTTGTAGGTCAAAATAGCGGCGTCGCTGCGCTTGGGCTCTGCAATGTTCAGTCGCCACTGGGGCGTGTCGCCCTGGTAGATGCGGTGGGTTTGCCCTAGCACCTCCTGCTCCACAAGCTGCCCGCTTGCACCCACCAGTGGCTGGCTGCCAAGCTGCGCGCTTGCATAAATTCTCTGGCTATCACGGCTGAGCAGTTCAAACTGCATCACGCCCGGCAACACGCCTATCTCGGTGCGCCGGATATTCACCCATTGCGCGGTGCCAGCGATCAGTGTGCTGGCTTCGTCGCGTGCAACCACTTGCGCCAAAGTCAGCGTCAGTGCATTGCCGAATTTTTGAAACCCCGAGTCATTGGCGATCGTTTGTTTGATTTGGAAGTACTGGTACCCCAGCAGCACAGCCCATACCGCCACAAATGCCAGCAAAACAGACCCCACGCCGCGCCGCACCATACTGGGTTGGCTCAAAAATGACAGTGCACGTCTGGTCCAACCCGTCATGTCACCACCATATACCCCACGCCCCGCACCGTGCGAATACGCTCTGCGCCAATCTTGCGGCGCAGGTTAGAGACATGCACTTCGATAGCGCCAAAATCCACCGGATCACCCAGCGGATCAAGCTTTTGCGCCAAGACGCTTTTGACCACCACCGCACCCGGTTCACGCGCCAGTTCCAGCAGTAGCTGAAATTCACGCGGCGACAGGTCTAGCACCACGCCACCTAATTGGGCCGTGTGCCTGCGCGGCTCGATCACTAAATCCCCCAGCGTCCACACCTCACTGGCCTGGCGCGCCACGCGGCGCAATACGGCGCGGATGCGCGAGATCAACTCTGCGGTAGCAAAGGGCTTGACCACAAAATCGTCTGCACCGCCGTCCAGCCCCGTCAAACGGTCTTCTACCGCACTGCGCGCCGTGATCACAATCATGGGCACCACGACACCAGCGCGCCGCCAGCGGGTGAGCAAGTCAAAGCCGTGGCCATCAGGCAAGGTCAGGTCCAGCAGCACGCAATCCACCACTTTGGCATCTACCAGGCGAGGCGCATCTGCTGCGCGGCGCAGCCACTCACTGGTCAGCCCCTCCACCTTCAGCGCAGCCTGCAAGGCACGGCCTAGGTCAAGATCGTCTTCAATCAACAAAATATGCATGGCGTGATTGTGCCTGCGCAAAGCTTAAGCTTGGCTAAAGGCAACCGGCTAAAAATCATGCGAATCTTTAGCTGGGCTTAAGCTTGCTGCACGCACAATCACACCAGGATCCATCAACTCAGAATTTTTTCATTGGGCGCAAAAAAGCATGCAAAACATACGAACCCACATCGGCAAATCAGTGGGGGCCCTGGCGCTCACAATCTTCTGCACCTTGCTGTCCGCACAAAGTGCGTCCGATCCTCACCTTTGGCTGGAGGATTTGAAGAACCCCGCAGCCACGCAATGGGTTGACGAACAAAGCCAGAAGTCTTTGAATGCCATTCGGAAAATGCCAGGATTTGACGAGCGCTACAAAGCCAATCTGCGCATCCTCACGCAACGTGAATTCAACATCCAGTTTCCCACCACGGTGGGTAGCTTCGTCTACAACCATTTCCGAACGGCGAACCAACCCTCCGGCGTGTGGCGGCGCGCGGTGTTGGACGAATACCGCAAACCCAGGCCAGACTGGCAAACCCTTCTCAACATCGATGCCTACAACAAGAATGAACCAGTGAACTGGGTGTGGGCAGGCGCAGAAGTACAGCCTGTGAGTTTACAGAACGCTGATCAAAAAAATGTGCGCGCCATGGTGCGCTTGAGCCGAGGCGGGAGCGATGCGGCAGTCATCAGGGAGTTTGACCTGAGCTCCCGTAGCTTTGTGCCATCCAGCGCGGGCGGATTTGAAGTGCCCGAAGCAAAAGGTTATGCCCAGTGGTGGTCAGCAGATGAGCTGCTGATTGCCACGAACTTTGGTGAAGGCAGCCTCACCACCAGTGGCTACCCCCGTGAAGTGCGCCTGTGGAAACGTGGTACGCCATTGGCCAGTGCTGCGCTATTGTTCAAAGCTGAGGCTTCAGACGTAGGGTTAGACTGGTCAGTCGATCTTGCCCAGAACGGCACCAAGCATTTGCTGATCAAGCGGCGGATCAGCTTTTTTCAGTACGCACACTATGCCTGGAGCGGCGATGGGCTTAAAGCGCTTGAACTGCCAGCCGACAGCACGGTGCGCGTGCATGAAGGCTCTTTGGTCGTTCAGCTGCGCGGCCATTGGCCGCACAAGGGGCAGACCTACCCTGCAGGAAGCTTGTTGATTGCAAAATACAGCGATTTTGTTGCGGGTAGCGCTACCCCTCGCACCGTTTTTGAACCCGCAGAGCGCAAAGCAATGCAAGGCTACTCCGTCACAGCGCAGCACCTGGTGGTTAACGAATTACGCGACTTGCAAAGTAAAGTCGTGGTGCATGACATCAACGGCTCGGCACCTGCGCGGGAAGTGCAGACGCTAGGGGACTGGGGCTTGGTGCGGGTGTGGCCGCACTCGCCTCAAACGAATAAGTTGTGGTTATCGCACCAAGGCTTTCTGGAGCCACAAAGCCTGTACTTATTTGACACCACAAGCCTGGCGCTAGAGAAAATCCACACCCAAGGCCCCGTTACAGATGCCAGTGCCTACCGCATGGAAAGGGGCACTGCGCGGTCCACCGATGGCACGTTGGTTCCTTACACCATGATTCAGCGCAAAGATGCACCAAAGGATGGGCAACAACCCACGTTACTCTATGGCTATGGCGGGTTTGGCCTGTCTCTGCTGCCTGAGTACCAGCGCATGCCACTGCTCAATTGGTTAGATTTTGGTGGCACCTACGTGCTGGCCCACATTCGCGGCGGGGGTGAGTTTGGCACATCATGGACCGAGGCCGCAAAAGGCCTTAAAAGGCAAACCGGGTTTGACGACTTTGCTGCAGTAGCCCAAGCGCTGATTGATGCCAAAGTCACCCAACCGTCCCAACTGGGTATTTATGGGGCCAGCAATGGTGGCCTATTGGTTAGCACCGTGTCCACGCAGCGGCCTGAATTGTTTGGGGCCGTCGTCAGCCGCGTGCCCTTGACAGACATGCAGCGCTATACCAAGCTGTTGGCAGGCCCCTCATGGATAGAGGAATACGGCAACCCCGACAAACCCGAAGACTGGTCTGTCATGGCGCGCTACAGCCCCTACCAAAACCTCAAAGCAGAAGCGCGCTTGCCGCCCACGCTCTACATTACCAACCGCAACGACGACCGAGTGCACCCCGGGCATGGACGCAAGATGGTGGCCAAACAACTGGCCATGGGTTACCCCACATGGCTTTATGAGCCCGCAGAGGGAGGACATTCGGGCGTGTCTACACCGCAGTTACAAGCCGAGCGCGAAGCGCTGCTCTACACTTTTTTGATGCACCATCTCAAGCCGAGCCATGGTAAATAGCATCCACCTGCCCAGCGCGCCCGCCCTCCCCGGTCTGGGTTTTCGCCGCTTCCAGGGAGACAGCGATTTCCCCCTGATGGTGCCGGTAGCCAACGCCTGCTTTGCAGCCGACAACACGGAAATCGTTCGCGCGGTAGATGAGACGCGCAAAAGCTATTCCGAG
>JANMTF010000368.1:0-35748 GCA_031390175.1 Polaromonas sp.
TCCCCTACTTTCCACCCGAACCCATTCCGTTCGGGCTGAGCGTGTCGAAGCCTTCGCGAACCGGTGGACAGGCTCAGGGCGAACGGAGCTAAATGAACAGCATGATCAACATCCCCGCCGCCTTCTCTGCCAGCTACCAAGAAGCACGCAAAAAATTTCTCGAAGCTGCCGCTACGGCGGGCCTGCCGCTCCAATCTTTTAACCATCCGCTACCTGGCCGCGATGGTGAAGCCTTGGCGGTGGACGTGGCGCTAGATGGCCCAGCAAATGCCAAACAACTGCTGATCGTTAGCAGCGCCTGTCACGGCGTAGAGGGCTACTGCGGCAGCGGCGTGCAGGTGTTTGCGCTGCACGATGCCGAGTGGCGCGCCAAAGTCAAAGCCGCAGGCGTGGCAGTGCTGTATGTGCATGCGCTGAACCCGCATGGCTTTTCATTCCAGCGCCGGGTGACGCAAGAGAATGTCGATTTGAACCGCAATTTTCAAGATTTCAGCAAACCACTGCCACCCAACGAGGGCTACCCAGAGCTGCACCCGCTGTTAATCCCCAGCCAATGGCCGCCCAGCCCGGACAACGTAGCCACGCATGCCAATTTCATCGCCACCAAAGGCATGAAAGCCCTGCAAGACATTGTCTCGCGCGGGCAGCATACGCATGCCGATGGTTTGTTCTATGGCGGCGTAGCGCCTACCTGGAGCAACACCACGGTGCGCCAGCTGCTGCGCCAGTGCGCCGCGCGCAGCGAGCACATAGCCTGGATAGACCTGCACACCGGCCTGGGCCCACGCGGCCTGGGCGAGCGTATTTTTGCCTGCCGCGACGACCCAGCCGCCTTTGCCCGCGCCCAGCAGTGGTGGGGCAATATAGGCAACCCCAGTGGCGCTACTCCGGTCACCAGTATTTACGATGGTTCGTCGTCATCGGCGTTTCTGACTGGCTTGATGTGGCAAAGCGTGTACGAAGAATGCCCACAGGCCGAGTACACCGCCATTGCCATGGAATACGGCACCCAGTCCATGGCCGAGGTGATGCAAGCCCTGCGCGCTGACCACTGGCTGCACCTGCACCCCGAGGCACCCGCAGCCCAGCGCGTGCAGATCAAGCAGCAAATGATGGACGCGTTTTACTGTGATGCCGACGACTGGAAGGGTATGGTCATATCCCAAGCGCGCCAAGCGATGTTCCAGGCCGTGGATGGCCTGAGCGGCTAAACGACGCAGCGCCGGGCCGCCCCAAGCAAGGAGAGCCCCCTCGGGGGGCAGCGCAGTACACGCAGTGACAAGCGTGGGGGCTATTCGACGCAGCGCCGGGCCACCCCAAGCAAGGAGAGCCCCCTCGGGGGGGCAGCGCAGGGCGCGCACGTGACAAGCGTGGGGGCCTTATTACTCCAGTCCTCGCGTAAACGCAATCTCCAGCAGCCCGTCAAATATCAGGCTGTCCAGCAGTTCTACTTCCATGCCCATGGAGGGCATCATCTTCCAGCCTGCGCCGCCCGTCATCACCACCTGCGGCAGTGCGCCAGTGCGCTGGTGCAAATGGTGGTGCATGCGGCGTACGGCACCAGCGATGGCATAGGTGCCGCCACTGGTGAGAGCGTCGCTGGTGTTGGTAGGAAACTCGGTGACCTCGCCCGTAGGCACATGCAGGCCCGCCGTGCCGGACTCCAGCGCTTTGAGCATGATGCCGTGGCCGGGCAAAATAAAGCCGCCTAGAAACTTGCCTTGCGCGTCGATGGCCTCCACCGTCACTGCGGTGCCCACCATCACCACCACCAGCGGTTTGGCAGCCTCGCCCATGGCCAGGCGCGACTGCATTCCGCGCCACGCGCCAATCATGGCCACCCAACGGTCAGCGCCCAAGCGCGCGGGGTGGTCATAGCCGTTGGTCAAGCCCGCCTCTGCGGGGCTAGATACCACCCAGCGCGGGCCAAAGCTGTCGTTGGTGTCCCAGCGCTCTTCTAGCTGCGACTCCACACGCCGTTTGATCGCGTCGCCAGCGACAATGCAGCCCAGCATGCTGGCGGGCTGGGCGATAGTGCTCCAGGCACCGTCGGCCAGCTTGTCCAGATTCTCCAAAAACTCTGCGCCTTGTGCCAAAACCGTTGCGCCCGGGCGCGCCGCGTCATACAAGGCCCATTTGAGTCGCGTATTTCCTACATCGAGTGCCAAAAAAGTCATGCTGCATTATGGACGGCAAAATTAAACAGCCCATCTGAGGGCTTGCCCTGATACGGAGTGTCACAAAACGCGCATACTTGGCAGTGCATACTGTGCACTGTTAGCATTTATCATTACTCTGCTTTCATTTTCATCAACCACTTAGGAGCATCACCATGGGCATGTTTAGTTTTATTAAAGAAGCTGGCGAAAAATTGTTTGGCAGCAAAAAGGTGGAAGAAGCCGCCGCCGCTGCGGCTGCCGATCCCGCCGCAGTGCCTTCGCTGCTGGAGTTGAATGTAGAAGCCGCACGCGGTATCAAAACCTATATCGAATCGCAAAACCTGGGTGAGACCGGTTTGATGGTGGACTTTGACGGTGCTACCGGCAAAGTAACCGTGCAAGGCGAAGCGCCTACCCAAGAAGCGGTAGAAAAAGTAAGCCTGTGCTGCGGCAACGTAGCGGGCGTGACCGAGGTAGAAAACCTGATGAGTGCAGCCGACGGCGGCGACGAGAGCCAGTACCATGACGTGGTGCGCGGCGACACCCTGGGTGCGATTGCCAAAGAGTACTACGGCAATGCCAACAAATACATGGCGATCTTTGAAGCTAACAAGCCGATGCTAAGCCACCCCGACAAGATTTACCCAGGCCAGAAGCTGCGTATTCCTGCCGAAGCTTAAAACTGACCCTTTCTCCTGCACAGCCCAGCTAAGCGATTAGCTGGGTTTTTTTATTGATTCAAATTTACCGCGCCGGTACGCACCCCACGCAGCCATATATCTTGCGCGCGGGCGACCATTTTCTCCAGGCTGTCGCTCTCGCCCTCGCTGACTACTGCACACGGAGTGATGGCTACAAACATCTCCTGTTGGCGCGGTCCAAAAGACAACTGTACAGGACGGCCAAATGCCGCCTCCAGCACGTGCACCACGGGGAGGCGCTCCAGCCAGGGCACCAGTACCACCCAGTCGCCTTGCGCGTTGCGCGAGACCACCGCGTCGGCAGGTAACACCGAGCTCAGTTGCAGCGCCATGTCTCGCAGGGCTTGGTTTTGCAGTTGCAGCGAATATTTGGCCGAAAAATCGCTGCCGCGACCACTCACATCGATCGGGTCATGCCAGTTGGGCGGCAAGGGCAACAACACCAAGGTGCACGGCTTGGCCTCTTGCGCGCACAAGCGCAGCAGGCGCGCACCGTAGCGTGCCAGCCCATGCTCGTTGTAAGCCAGGCTGGCCATATCGCGGCGCATGCGGTCCACGCTCAGCTCAGCCTGGCGCAGCACCACCCCAAAGCGCCCCGACAACACGCACATACCGGCCAGCAGAATGCCGCGCAAAACAAACACCTCCACAGACATCGACTCTGAGCGTTGCCAGCCGGTAGCAAAATACACCGCCAGCAGGAACACCATGAACCCGATCAACAAAACGGTATCCATCAGCAGTGGGTAGGCCACGGCCATCAGCAACAGTAAATAGAAGAATGGCCCGGTACTACCGCCTGAGCGGGGGGCAACGTATATCCAGGCCACGATCAGCAGCACCACGGCTGCACCTGCTGCCCATTGGGTTTGGTTGCGCGCAGGGTGGTAGCGCCGCCACACCGCCATGCCTATCAGGCCTATGCAGGCCAGCATGATCTCGCGCGCGCCGTGCAGTGCCAGCGCGGTGACCAGCAGGCCATACACGCCACAAAACATCAGTAGCCAGACCTCCAGGCTTTCAAATTTGCGGGGCACCAGGTAAGCCAGCGTTTTGCGATCCGGCTCGATTTGCGTGCTGGCAACATCGGCCGCAGGCTGGGTGTCGCTCCACCCATTCAGTTTTAATAAAGACAGCATCGTTACCCGTTACACGTGGTGGCTGTCAATCCCGCAGACAAGCCGTAGACAAAAAATCAAAACCGCAGCTTACCCGGCACCAGCTTGCGGGTGGCGTGAAAATTACGCACTAGTGATGTAAAGTAATATTTACTTCGCCGCCGCTAATTCTTTGGTACTTGTATTCAGTGCGTTGTTATGCACTTTTGTCGCAATAAAACTACGCGACGCGATTGGCTTGCCGTTCGAAATAATTGTCTGCATAGACGTCCCGGCCTTGTGCAGCCGCCCAAGCGCTGCACAGTATGTAAGCCAGCGGAAAGAACACTCCCCAGTGCATGGCCTGCTGCACATGCACCAGCTCGTGCGCCAAGGTGCGCTGCAGCGCCTGTGCATCGCGTGCGAACACGCAGCAACCCACTGCCATAGCGTCCATCTCGCCATAGGGATGGTGCTTGAGAAGCCATGCAGCGGGTGCGCCATACGCTACAAATACAGGAGCTTCTTCCACTATATTTAATTGGGCTAGAGCCCGATTTGGTTCAAATATGCGCATACCCAACCATAGCGGCAGGCCGCACAGCGTAAGCGGCAGCGCCCACAGCCACAGGGCTACGCGAAGAGTTATGCGCAAGGCATTACGGACGACGATGGCAAAGCGGCTCATGCCCCATGTAACGTGGGCCGCGCAATCGGGTTGACGGCCTCATACGCACGCGCGGCGCGCAGCACCAGCGCGTCGCCAAACATGGGGCCTACGAGTTGCAAGCCCATCGGCAGGCCTGCCGATGTGAGGCCGCAGGGCATGGAGCAGGCGGGCTGCTGGGTCAAGTTAAACGGGTAGCTAAAGGGTGTCCAGCCCAGCATGGCCTCGGGGTTCATCGGCGAGTGGCCTGCGGGTTGCGCATCAAAGGCGGGGATGGACACGGCGGGTGTAAGCAGCAAGTCGTAGCGCTGCATAAACTGGCGCATATGGCTACCCAAAGCCCCGCGCCGCATGTGCAGGCGCTGGACATCCAGGGCGCTGAACTGCGAGCCCAGCGCAGCCTGGGCCTTGAAGTCCGGGTCTGTCACGGCTTGCTGCGCTGGGCTGAGCGTGCTCCATACCGTCCACGCGCCGACAAACCACAGGCCGGTAGTGATGTCCAGCGGGTCTTCAAAGCCGGGGTCTACTTGCTCCACTACTGCACCCAGTGCTTCAAACTGCTTGGCGGCTTGGTCTATGGCGGCAGCGATCTCCGGGTGCACGTTTTTGGCAAAACCTAGTGTGGGGGAGTAGGCGATGCGCAGGCCCTTCATGCCTTGATGCAACTCTTTCACATAATCCACGCCATCGTAGGGTAGCGATGTCCAGTCGCGTGCATCGGGCTGGGCCAGCACATTCATCATCAGCGCGGCATCCTGCACGCTCATGGTGTGCGGCCCCAAATGCGCCACGCTGCCAAAGGGCGAGAGCGGGTAGGCGGGCACGCGGCCAAAGCTGGGTTTGAGGCCAAAGTTGCCGCAAAACGCGGCGGGTATGCGCACACTGCCCGCGCCGTCGGTACCCACGCTGAGCGGCCCCATGCCTGCCGCCACCGCCGCTGCCGTGCCGCCGCTGCTACCGCCCGGAGTTTTGGAGATGTCCCAAGGGTTGCGGGTAATGCCAGTGCGCGGCGAGTTGGTCTCGCCCTTGCAGCCAAACTCGGGCGTGCTGGTTTTGCCCAAGATGACCGCGCCCGCTTCTTTGAGCCGCGCGGTCACGGGCGCGTCCACATCCCACACCTGCTTTTCGTCCACCGTGTGGCTGCCGCGCAGGGTGGGCATGCCCGCAGTCAAGATCAAGTCTTTGATCGAGGTGGGCACGCCTTCCAGCGCCCTGACCGCCGCGCCATGCTTGCGGTGGGCTTGCCACGCTGCTTCACTTTGCATAGCAGCTTGCAATGAAGACTCTGGGGCTAGATGGCAAAAAGCCTTTAAAACGGGGTTCAGCTTGTCTATGCGCTGGCAAACTGCGGCGTGCGCCTCAACAGGGGAGGCTTGGCCGGATTGGTACAGTTGCAACAGCTCGGTGGCGGTGCAGTCGGCTAGGTTGGTTGTCATGGTGCTAAGACTCCTGGAAATTCAATATGGATACCTGATAAATACAAATGCGGGTACCGAACGCAGAGGGCGCAAAGATTACGCAGAGAACGCAAAAAAGAGAAAAAAATAAAACCAAAATAGTTGGATTTCAAGCATCGTTCCTTTCTTCTATGCATTTCTATTTTTTATTCAATGTTTTTTCGGTTTTCTTTTTGGTTTTCTTTTGCGCCCTCTGCGTAATCTTTGCGACCTCTGCGTTCTGGCCAAGTCCGATTTCGCCCTCAGTCACTCAAAAGGTAACCCCGCCGACACCACCAGTTTTTTCCAAGGCAAATCCGCCGGGTCAGCGGCCATAGGCCCTGCGGCTTTGGCCACAATGATGTCGGTGGCCGCATTAGCCACCAGGGGTGTGAAGTCAGCGCGGAAATGGTTGGAGCTTTTCACCACGATGATCTTCATCGCCTCGGGCTCAATGCCCACCATGCGAAAGAGCTGGCGATCGAGCATTTGCTTTTTGCCGCTGGTCACTGCGATCAAAATACCGTCAATCTCCAGGCACACCGTGGGGCCCAGGTGCACCGTCACGCCGGTCATCATCGGCCCGGTGAGGGTGCAGGTGCCGTCGCTCACCGCCAGCACGTTAAAGTCAGCTTGCAGTGGTGGGTCGCTAGGCTGACCAGTGAAGGTGGGCACGGCTTTGCCAAGCAACAAGCGCAATGTACTCGCTACATTATCAGTAGCTGCTCCCGCAATATTCTGCTGGTCTAGCGGCCTATTTTGCATAAATTGTGTGGCCTGCAGTGCAGCTTCCGGATCAAACACCAAGCCCACCGCCACTTGGCGTGGAAAGCGCTTGCCCACACCTTGGCGCAGCAGCTCGTGCAGCATGCCGGTGGTGTTGCTGTCGCCGCCCGCCCCGGGGTTGTCTTGGGTGTCGGCAATCACTATGGGCTTGCTTGACTGCGCTGCCTGCTTTAGGGCGCGGGCCACGGCCACGGGTGCGTCCAGCACGCCAGGGTTCCACTGAGGGGAAGGTAATGCGCTGGCGTACAGAGCTTTGACTGCTTGCTTAGCGTTTGCGCCGTAGCCCCACACCATAGGCGCGCACTCGTCAAAGTCCGCCGCTGGAAAGCCCATGCAAAAGCTCATTACCGTGCCATGCTGCGCGTCCAATGCTGTTAGCTGGTCATACAGTCCCTGGGCAGGCTGCATCCAGGTGCTTTGCGCGTTGAGCGGGATGAGGTAGGGCAAGCGTATGGCATGCATCGGCTCTTTGCTACCGCACGCCAGGCGCCTGGCCAACAGGTCTGCCGCCAGCGCGCCTGTGAGTGCCATGTCAATATGCGGGTAAGTGCGATAGCTGACCATGGCGTCTGCCAACTCCAGCATGCGCATAGTCACATTCGCATGCAGGTCTAGGCTCACCACGATGGGCAGGGCATTCCCGACGATGACACGAATGCGGGCGACCAACTCGCCTTCGGTGTCGTCTACCTGCTGTGCTACGGCCGCGCCGTGCAGGTCGAGGTACACCGCGTCCAGCCCGGTCTTCAGCGCGGCACGCACGTCGTCGCAAATTTCATTGGCAATGCGCTCGAATGCCTCGGTGGTGACGTAGCTGGAGGGCGCAGCGCCTGCCCACAGGGAAGGCATCAAGTTCCAGCCCCGCGCCAAGGCGGCGTCGATGAATCCGCCTACCGGAATATTCACCCCAGCAAACTTGGCCTGCATGGCGGCACCGCGAATGTAGGCCGGAAAGGTATGCCCCGCAGTGAACGCCGCCCAGTCGGCCAGCGACGGGGCAAAGGTATTGGTTTCGTGTTGGTAGCCAGCGATGAGGATGTTCAAAATGATGCTCTCAGTGTGTTGGAAAAATCGTCACTGTGCGGGGGTCTTTTCTTTCAAAGGGTAGTTTACCTGTGGATGGCAAATGTGCGCCTTGTTTTAGCCGTTGTTTTGCCCGTTGTTTTGCCCGTTGTTTTGTACGGGATCAGGCCGACGGTGTACTCAGCTCCGCGGCTGTCCCCCGTTGCGGCCTAGGGCCGCTGCCTCCTCCTTTATGCCGCTGCGCTGAGTACACCATCGACCAGCTCTTGCGAAGCGGTTGGCAATCCACCGCTGGAGCCCCAACTAAACCAGTACGCAGCTCTGGTGCTTGGTGTGCACAGCGCAGCGGCATAAAGGAGGAGCCCGTAGGGCGGGGGACAGCCGCGGAGCTGTGCACACCAAGCACCAGAGCGAGCACAGAGTGGATTCTGTTCCCATGCTTATGCACCAATGCGAGCACAGAAGGGGAGTCGCGACCCATAGCTATGCACCAATCTCCTTAGGCGCAGCCGCAAACAAAGTACGGGTGTAGTCCTGCTGCGGGCTGGCATACAACGCAGCGGTGCGGCCTTGCTCCACTATGCGGCCTTGGTGCATGACGATCACGCGGTCGCACAGCTGGGCGGCTACCCGCAGGTCGTGGGTGATGAACAGCAGGCCCAGGCCCAGCTCAGCTTGGACTTCGCGCAGCAGGTTCAAAATCTGCGCTTGCACGCTCACGTCTAGCGCGCTCACCGCTTCGTCAGCTACTAGCACTTGTGGCTTGCAGGCCAATGCTCTGGCGATGGCCAGGCGCTGGCGCTGGCCACCGCTGAATTGGCTGGGGTAGCGCTGCAGGCTATCTATCGGCAGCCGAACTTGGTGCATTAATTGCTCCGCAAGCGCCTGGGCAATTGCGGGAGCAGCTCCGAAATTCATAGCGCCTTCGATGATGCTGTCGCCCACTTTGCGCCGTGGGTTGAGCGAGCGGTTGGGGTCTTGGAACACCACCTGGATATGTGAACGCAGCGGGCGCAGCTCGCTTTCGCTCATCGTGCACACTTTGTTCTCACCCCAGTGCACACTGCCCACCGTGGGGTCGATCAAACGGATGATGCAGCGGGCCAGCGTGGACTTGCCGCTGCCCGACTCGCCCACAATGCCTAAGGTTTCACCCGCGCGCACTTCCAGCGCGGCATCTTGCAGGGCCTGGGTGTGGCGGGCGCGGCCTAGCCAGTCGCGTGACGTATATGTTTTGCCTACGCCTTTTGCTCTTACGCGAGGCTCCCCGGTAGGCTCGGGCTTGGCGGGCGGTGGGGTCATGCTGGGCACTGCGGCCAGGAGCATCTTGGTGTAGTCAGCCACAGGGCGGCGCAGTACCTGGTCGGCCTGGCCATACTCCACCGCGCGGCCTTGGTGCATCACCAGCACCTGGTCGGCAATCTCGGCCACCACGCCCATATCGTGGGTGATGAAGAGCACGGCACAACCTTGCTCGCTTTGCAGGTCGGCGATGAGGCGCAAAATTTCTTTTTGCGTGGTGACATCCAGCGCCGTCGTCGGCTCGTCACAAATCAGCAGCGCGGGCTTCAAGATCGCGGCCATGGCAATGACGATGCGCTGGCGCTGGCCGCCACTGAGCTGGTGCGGAAAGCTGCGCACCATACGCGCAGGCTCGGGCAGCTTGACGCGCTCCAGAATGGCCAGCACTTCAGTGCTTCGCTTGGATGCACTCCAGTCGGTGTGCGTGCGCAGCAGCTCGTCGATCTGGTCACCACAGCGCATCACCGGGTTCAGCGCCGTCATCGGCTCCTGGAACACCATGCCCATGGACTTGCCGCGCAGGTCGCGCAGACGTTGCACGGAAATTTTTTGGAGATCCAAAGTCTCCGTTCGGTCTGAGCCTGTCGAAGACCTCGCGGGCACTTCGACAGGCTCAGTGTGAACGGTTAATTGAATGCGACCATTAGACACTTTCAGCTCTTTGGCCAACAGCCCCATCACCGCAGTCGCCATCACCGATTTACCTGAACCCGACTCGCCCACCACGCACAGCGTTTTACCGGCTTCAATGGTCAACGAAACATCGTCGATGGCTAAGGCACGGTCTGCTCCCGGAGGCAGCGCGACACTCAAATTATTGATACACAAAACCGCAGAAGTGTCGTTCATGGTCTACGTACCGAATCAGCGCTTGGCAAATTTGGGGTCCAGCACATCGCGCAGACCATCACCCAGCAGGTTGATGGCCAGCACGGTGGGCACGAGGAACATGGCGGGGAACAGCACGTTGCCGGGGAACTGGCTGAACTGCACGCGCCCCTCGGCCATGATGTTGCCCCAGGTGGGAATGTCGGCGGGCAGACCCAGGCCGAGAAAACTCAGCACCGCCTCGGTCAGCACGGCAGCCGCAGCGACGAAGGTGCCTTGCACAATCAACGGTGCCATGGCGTTGGGCAAAATGTGCCGCCACAAAATCACATGTGTGGGCGTGGCCAGGGCTTTGGCGGCTTCGACAAACGGCTCTTCACGCAGGGTGAGCACGAGCGAGCGCACCAGGCGCGTGACGCGCGGAATCTCTGGGATGGCGATGGCGACCACTACCGTCCACAGTTGCGCGCCGAGTGCGGCTACCAAGGCGATGGCGAGCAGGATGGAGGGGATGGCCATCAGGCCGTCCATAAAACGCATCAACACGGCATCAACTGCCCTGAAGTAGCCTGCCAGCATGCCCAGCAGCGCGCCGATGCCAATGGCGACCACGGCCGTGGTCAGGCCAATGGTGAGCGAGACGCGGGTGCCGTAGAGCACGCGGCTGTAGATGTCACGGCCAAAGCTGTCGCTGCCAAACCAAAAAGTGTGGGCCACCGTGCTGCCGTCGAGCAACGCAAAATTGCCGCGCAGGCCTACCAGGTTGTTGATGTTGGCGGAGTCCATGGCGGCAGGGTCTAATGTGCCCAGCCAGGGTGCCAGCAGTGCGATGGCGATGAGCACACCGAGGACACACGCACCCACGCGCACGGTGGTGTTTTTGGCCAGGAGTTGCAGGGTGCTCATGGCGTTTGAGCCTTTCGGGATTTACTGCACCTTTGGGTTTGGATACTTGTACGCGCAGGCATTTGGACTTTTGTTCGCCCCGGCACTTGGGGTGATTGGCTCCGCGGCTGTCCCCCGTGGCGGCCTAGGGCCGCTGCCTCCTCCTTTATGCCGCTACGCCAATCACCCCAAGCGCCGGGGCAGCGAGCATGGTGGGTGCGCGGCGGTTGAATATCTGCCGCCTTGCCTAGGTCAGACACGGTCAGCGTGCGACCGTCCAATTGCCACCACCTCGCCAAGATCAGGTCGGTGGTGCGCTCAGCGCAGCGGCATAAAGGGGGAGTAGGCGGCCCTAGGCCGCCACGGAGGACAGCCGCGGAGCTGAGCGCACCGCCGACCTGATCCCGCGAAGCAGATCCCAGTGACAAAATGAAAGAGGCAGCGACAGTCATTATTAATAGCGAATACGCGGATCAAGAAACAAATAAGACACATCGACCAGCAAATTAATGCCCACATAAGCCACGCTGAACAGCAGCACCAAGCCCTGAATCACAGGAAAGTCGCGGTTCAGCACGGCGTCCACGGTGAGCGAACCCAAGCCCGGAATGGCGTACACCGTCTCGGTCACCACCACACCGCCGATCAAGAGCGCCACCCCTATGCCGATGACGGTAACGATGGGCACAGCTGCGTTGGCCAGCGCGTGGCGCAGCAGCACCGCAGACTCAGTGATGCCTTTGGCCCGCGCGGTGCGGATGTAGTCCTCTGTTAAAGCCTCAGACACACTAGCCCGGGTGACGCGGGCTATCAACGCTACATATATCGTAGCCAAGGTGCACCACGGAAGCACTAGTTGCTGCAGCCACGGCCACACGCCCTGCCCAATGCGTTTGTAGCCCTGCACCGGAAAAACATCCAGCTGAATGGCAAACAGCCAGATCAGCGCATAGCCGGTCACAAACACCGGCACCGAAAACCCGGCCACGGAAAATGCGCTTAAAAATCGGTCAAGCCAGCCACCCATGCGCCAGGCGGCCAGCGTGCCCAGCGGCACCGCCACCAGCACCGCCAGCGTGATGGTGCCCGCTGCCAAAGACAGCGTGGGCTCGATACGTTGCAGCACCAGCTCTTTGACGGGTTTGTTCAGGTAATAGGAATAGCCAAAATCGCCTTGCAGCACATTGCTGATCCAGATCCAGAATTGCGTGAGTGTGGATTTGGTCAGACCCAAGGTTTCGCGAATGCGCTCAATGTCTTCGTTAGTCGAGTTGTTGCCTGCGATCACCGCTGCCGGGTCACCAGGGGTGAGGCGCAGGATTAAAAAAACGATGATGGCCACCACCAGCAATACCGGGATGGTGGCCAAGAGACGTTGAAGGAGAAAGCGCAGCATTTAAACCGACATGTCAGAGCACAAGCCGACATCTTTCCCCAAGCTGCGGGACAGGCATCAGGAAATTCGCTGACCTAACTCCCTCTCCCTCTGGGAGAGGGCTGGGGTGAGGGCCAGCGTGATCACTCACGCAAAGATCAGAGCACAACTGCGTCATTCAATCTAAAACCTCAATTGCTCTTAGACACGTTCCAGTAGACCTGCGCACCCGCAGCCAGCAAGCCCGTGACGTTCTTGCGCAGGGCCGCCGGGTTGTTGTACTGGCCTAGCTGCACGTGGGTAGCAGTCTCCATGGCGCGTAGCTGGATTTGCTCGGCAATTTTGGCTTTCTCGCTGTCAGACGATGCTTGGGAAAATTTTACTTTCAACTCGTCAATCTGCTTGTCGTCTTGCCAGCCAAACCAGCCCTTGTCGCCCGCCGTGTTCATCATGGCCATGGTCAGCGGATTCAAGATATCGCCGGCGGTCCACGCGGTCATGAAGGCGTTCCAGCCACCGTCTTTAGGTGCATCTTTTTTCGAGCGGCGCGCC
The DNA here is from genome assembly GCA_031390175.1 of Polaromonas sp. Taxonomy (GTDB): domain Bacteria; phylum Pseudomonadota; class Gammaproteobacteria; order Burkholderiales; family Burkholderiaceae_C; genus JAAFIP01. The sequence goes on from JANMTF010000368.1 coordinate 12,812, forward strand.
AGCAGGGTGGCCCAGTCCATTTGCTGCATATCGACCTTAAAGCCTGCGGCCTCTAGCTGCTGCTTGGCGACCAGGGGCAGCTTGGCGATGGCGGCTAAATCGGTGGGTCGCATGAGCAGCACGGGGGTGCCGTCATAGCCCGCGTCTTTGAGCATTTGCGCGGCTTTTTGCGGATTGGCCATGCCGGTGTAGATGCCGGTGTTGTCGCTGGCAAATGGTGTGCCGCAGGGGTACATGCTACGGCAGTATTTGTACATGCCGGGGGTGCCGACCTGGGTTTTCAAAAACGCCTCTTGGCCCATGGCCACCATGGCGGCCTGGCGGATTTTCACGTTGTTAAATGGCGCGTGCAAATGGTTAAAGCGAAAGATGAACTGAAAGCCCGAGGGTGTCATGTCAAAAATCTGCACATCTTTTTGCGCCTTGAGCGAGGAGTACTGCTCAAACGCGGGCTGCTCGATGATGTCTACCTCGCCTGCCACCAGCGCATTGAACTGGGTTTGCGGATCGCGGATGATGACCCACTCTACCCGGTCTACATTGACCACTTTGCCGCCGGTGGTGCCGTTGGCGGGTTCGCTGCGGGCTTTGTACTTGTCGTTCTTGGTGTAGATCACGCGCTCACCGGGTTTGAAGTCTGCCGGGTTGAACTTGAAAGGGCCCGAGCCAATATGTTCCTTAATCTGCTCGCTGCCGGGTGTGGCCGCTATGCGCGCGGGCATGATGAAGGGCACATTGGACGAGGGCTTGCCTAGCGCCTCTAACATCACGCCAAACGGGGCTTTGAGCTTGATAGTGAAGGTTTTGGCGTTGGGGGTGTCCCACGCATCCGCAGCCTTGACCAGCACGCCGCCAAAGCTGTCGCGGCTGGCCCAGCGCTTCAGAGATGCCACCACGTCTTCACTGGTGACAGGCTTGCCATCGTGAAACTCCAGGCCATCGCGCAAAGTAAAAGTCCACGACAGGTTGTCTTTGCTGACCGACCATTTGTCCACCATCTGCGGCTTGACCTTCCCGTCCAGGTCGGTGCCGAACAGGGTGTCGTAGACCATGTAGCCGTGGTTGCGTGTGACGAAAGCGGTGGTCCAAATGGGGTCTAGGATGGTGATGTTGGCATGCGGCACAACGCGGATGGTTTTGCCTTGCGCCATGACGGCGGGCGAGACCAGGGTGGCAGCCAAAGCCAGCGTGGAGGCGGCAGCGGCAAATATTGAGCGGCGTTTCATAATGCTTTACCTTTAAGTGGATTCGTAACAAAACCTAATATAGCCTTAAATATGACTTCAGCAACTATCGCAATCACCAATGCCATCCACGACATGGGCGCCCACGCGCTGTCAGGCAGCATCCAAAGCAAGCAGGTTTCATGCCGCGACGTAATGGCAGCTACACTGGCGCGCATTGCCCAGGTGAACCCCCGCGTCAACGCCATCGTGAGCCTGCGCGACGAAGCCGAGCTTTTGAAAGAAGCTGACCGCTACGACGCGCTGTTAGCCCAAGGCCAGTCGATGGGCTGGATGCACGGCATACCCCAATCCATCAAAGACCTGGCACCCACAAAGGGCCTGCGCACCACCATGGGCAGCCCATTAATGCACGATTTTGTGCCCAAAGAAGATGGCCTGATGGTGCAGCGCATGAAGGCGGCTGGCGCTATCGTCATAGGTAAAACCAATGTGCCCGAGTTTGGCCTGGGTTCGCACAGCTTTAACAGCGTGTTTGGCACCACTTTGAACCCCTACGACTTGTCTAAAACCGCTGGTGGTTCCAGCGGCGGCGCGGCGGCTGCTTTGGCCACCGGCATGCTGAGCGTGGCTGACGGCAGCGACTTTATGGGCAGCCTGCGCAACCCCGCCGCCTGGTGCAATGTATTTGGCATGCGCCCATCCCAAGGCCGCGTGCCCATGTGGCCGGTGACCGATGTGTGGACGGCGCAACTAGGCACCGAAGGGCCGATGGCGCGCGATGTGCAAAGCCTGGCGATGCTGCTGCAAACACAGTCAGGCTCCGATGCACGCGCTCCACTTTCTATAGCTGCTCCCGCATTATTCTCCTTGGCTGATGGCACATTTGATATTAGAAACAAGCGCGTTGCATGGTGGGGCGACTTGAACGGCTATCTGCCCACGGAGCCAGGGGTGTTGGACGTGTGTGGGCAGGGCCTGAAGCGCCTGAAGGACATAGGCTGCAAGGTAGATGCCACTGCGCCAGACTTTGCACCCGAGCGGGTGTGGGAGGCGTGGCTGGTGTGGCGCAAGGCGCTGGTGGCCTCGCGCATTGCACCGTTTTTGCTGCAAGCTGGCAACCGAGACAAGATCAAACCCGAAGCCCTGTGGGAGCACGACAGTGCCCAAAGCCTGACGGGCGCTGAGTTCATGCGTGCCAGCGCCACGCGCAGCAGTTTTTACCAGCACCTGCTCACACTGTTTGAAACCTACGATTACGTGGCCTTGCCGAGCGCGCAAACCTTTGCCTTTGATGCTTCGCTGCGCTGGCCGCAGGAGATCAACGGCAAGCCGATGGACACCTACCACCGCTGGATGGAGTGTGTGATTTACGCGACTTTTGCAGGCTTGCCGTGTATCAGCATTCCCTGCGGATTTAACGCGGCGGGTTTGCCGATGGGTATGCAACTTATGGGCAAACCGCAGGACGATTTGGGGGTTTTGCAACTGGCTGCGGCGTATGAAGTGGCGGCGCAGGATGTGTTGACACGCAGACCAGGCCTGATTTAGTTCCGTTTCTTAACACCGGCTGGGCAAACGATAACGCTCGTAAGGGCAGTTTGGCTTTTGTACGGGATCAGGTCGGCGGTGCACTTAGCTACGCGGCTGTCCTCCGTGTCGGCCTATGGCCGACTACTCCCCCTTTATGCCGCTGCGCTAAGTGCACCACCGACCTGATCTTGCTGGCTTGGTGGGCGTTTGAGCGCCAGTGCAGACACCCTGTGCCAGATGCCAGTCTTTCCGACCCACGGCTTTTTTTCTCGAACCCGACAAATCGACAATAGAACAAGCCATGCTCGCACCTGCATCGGCGACACTATGCGCCATGACACCGCTGCAACCACCTGCTACCGACCCTCTGTGCCAAGCCCTGGCCCGCACACTCGCCCAGCAAGGCAACAGTCACCACCAAGCACCATTAGAGCGCCTGAAAGACAAAGGCCTGGCGCATGACCATGTGCGCTTGGTGGGCACGGGTATGCTGGCGCGGATACCCAAGCAGAGCCAAATGCAGCTCAGTGCGATGGACAACTTGGCCTACCAGTCGGCCTGCTTTACACGCGCCAGCGCCACCGGCTACGCGCCCCAACTGATGGGGCAGCTACTGCCCTGTAAGGATTTGCCCCGCGGTGCGCTGTTGGTAGAAGAAATAGCCGGACGCAACGCCGCTATGCCGGGTGATTTAAAAGCCATCGTGCAATCTTTAGCCGCCATGCATGCGCTGGCTGTGCCGCCCACGGACGACCGGGCACCGCTGCTCAACGCGCCCGATCCCTTACGCGATTTACTGGCTGAAGTGCAAACCCAGGCAGCCTATTTTTCTGCGTCGGACACTGCACCCGCCAGCCTAGCGCTGGTGCACGCAGAGCTGGAGCGGTTCACGCAGCTTTGCGGCAGCAGCCAGCGGCCTGCGCAGTGCCTGATCGCATTCGATGGCCATCCGGGTAATTTTGTAGTGCGCTCAAATGGGCGGGCCATTTTGGTGGATCTGGAGAAATGCCGCTACAGCTATGCCTCTCTCGATTTGGCACACGCCACGCTGTACACCTCTACCACTTGGGATATCGATTCACAAACCATACTGAGTCACGCGGAGGTGGCGCAAGCTTACTCTGCGTGGGAGCGGGCGGTGGGTAGCGCGGGGGATAGTGCCGTTGCGCAGGCCGCGCGGCCGTGGCATGTGCCACTGCGCCGGGCCATGTGGCTGTGGTCGGTGACTTGGTGCGCCAAGTGGCGCGCTACATCGGGCGCAGCGGCGCGCGCGGGTGGCGAAGGCGAAGACTGGTCAACCCAGCGCAGCAGCGATGCCCTGGTAGCCCATGTGCGCGAGCGCACCGCGCACTACCTGGCACCTGCCACGGTACAGGCAGTGCTGCAGGGCTTTGACATGTTGGAGGCGCTGCTGTGAGCCTGCGCATCGTCATTCCGGTGCTGAACGAAGGCGACGGCTTGGCACAGCGCCTGCGCGCCTTGCAGCCGCTGCGCGCGCGGGGCGCAGAAGTGGTGGTGGTAGACGGTGGCAGCACAGACAGTACCTGGGCCGTCGCCCGTGCACTGGCCGACAGCGTGCTGCTGTCTCCGCGCGGGCGGGCGGTGCAGATGAATGCGGGTGCGCATGAGAACGCAAGTTCGCATGAGGCACAGACTTCTGCACTGCTTTTTTTGCATGCCGATACCCAGTTGCCTCCTGATGCAGATACCCTGGTACAGCAGGCGCTGCGCACCACACACTGGGGCCGTTTTGATGTGCGGATGGACAACGACTCTTGGCCGCTGCGCATCGTCGCTGGCATGATGAATCTGCGCTCTCGCCTGACGGGTATCGCTACCGGCGACCAGGCGATGTTTGTGCGGCGCGAAGCTTTTGAAGCTGTGGGCGGCTTTGCGCCTATCGCTTTGATGGAAGACATTGCCCTGTCCAAAAGCCTCCAACGCTTTGGCCCACCCAAGTGCCTGCGTGAGTGGGTGACCACCTCTGCCCGCCGCTGGCAAAAGCACGGCGTATGGCGCACCATGCTGCTGATGTGGCGACTGCGTGCAGCTTATTTTTGGGGTGCTGCACCAGAGGTTTTGGCGCAGCGCTACGGCTATGCAGCAGCGCCCGTGCCTAGCACCGCAGCAGTGGCCGTCATGGCCAAATCCCCTCAAGCTGGTTTTGCCAAAACCCGCCTTATCCCGCTGCTGGGCGCAGCAGGCGCGGCGCGTGCGCAGCGCAGGTTTACGCTGGACACGCTGCACACCGCGCTCAGCTTTGCGCCCAGGGGCGTGTCGCTGTGGTGCGCCCCGCATGCACAGCACCGTTTTTTTCGCGCGCTGCACCACACCACGGGCGTAGCCTGCAAAGCGCAATGCGAAGGCGACTTGGGCCACAAAATGCAGGCCATCGTGGCGCAGCATTTTTCCCAGCCTGCGGCAGCCCCGTTGCTCATTATGGGCACCGACTGCCCCCTGCTATCCCCCGGCCACTTGCAGCAAGCAGCGGCCGCTTTGGCAAACCACGACGTAGTGCTGATCCCGGCAGAAGATGGTGGCTATGTGCTCATTGGCCTGCGCCGCTCTGTGCCCGAGGTGTTTGAATGCATCACCTGGAGCACACCGCAAGTGCTGGTGCAAACTCGCCAGCAACTTCGCCTGTCAGGTGCCAGTTGGCATGAGCTGCCCGCGCTATGGGACATTGACGAACCCGCTGACTGGCAACGCCTTGCCCGCATGCAACTACACTGAAGCCATGACTACGCCCCTCATCCACGATGACGCTTGGTACCGCGCGCGACTAGCGCTGCCACCATCGAAAATTACCCACGCCACACGCCCAAAAATCATCATCGACACCGATGCCGCCAACGAGATAGACGACCAGTTCGCACTAGCCTGGGCGCTGCTATCGTCAGACCAACTGGACGTGCAAGCGGTGTACGCCGCGCCGTTTTCTTTTGCGCACCGACGCGCTGCGCTGCCCCATGCTCTGCCCACTGCCGCGCCGTTTAACCCACCCGCCGAAGGCATGGAGCGCAGCTACCACGAAATTGTCAAAGTGTTTGGCTTGCTGGGCGTGCCAGTGGCAGGCCGCGTGCTGCGCGGAAGCGCCAGCTACATGGCCTCCACCACGCAGGCCGTGCACAGCGACGCGGTAGACCACCTGATAGCCAGCGCTCGCGCCCACCAGGATGCCCAACCCTTGTATGTGCTGGCGCTAGGCTGCGTGACCAACATTGCCAGCGCCCTGCTGCTCGCCCCCGACATTGTGCAGCGCATCGTGGTGGTGTGGACCAGCGGTTTCCCGTCGCATGCGCCCCAAGTGAACAACTCGTTCAACCTTGAGCAAGACCTGGCCGCCAGCCAAGTGCTGCTAAACAGCGGCGTGCCGCATGTGTATTTGCCCGGCTACCAAGTGGGCGCGCAACTGCGGCTTTCTTTGCCCGAGATGGAGCGCTATGTGCAGGGCTGCGGCGCGATGGGCCACTATCTGCACCACCTGTTCACGCACAACCCGCTGTGGGCCATTGTGGGCGACCAAAGCCATAAACCCTACAGCTGGGTGATCTGGGACGTGATCAACATCGCCTGGATGCTGAGCGCCGACTGGGTGCCCAGCGAGCTGGTGCGCACACCCATATTGCTGCCCGATAGGCGCTGGCAAGCCGCCCCTGCACGCCACCTGATGCGCGAGGCCTATGCGGTGCAGCGCGATGCGGTCTTTCAGGATTTTTTTGCGAAATTGGCCGCCGCTTAAATCCCGCTCAAATCACACCATACCAACAAGCCCGCTCAATCGCGGCCAGCTTGCTGTCCACCTTCAGTTTGCGCATGGCGTTGGCCAGGTGGTAGGTGACTGTGCGCTCGGTACAGTCCATGATGGTGGCGCTATGGGCAGCGGTCAAACCATCAAAAGCCAAAGCCAGCGCTTCTTTTTCTCTCGGACTCAGCGCGCAAGTCACCTCTCCCAGCACACGCCTGATCTGGGGCCAGATGTTCAACGCCGACCAGACCATGGCCGCAGCCTCGGTGCGGTCTTGCATGGTTTGCGACGTAAGCAAAAAACATTCAAACGCGCGCCCTCTGGGCAAGGCAAACTCCACCCGCACCATGCTTTGCAAGCCATGTGCCAGCGCCAGCAACCGCCAACGGCTCAGGTCAGCGTAGCTACTGCGCGAAATATTTTGCCAAGCTACCAAGGGGGAATCGCTGGTCTGCCAATCGTAGCCAAATTCGTCACTATCGGCCAGCGCGGCAGATACTTCCAGCAGTTTAGGTGGGTGCACCGCCAGCACACTGCGCTCCTTGGCCGTACCAAATATAGAGGGCCCCAAGATGATCAACGATTCAACGGAGTAAGACTTTAACACTCCTAACCAATCGACCAACAAACCATCGAGAACTAAACTGTCAAAATTAGCAGGGGAATGCATGTGCCTGAACTTTTTGCAATTAAAAAAACACCTCACAATAGCATGCTTGTTCGCACGCTATTTGCAGGACACCAAGGAACCGCCATTGACTAAAGCTGCACTACGCTCATTTGTAATGCGCCACCCTCTTCTGTTGAAGGTGCGGGAAGAAATATTGGATCCAGAAATGGAGACGATACTGCATCCGTCGCCCTTGCGTTTGAAATGGTTGGGTATTTTTACAATAATTGCGCACCCTCTATTTTGGTTTATCTGGACAAACCTATTTCCTCAACCGTTTGAAAATCTGTTTTTACGTCTCCTCCTAGCCGCTACAGGTTTAGGCTTGGTATTTCAGACTTTAATCAGTGACGTGCATAGTGTAATGACGAGGCGATATTTTTTTATCGCTTCATGGTTTCAACTTCCAGTATTCACCGTATGGATGTATTGGATGAATGGCGGAAATGCTGTCTGGCTTGCAACCGCGGCAATCATGATAGTGGGGTATTATCAATTGACAGATTGGCGTCTAGCGTCAGTGGGCTTACTTTTTGGCGGTTTGTTGGCGACAGGTTTAGCCCACTATCAACTGGGGCTATCACTTACTTTTTTCACAGTTAATTTTGTTGTATTGGTATTTGCTGGATTTTCTGCGCTTACCTTAGCAATGTCCAGTGCCAACATGCGCCGCGAGAGAATCAAGCATTCCTTGGCCGTCATCGGCATCATGGCCCATGAGCTGCGAACACCCCTGGCCACCGCCTCCTTGATCAGCCAAGCGATCCGTACCGAGGCTGGCAACCCGGACGAAGCGGTTCGCACCAAACGCCTAGAGAAACTAGCCGTTCGGCTTGAGTCGCTGACCCACAGTGTCAACCACCATATTGACTTGCAGATGTTCAACGCCAGGCTGATGCAATTACCCCCTGCCAAGCAACTTATTTCTGCCGTGGCATTGGTCAATTCCGTCATCAAAACCTATCCCTATGGATCCCCCAGTGAACAACAGTGCGTTGAAATCATCGTGCACAGAGACTTTCACTTTATGGGCTCTGACAGGCAATTTACCCAGGTGCTGAACAACCTGCTGAAAAACGCTTTTTACTCCCTGCACGCGGCCCAGTCGCGGCGTAATGTGGGCGATTTACGCATAGAGATTGGGCGGAAATCAGGGGTAGGAAAAATCATCGTCAAGGACAAAGGCATGGGTATCAGCCCTGAAAATCAGCAGCGTATTTTTGAGCCTTTCTTTTCTACCTCACATGACACAGGGCACGGCCTGGGCTTGGCCTATTGCAGACAAGTGGTGCAAAATGCGGGGGGGTTTATCCGGGTTAAATCTGAGGCCATGTTTGGCGCTACATTTACCATAGACCTTCCCGCCCAAAACATCGCACCAACCTACAAGCCAAGCCATGCCATTTCCTCTTTACCATCGCCCTAATGCTGTTGTTTTTTTAGATGATGATGCTGGCTACCTGGACATGCTGGCCGATGTCATGCCGCACGACTGGTGCGTGCGGCTCTTCACCCATACGGGCGACTGCATTGAGCACCTGCATCAGCAGCATCCAGAATGGCAACGCGATGTAGACGCGCATCTGCAAATTACCGAGAACTGGAGAGGCGGAGTATCATTAGTGCCCCAGCTACTACAGTATTGGCGAACCCAACCCCAGCGCTATGCACTGGTCAATGTGCTGGTAGTGGACTACTCCATGCCCGCAATGACAGGGCTAGACGTTCTGAAAATGCTTCCCCAGTGGCCCACCCAAAGGGTGCTACTCACTGGTCAAGCGGATGAGTCGTTGGCGGTAAAGGCTTTTAACCAACGCCTTATCAACCAGTTTGTACCCAAGCAGCTTCCCCAGATTGGCCAACACTTGGCGCAGGTGGTGCACGAACTCAATGCATCCCCACTGCCAATGCATGACAGCATTTGGCGTAATGCATTGAAGAAAGAGCAGCACGCGGTTTTGCAAATGGATTCCGTGCAGCATGCACTGGCCGCACTGGTAGAAGAACGCGGTTGGGTGGAATATTGCGTGTTGGCAGAGCCCTTTGGTATTTTGGGCCTCAACGCGCAGGCCGTGCCGCAATGGTTGCAACTGGAGCCAACCCATGATTTGGCTGATGCTGCCGAATTGGCAGAGTCCGCTGGGCACAGCAGCCAAGAGGCGCATAAAATTCGTCTGAGTACGCACCTGACAAATGCGGAGTTGGCCATGGCCTTGAGCGGCGATGCGCCATTGGCTTTAGCACCTGCTTTCCCTATCGGCCAGCCGGGCGTTTTGCTTGGCGCATTTTTTGACCTGCCCGCAACTAGCTTAGCAGGCACAGGTTATAGCGAATTCCTTCGTTCTCTACCGCCTCGCGCTATTTCTTAAATGAGCTTAAATAGGCTTAGGGCAGGCTTGCCTAAGCCATCGCCAGCTCTTTAGATGCGTTGCGCCGCGCGATAGGCCATTGCTGTGGATTGACTAGCGGCGCTATGTCTTGCGCTACCTGCTCCACATGGTCTACCTCTGCATCGGTGAGCGCGCTGCTCAAGGTCAAGCGCACCATAGTACGGTTGCGGCTGGTGGCCGGGGCGCAAAACACCGCACCAAAAACGTCGTGCTCTTCCAAGGCGTCACGCAGCACCATGGTGGCAGGCTCGGTGCCCGATTCCAACGCAATGATTTGCTCGGTGCCTTGGTGCACCGGATAGCCTATATCGCTCAAACTAGCCCGCAGACGCCGTGATAAATGCATCAGGCGGGCGCGTTGTGCATCGCACTTTTTAATCACTTCCAGTGTCGCACTTAGACCTGCGATTTCATGAGGAAGCAGACATGAACTGAACACGTTGGGGAAACTAGAGCTGAGCACGTAATTGCGAATAGCGGCAGGCACCGTAAAGTACCCTGCACGCCCGGCAAACGCTTTAGCAAGGCTTGCCGATATAAAGTGCACGCGATCAGACAGACCAAGCGCGGCGCACAGGCCTGCGCCGCCTGGTCCATGAGTTCCTAATGAGTGCGACTCGTCTACCAAGATCATGCTGCCATGCTGGTGCGCAACGTCCACCATATCAGCCAGAGGGCACATGGCTCCGGTAGTGCTATAGACAGAGTCAACAACTACTAGCCCAGGGCCATGCCGTGCCATCGTGCGGCTCAAATGTGCGGCATCGTTGTGTCGAAATACATAAGCTGGTGCGCGGGCTGCACGGGCACCCTCCCACAATGAAGTGTGCGCTAATGCATCCAAATACACAGGAGTTTTTTCATCAGCAACCGTTTGCAGTAACCCTACATTAGCTGAGTAACCGGATTGACAGATAAGCCCATCCTCTTTACCCATCCAGCTTGCGAGGTCACGCTCCAAATCCCTGATGGGATGGTGCTGATGAAGAAAAATGCTGGATTGAATGACAAAATCCGCATCATGTTTAAGTACCTCTGTTTGTGATCGAACAATTTCCGGGTGACCCGTCAAACAAAGGTAGTCGTTGCCATTGAGACGCACCGCATTGCTACTTGGCGTGCGCCCATGCAGAAGCGACCGTCCACCCCATAGGTTGTCCCAGCGATCCGTAAATTCACGCTGAATTCGTTGTGCTAAATGGTTAGAAATAGCTGGATCTGGTGTGTGCGCTTGTGTTGTTTGTTTAATAGTGTGCATAAATACCTCTTTTAAAAGACACCATTGGAAACACAGCCAGAGGTTGTTGTATGAAAACCCCTGTTAAATTTGACGAGATATAACCCCTATATAAGCAAAAATTTCACATATTTAATGCGATAAATGCCGTTTGTGCTGCGTATTTGGTTGAGTTAGCTAACTTGCCCATGGCAAAGTGTGCCCCACCCCTGCCATGCCAATGTGCTGTATTTTTGCAACATTCCCACGCGCGGGCATGTCGTGCCAAGCCGTCCCATTGCTCGGAAAGACTTGCTCGGATTCAAAATAGTTGATGCGCCCATGCCGCAATGGACTACATGCCTTTAAACCCAATGGATTATGAAAGTCCGCTCGGTCAACCCGAAAACTTTTGCAGTGGCAGTGCGGGGGCAGTTGCGCCTATAGGCAACCAAGCAAAATGGCACGCTGTATGGCAGCCACCTTGCTATCCACCTTCAGTTTACCCATTGCATTGGTGATGTGAAAATTCACTGTTCTTTCAGAACACTCAATCTTGTCGGCAGTCTCACGCGCCGTGAGCCCGCCGAAAGCCAACCGCAAGCACTGCAATTCTCGAGGGCTCAAAGGCGATACGACTGCAGACAATTTTTGCTTGAGTTCAGACCAGATGTTCAGCGCAGACCAAGCCACCATGCTGGGCTCGTTGCGGGTTTGCCAATTACTTGAGCTGAATAAATAGCATTCAAACGACCGTTGGTCGGGCACTTCAAATGCCACTCGCACAAAACTCTGGCAACCGAAGCTGCGCCAAAGGTTGCGCCAGCTTGAGGTGTCCGGCCGACCAAAAGGAGAAAGTGTTTGCCACACGACCAGTGGCGAGCGCGATGCCGACCATGTGTCACAAAAATCTTTGCTATCTGCCAGTTGCTTGGCCGCATCCAACAAACGTGGCGGGTAGACTGCAATGGCGTGGCGCTGCTGCTTCTCGCTGAAAATAATCGGCGCCAAAACCACAATCCCCATTACCGAAAATTCCTTGAGAGCCCACAGCCAGTCTGTAAACATCTCGTCAAGTTCATCATTCTCAAAATTGGCGGGGATACCTGTCAACATCTACACATGGTAGCGGAGATTAAGTTGGCATCTGATACAGAATGGGTATTACGTGCACAAATTCATGTTCCTCATACTAATTAGCAAGTGCACACCGCAAATTACACACACCTTCTATTCATGCTTGGAAAAACACACTGGATTCGTCATTTTCTGCACACTATAGTTTACGCGTTTCGAGCGCCACTGGAACCCATTTTGCATGCCTCAAAATTGAGGCTTCAGTCGCTTGGCCTGTTTGTATTCTTGGGTCAACCGTTCTTTGGCTGGATGTGGCTGCACGTTTTTCCGCAGTCCTATGAAAACATGTACCTGCGAATTGTGGCCGGTGCCCTGGGTTTGGTTTTACTTTTAAAGTACTTTTCGGACAGGCCAAACTCCAGGCAAACCGAATTGATATTTTCTTTCATCATGTGGATTGAGCTGCCATTGCTATTTATGGGCTTGTATTTTATGAACAGCACGAGTCCAGCCTGGTTTGGCAGTATTCTGGTGATGCTAATTGTTTATTACCAAATCACCGATTGGCGAATGGCGACGCTTGGACTAATCAGCGCAGCGTTGATAAGTTATGCGTTTGTGTCATTTTTTTTCACGTCTGTATCTATCTCTGTTGACCTTCTGTCTGCGCAGGGTGTTGTGTTGCTTTTTGCCTGGACTTCAGCGCTGGAACTTGCAATTTCTTCGGCCAACCAACGCCGAAAAAGACTGGAAAACTCGCTGACCACGATGGGAATCATCGGGCATGAACTGAGAACACCATTAGCCACACTGTCATTGCTGGTTGACGCATTGCGCGGAGCGGCAAACAAGAAAACATCGCACATAGACCATAACCAAATCGAAGCCATAGTGAGCCGCATGTACGCGCTGTCGCGTGCCATGAATCGCCAGATTGACATGCAAATTGCCAACAGCAGCCTGTTACACCTGTCGTCTGCCCAAGAAGAGATTTCGGCAGACGCGATGGTGCGTTCGGCCATGGCAAAATACCCCTTTAAAAACCGAAGTGAGCAGGGAGTCGCTGATGTCTTTGTGTTGTCGGACTTTGATTTTTTAGGCTCTCAGCATTTGTTTGAACAAGTCATCCTGAATTTAGTGAAAAACGCCTACCGCGCTGTGGCCTTAACTCAGAGACCTCTTACATATGCAGATGTCCACATTGAAGTGGCCGGCGCCGGTAGAAGGGGATTCATTAGAGTCTTTGACCGAGGTATTGGCATTGATCCTGCCATGCGGAATAAAATTTGGGAACCTTTTTTTTCCACCCAAAGTGAAACCGGACATGGCCTGGGCTTGGCATTTTGCAAAGCTGTTGTCCGAGCGGCAGGCGGCAAAATATCGATCAGCTCAACCAGTGAAACAGGGACCTGCTTTACCATTGAGCTACCGACCCATAAACCCACACAATCCTGGACTGGTTTTTAACTATGAGCATTGCATTTTTTCACTTCGCTGGTTGTGTGGCCGTCCTGGATGATGACGTGGCTTACTTGGAGAGCCTGGCCTTGGCGATGTCGGGTAAACGGCACATGGCCTTCTACGCCCGGCAGCAGCCATGCATAGACCGCATTCTGGCCGAACGCGTAGCCTGGCATATGCTCATGCAGCAAAAACATAGCTGGATCAACCATTGGCGCGCAGGACGACCCATGTTGTCCAAGATACTGGCCGACTCCATTGCCTCCAGACCACCATACGGACTGGTGAAGGTGTTGGTCGTAGACTATGCCATGCCGGGGAAAAATGGCCTACAGGTATTGCAGGAACTACCCAATTTGACCGCTGACCGCATTTTGCTTACGGGACAAGCCGATACGCAAATAGCGGTGGCGGCATTTAATTCGCATTTGATCGAGCAATACATTCCCAAGCAGAGCGATAACGTTGGCCAGCGTATTGCCAAATCCGTAGACGACATGCTGCTCAACGTGGACGTCAAAAAATTTGACTTCTGGCAGACCATCTTCAGTGCAGAACAATTCGCCGTGTTGAACCAGCTGTCTTACGACAACCAACTGGACAAGCTTTTGAAGACGCGTTGGGTGGAGTATGTGGTGTTGAGCGAGCCGTTTGGCGTGCTTGGTTTTAATGCGCAGGGTCACGCTGGCTGGCTGCAACTGGAGACCGCCAGCAGTCTGAAGGACACTGCAGAAATGGCACTGGCGCAGCAGGTTCCAGCAGAGTTGGTCGCTCAGATGCTGCGTGGTGACATTCTGCTGGCGCTGGAGTTAAAGCAAGCTCTTGGTCTTGAGGAGATCGAACTGGCCAGCCGTGTCGTGAGGATAGATGCCCAGTCCCCAGTATCTGCCGCCTGGTTTGATCTGCCCGAGAGTTGCTCCCGCTCGGCTGCTGATTCATATTCCAATTTTTTGCGGACCTGCAAGCAAAGCATCATTGACTAGAGCGGGCAACGCGCGCCTTGCGCGCAATGGCCCAGTCCCAGGGTTTTATCTGCGGCGCAATCTCAGCGGCGACCTCTATCACATGGTCCATCTCGGCTTGCGTCAGCCCGGCGGTCACGGTAAATCGCACCAAGGCGCGATTGCGGCTGGTGGCAGGCGCACAAAAAATTGCACCGAATACGCCACGCTCTTCCATCGCATCACGCAAGGCCATGGTTTCAGGCTCGGTACCAGCCTCCAGCGCAATGATCTGCTCGGAGCCCTGATGGATGGGGTAGCCTAACTCACTAAGCCTTCCGCGCATTTGCTGGGTATTGGCATGCAATCGGATACGCGCTTGGTCGCTTTGCTGGATAACTTTTTGCGTTGCTGTCAGTGCCGCTATTTCATGCGGCAACATGCAGGAGCTGAAGATATTGGGGAAACTGGTACTCAACACGTAGTAGCGCAGTGCTGTGGGCATGGTAAAAAAACCGGCACGTCCGGCAAATGCCTTGGCCAGGCTGGCGGTAATAAAGTGCACGCGATTGGCCAGGCCCAACGCGGCGACCAACCCTGCACCGTGGGGGCCATGGGTGCCCAGCGAATGCGACTCGTCCACCAGAATCATGGCACCATGTTTTTCAACCACCTCGACCATTTCAACCAGTGGACAAATGGCCCCGGTGGTGCTGTAGACCGAATCCACCACCACCACGCCAGCGCCATGGCGCGCGAGGGTTTTGTCCAAGTGCTCGGGATCGTTATGGCGGAATGGGAACGCTGGTGCTCGTGCGGTATGGGCCCCCTCCCACAACGAGGTGTGGGCCATGGTGTCAATGAACACAGGTGTCTCGGCATTGGCGATGCATTGCAGCAGGCCCACATTGGCCGAGTAGCCCGACTGGCACAGAAAACCATCTTCCTTACCCATCCACTGCGCCATGGACTTTTCAAAATTGCGGGAAGGATGCTGGTCAAGCAAAAATGCTCCCGATTGAATCACAAAGTCGTTGTCCTGGCGGATGCTGGCGATTTGCGCCTGACTGATTTCGGGGTGGCCTGTCAGGCTGAGGTAGTCGTTTCCATCAAGCCGAACTGCGTTAGGTGAAGCGGGACGACCATGTAAAACAAACTGCCCCTTCCAAGTGTCATTCCAGCGCGGGGAGAAATCTGTCTCGATGCGTTTCATTAGTTTGGGATGCAGATGGGGGTCTTTTGCCATATCTGTTACGAAATAGGGTTCGCGCTGGTTTGTGGTGTCGGTGTTGTGTGCAATGTCGAGAGTTTCCATATGAGGCTCCAATAAAGTTGAGCCCCGATTGAAGTTGACCTGTGCAGAACCACCATGCGATGCCCTCGCAAAAGTAACAGGTCATGCCTGAAAAAAACCCGCTATTTATGTAAGAAAAAAGCTATCAACTTCCAAATGAAATGATGCGACTCCAAATATTTAAAAAAATAAAGCGATATGAATGCTGATTTATTACTGTGTCCACGCGAAAACGTCAAAGTAGCTACCGATCCACTACCTTTGTGTTCCCCAACCAATTTAATCGCCGAGCAACCACAAGCACCCAAGTCAATGCACTAGATGTGCGGTGCACAGGCCTCACAACGTTTGCAGACGTACCCATCGGATCGCGCCCCTTCAGCGAGTGCTCTGTAATTTCTTACAGGGGGCATGCATCGCCAAATATTGCAAAAACAAACAATAGGTTGCGTTAATCCCTTTTTTGTTTTTAGAAGTATCTTTGGATGCGAATTTAAGTATGTTGTTTAGCACCGTTCATATCCTCTTCAAAAAGCTACTGCTCTCCCATAGAATTTCGAGTTTTGCAATCGTGTGTCTGTGTCTGCTCCACGCTACGCCAGCGTATGCAGCCTATGTCCAGCGTTACTCGATCATCAACAACGGAGCGATTACTTTTACAGGCAACACGATAGGTTTAAACAAAGCTAGCGGCGCCAACGCGCCCGGGACAAGTGGTGCCATAGGCACATTCATTGCTGCCGGCGCTACGACCCAAGACGGCACGTATCCAGTAGGTACTACCGCCAACTGGACACAAAACGCCTCGCGCGCAGTGCTGACTATCCCCGCTGGAAGCGTGGTGCTGTATGCCGAACTGATATGGAGCGGCAGCTACTCCTACGGAGGCGAAACTGTTTTGGCCTCTCTTGGCACCAGCGTTACTTTCACCACACCACTGGGTTTCAACAGCGTGCCGCCCTCCACCGCCACCGCGCAAACATTAGGTGTTGCGGGTACCGGCAAAAATGCGGGCACCTGCGCCACCATACCGTGCTATTACGTGCGCTCCGCCAACGTGACCGCGTTGGTGCAGGCTGCAGGGGCAGGCACCTACACGGTAGGGGGTATTCCAGCAACCCAAGGCAATTCCGAAGACAACGCCAACGCTGGCGGCTGGACCCTGGCAGTAGCGTACCAAAACAGTAGCCTGCCCAGTCGGAACCTGACGATCTTTGTAGGTGCAGAAGTTGCGGGTTCTGCGGCCGCTACGGTCAGCGGGTTTTGTACGCCTCCCACGGGGCCGCGTTCGGGCCGATTGGCGGTAAGCGCCCTGGAAGGAGACCCAGGCTTCGCAGGCGATGCCATGAACTTTGGCCCTACAGCAGCGACCATGTCAGCGATATCTGGCCCCAATAATCCGGTGGGCAATTTCTTTGCTTCTCAAGTCAACAATGATGGCGGCGCACTGGACACCAGTGGTACCTTTGGCACGAGCAACAGCATTCCGGGTAGCCCGGTGTCTGGTGCGCGTCAGGGTTACGACATTACCAATGTGGACGTGTCCGCAACGCTGTTGAACAACCAAACCACGGCTGCTGCGCAGGGCTCTACCACCCAAGACCAGTACATGATTAACGCACTGGGCCTACAGATCAACGTGGGGGCACCGTCTTTTCTGATCACCACCAAGACTGTGGATAAGACCGTGACTTTTGTGGGCGACATACTCACCTACAGCGTGCGCATGGACAACACCGGCGGCACGGCGGATGCCACCAACGTGGTATTTACCGATGTGCCTCCGGCAGGAACAAGCTTTATTGCTGGCAGCGCGACAGTGGACGGGCTGGCCAATCCAGGCGATCCGACCGCTGGCATCAATATCGGTACGGTGGCTGCCGGGGCCAGCCGCACGGTCACATTCAAAGTGACCGTGAACAGCATTCCCGCCGCGCCGACTCTCGCTATTTACAGCAACAGCGCCACTTGGGCCTACGAGTTCATCAGCTGCGCTGGCCAGCCCAGTACCAGCGGCACCGTCACCACCAGGCCCGTCACTACCACCATCGCGCGGCTTACGTTGACCAAAACGGTGACCCCCGCTGGCACGGTGACTCCTGGAACCACACTGACTTACACCGTCACACTGAACAACGATGGCAGCGCCAACTCATCAGGCACCACGCTACAGGACATCATCCCGGCGGACGTTACTTACTTACCCGGCAGTACGATGCTCAATGGTGTGACCGGGCCGGACGTAGCCGGTGCCATGCCGTACATTACCGCCCGTGCAGTCAACAGCCCAGGCCAGGCCACAGGCATTTTGGCGGTCGGAGCAACGGCGACGGTATCGTTTATGGTGACTGTAAACAACAATGCCACGGTAACCATTACCAATACGGCAACGGGTGACATTGATGGCCCCGCAGCCGCACCCGCACAAACCGCCACGGTGACGAACGCCATACAGCGCATTGCCAAACTGACCATTAGCAAGACCAATGGTGTAGATACGGTCGTCGCAGGCCAGACCACCACCTACACCATCACGGTAGCCAATTTTGGCCCGTCAGACGCAGATGGTGCCGTAGTGACAGACCCCCCCGCAACGGGCCTGAGCTGTACCTCGGTGCTGTGCAATGTGGCCAGCGGGACGGCAGCCTGCCCTGCGGCGTTGACCTTGACCACGTTCCAAGCCGGAGTGGCTATTCCAGCCTTTCCCGCAAACTCCAGCGTCGTATTTTTACTCGAATGTGGGGTCACTGCCACTGGGCTGTAACGGCCTGCGTCGCGCCGTGCAGGTGAATGCACTTGCGGCTTGGCCGCCTGGTCAAACCTCGCATTGGTTAGCACCATCGTGCATTACTCATTAAATATTAGCACTCTGTCTAAGCAAATCAGTGGGGTACATGGGTCAAGGTAAAAGATAGGCACCCTGCACGTTGGGTAGCCTCTTTTTGCCGAAAACCAGCCAGAAAGGCTTCTTGCAGCGCATTTTTGGCCGATTCAAAAATCGGCAGAGGTTTCGCAACGGCTTCAAACCGTACTGTGCGACGCAATATGGCTGTTTCTCTGTGTACCCCACTGGCCTGCTTAGACGGGGTGCTACTGTTTAGTGAGTAAGTGGTTTTCCAAGCGGCCCACTCGCAGGCGCGCGCTGCGAGGTCTGTGCGGGCGACGCTGGGCGTGGTGAGGGTCTCTTGCGCCGCAGACTGCGCAAAAGGGGTCAGAGCAAAATTTCGTCAAGGCGTTGCGCGCTCCGAGCAGAGGGTGCTCCTGAATTTTGATCTGACCCCATTTGCTTTCCCGCTTGCTAGCGCCCTCCCCCAACCCCCTCCCGCGAGCGGGAGAGGGAGAGGGAGCCGGAAATGCACTTGCGCCAGCGCGTGGTACAGGCTCAAACGCGACACTGCGTTGGCTCTACGGACAAACACGCAGCGCTTGTTTTATAGGCTCGGCCGCACCCGCCAAGCCAGCCCAATCAGGTCGGCGGCACTACTTCAGCGTAGCGGCATCAAGGAGGCCAGATGAGGCTGGGTGCCCGCTCAAGGTGGAGCAGACATCCCGCTGATGAACCCGGTGCAGTGCAGCCTGCGGTATGTCACATAGCGCCCTACTTTCTGGCGAAGCTTTTCTCGTCAAATTTAAAACGTAGCCTGAGATGCCAAGCGTGCCAGGTTTGGTTGCTGCTGAAGGCATCCACATCGCTGAAACGACCATTGGTAAAGCCCAGCGAAAGCCACAGGTTGTCCATGACACGCAAGCCCAGCTCAGCGCCCAATCCGGTGGCACGTCCGCCCTGCGCGGCTTGCCAGCTGCCATATACGCTGAGGTCAAAGCGCTCGGTCAAGTCCCAGATCACCCGACCGCTGAGCAAGGTGCCGTGCCAGTTACTGGCATTGCCCAGTTGCACAATGGCTGGCCCATTGCCATTGACCGAACCCGAAGGCGCAGCAAAGCGCTCATTAACTTCCTTGTAGGCGGTTTGCGTAGAAAAAGTCCAGGCGCGGCTAGGTTTATAGTTGCCGTGCAGGCTGGCCAGCCAGGTGCGCGCGTCTGAGGGGCTGCTGGTGGCGTCGGAGCGCTCCATCTTGTATTCCACGCGGCCCAGGCCATGCCAGCGATTCTCCTCCGTATCGCGGTACGCCAGGCCAAATTGCAGTCGATCCTGCGTCTGGGTACCGCCGCCTTGGGCCGCGCTAGTGCCTTGCGCCCGTTGGGTCATGTACAGGTTGCGAACGATCGCTGCCCAGTTATTGTCAAGCTTGCGGTCGTAAGCCACGGTGGACAGCCATGCATCTTGCGCGCTGGAGGTGCGGTATTCGAGCTTTCCGCCAACCTTATACAGGGCATTGGCTGTGTAGTCGGCTCCCAGGCTGACCGCCGTGGCATCTTGCTGCGCCGCATTGGCAGGTGTGATGGACTGCCGCTCAAAGGCGGTGGTGAGGTTAAAGCCATCACCAAAGTGCCACAGATTGCGCACGCCCATTGCTTTGGCTACATCTTGGCCGCTGTGGGTGCCGGCAAGGCGGTACTCCGAAAACAATTGCCCATCCTGCATGTACGCCGTGTCTACCCCGAGCACAGTGTTGGTGGTTTTGCCACCATCAGCCGTTAATCCATAGCCACCGCTCAAGCTGTTGGCAAACTCGTGGCGGGCATAGGTGCGGCTTTTTTCGTTGATGCGGTATTCACCGCCAACGGCTGCCCGCTGACGATCATCGGCCGCTTTTTCATATTCGCCGTAGGCGCTGGCGGCGTCCGAGATGCTGCCGGTCAAGCGTGCCCGCAGGCTGGTGTAGCTGTTGGAGACCAATGCCGGTGCGCCGGCATTAGGGCTCAGGCCGGCCAGGCTGGTGGGGCTGGCGAGCAAGCCGGTGCCGTTAAAACCAAAGCTTGTGCTGCTGCCCCAGCCCAGCCCTGGCAAACTGCTCTGCTGGGCTTGCGTAGCAGATAGGAATCCGCCGCCACCCGCTACCTGCGCCTCTTTCACGTTGTTAACGCTGACATCCAACTTCACCCGCTCTGAAACTTGGTAGGCTACGCCCAGGCTGGCCGCATCTCTTTTTGCGCCGTCGGTAGCTGTACCACTGGCATCTTTGGTTTGCTGCAATTGCCCCACCACACTTACGGCATCGCTGACTTTGCCTTGCACGGTGATGCCAACCTCTTGACGACCCGGGGCCAAACCCGCGCTGGGGTTCTGAAAACCGGCATCCGACTTGGCTATGTAAGCGCGCCCGCTGATGTCTTGGCCCGCATGACGCAGCTCAATACGGCCCGCTTTGCCGCTTTGGTCCATCACTGGGCTGAGCGCTGCTCCTAGCGCAGGTGTAATGCTGCTGTTGACAAACTGGTTGCCATGGCTTTTGGCCACCTCTGCCACCAAGAAGGTTCGCTCCCCGAGTTTGAACTCGGCGTTAACTCCGGCAATTCTGAAAGGAGCTACGGGGTTGCTGTCTTGCGCATAGCTTGCACCTAGCGCAATACCTTCACCCAGCTTGGCTTTGGCATCGACACCTCCCACCCAATACCTCTCGCCACCCTCTTCGACTTCATAGGCAATCCGAATACTGACCGGGTTGTTGTTCTCGTCCACACTGGGCACGGGCTGGCGAAACAGCACGCGGCCACTGAAGGGCTCGAAGTCGTAGTCTGTAAAGCGCGTGAGTTGCTGGCGCTTGAGCACGATCGCGGGCGCGTTGCGGTCGCGTACCAGCAGCTCAATGTGCTCACTGTTGACGACAGCGTTGGGCTTACCAACGGCGTACGGGCCGCTGATACCACGACCAGACTGCTCATCGACATAGCTGCGGTTGTTGTCGTGCGCTGCGTAGGCGTTAACTTTGACGCTCTGGTTTTCAAGGTGCCACTTGGCTCCCGTCAAGCTACGGTTGTAGCTGGCCAGTTTGTTGCCTTCGTCGCTACTGGCAGTGCTGTAGTCGCCATACAGCACATAACTCTTGTCCTTGTCTATCCGCACATAAACAGGGCTTTTGCTCTGTGCATCAAACTGTTTGACACTCGCATCGCCGTAGATCGGGTAGAAGGCGTTGGGGTCAATATCGCGAAAGAGCTTTTCGCGGGTAATCTTGTCACTGTCTGCGGCGGCAGTGAGAAGATACTCGCCCTTGATCGTGCCCTTGGCAAAAAAGGCAACTCGCCCTTCCAGGCTTTTGTCTCCCGTTGCATTGCTTTTGCTCCAGTTGCGCAGCGACTCTTCCAACTCGGTGCGGATGATCTCCGGGCCGTTCGCATCGGTCTTCTTGATTTTGCTGAAGTTGATGCGGCCTTCTGCCATCCCGACCAATAACAAGGGGCGCAGGTCCGGCAAAAAACTCACTTCGCCCTGCACGCCTACTGCGCCACTGGATATGCGCACAAGGGCATCGCCAGGTGTCACAGGTGCCAGCAAGTACACGGTGGCCTGTCCCTGCGTCAGCACGATTTCTGTACTGGCCAACTCAGTCACTGCCTGATCTTTAAAGTCTGGCGCATCGGTCTTGACTATCCCGGGCACCTGAAAGCGGCCCAGCGAGGTCTCCAGCAACAGTTTCACCGGTGCGCTGCTGGGTGCGGTCAGCTTTTTTCCTTTGGCATCGAACACTTCAATGTGCAACTTGAGTGCAGTTTTGCCGTCGGCAGGAGCTTGGGCAGCGCTGAGTGACAACAAAATTTTGCTGCCATCAGGCAGGCCTTTGCTGCTGCGCCACAGGCCTTCGTCTGCGGCCACTGGCAGGTTGCTGTTGGCGCTGCTTAAGGGCACACCGTCAATGCGCCGGAAAGCCACTCCCTCATTACTCGGCAGGGTCGCGTTGCCAAAGGCGTTGACCTTGGCATTGGCCTGCGGTGCCTGCGAGAGCATGATGCCGGGCCCGGGCGTAATGCTGACCCCGCCCGTGGCATTTTGCGCCCGCACGTGAGGGCTGTATAGCAAGGGCACCAAGCTCAAGGCACTCACCAGTCCGGCGGTGAGCAGCGCCTGCGGCAGGCCTGCCAGCGCAGACTCAAGTGCGGGTTGATCGGCGCGCTGCCGGATGGATTTTTTGGATGAAGTCGGAATGGTGTTCATGATGGCGTTCAAATTCGGGTTGGTGTTGCAGTCAGAGGTTTGCATTACTTGCGCCCTCCTTCTGTTACGCCACCACCATGGGCATTGCGGCGGATCTGCACCTGCTCCAGTACTTCCGGCAAACAACTGTTCTCACGGAAGTCAGCGCGGTGCAGTTCACCGTTCTTCAAGTCCAGGAACAGGCTGTCAGCATCGCCTACGTTGCGACTACTGGTGATGCCAAAACGCGCACCCATCGGCACCGAGCTGGGGTCGATCTTGAGCACATGGGTAATGGGGCGCAGCCCACAGATGCTGTATTGCCCATTGCTGTCGGTGGTGATGTTGGTACCGCTCTCAAGGTACAGGCGCACGCCGGGGATGCCG
>JANMTF010000370.1:0-9837 GCA_031390175.1 Polaromonas sp.
ATCACCTGGCGGGCTGCGCAAGGTGTGGCGATGGGGGCGGTGGTGATGTGTGCGCGGGCGATGACGCGCGACCTGTATACCCCTGTAGAGGGTGCACGGGCTATGAGCAAGGGCTTGTCAGGGCTGGGCTTGATTGCCTGCGTGTCGGCACCACTGGGCGGCCTCTTGAGTGACTGGTGGGACTGGCGCGCTGCGCTGGGAGCGCTGACGGTGTTTGGGCTGATCGTGTTGGGCTTGGTGGTACTGCGGTTTCAAGAGACATTGAAGGCGCGCAACCCGCTGGCTTTGCAGCCCGCCGTGTTGCTGCGCACCTGGAGCATGATTTTGGGTAACTCCACTTTTTGGGCTTATGCGCTGCTTGGTACGGCGGCCTATGGCGTGCTGTTCACGTTTTTGGCCAGCTCGGCTTTTGTGTTTGTCAAGGTGCTGGGTTTGTCTAAAACGCAGTACGGTTTGGTGCTGGCGGGCATGTCCATGACCTATATCGCGGGCACCTTTATGTGCCGCCGTTTGCTGGTGCGCTACGGCGTGCAGCGTACGGTGTGGCTGGGTGCCTGGCTCACGCTCTCTGGGGGCGTGGTCTTGGCTGCGTTGGCAGCCAGTGGTGTGCAAACCTTGTGGGCGGTGGCGCTGCCTATGATGCCGTGCATACTGGGGCACGGGGTGCACCAGTCCTGCGGACAGTCCGGCTCGGCGGGGCCGTTTCCGCAAGCGGCGGGGGCAGCATCAGCCGTGTCGGGTTTTATGATGATGCTGGGGGCGTTTGCCATGGGGGCCTGGCTGGGCACGCATATGGACGGCAGCACCCGGCCACTGGCCTATGGGGTGGCGTTTTGGGCGGTGCTGCTGGCAGGGGTGGCCTGGATTTTGGTGCAACGGTATGGCAAGCAAGCAGCATATTAGGCCCGCCTACATTGGCCTGGCAGGCCCCACGGCCAGCGGCAAGACGGCCGCTGCGCTGCTGATTGCGCAGCATGTGCCCATCGAGATCATCAGCGTGGATTCAGCCCTGGTCTACCGGGGCATGGACATTGGCACGGCCAAGCCCACACCTGCCGAACTTGCAGCAGTGCCGCACCATTTAATTGACATCATCGACCCTGCGCAGAGCTACAGCGCCGCGCAGTTTGTGGCGGATGCTACACGCTTGATTGCAGACATCCAATCGCGCGGCAAGCTACCCCTGCTAGTGGGCGGCACCATGCTGTACTTCAAGGCATTATTCAACGGCTTGGACGACATGCCGCCCGCTGATGCCGCTGTGCGTGCGCAGATAGATGCCGAGGCTGCTGCGCAGGGCTGGCCTGCCCTGCATGCACAGCTCGCAACGGTAGATGCCATCACCGCAGCACGTGTATCACCGAATGATTCGCAACGCATCCAGCGTGCGCTGGAGGTCTACCGTTCTACGGGAAAACCACTCTCAGCCCACCATAAGCAGGCGCAAGCAGCTACTGAAAATATAGCGAATGACGCTACCGCCTTGCATGCCCCTTTGATCAGCCTGGAGCCTATGGACCGCGCCTGGTTGCATGCACGCATCGCGCAGCGCCTGGAGGTCATGCTCAATAGCGGCTTGGTCGATGAAGTCAAAGCCCTGCGCGCGCGCGGTGACCTGCACCTGGACCTGCCCTCCATGCGCTGCGTAGGCTACCGCCAAACCTGGGAGATGCTGGACGGTGTTTTTCCACAGACAGAGCTGCAAGATCGCTGCATCTTCGCCACCCGCCAGTTGGCCAAACGCCAGATCACCTGGATGCGCAGCATGCACGAGCGCCATGTGGTGGCCTGTGATCAACCCGACGCGGCGCAGGCCGTGCTGAGCTTGGTACAGTCGTGGGTATGAAAGTGTGGTGCGCATGACTTTGAAGATCGACAATTTAAGCAAACTCTATGGCGACATAGCGGTCTTTGCCAACGTCTCGCTGCAAGTGCAGGCGGGTGAGTTTGTGGCCATTGTGGGCGAATCTGGCGTGGGCAAGTCCACGCTGCTCAACTGCATGGCCGGGCTGGACAGCTGGAACACCGGCAGCGTGCAGGTAAGCGAAGCCAACCTGAACAGCATGAACGCCGAGCAACTGGCCGTGTGGCGCAGGCAAGCCGTGGGCTTTGTGTTTCAGGCCTTCCATGTGCTGCCGCATTTGGATGTCGCGCAAAACATCGGCTTGCCGCTGATGCTGCTGTCCACACCCAAAGCCCTGGTGCACGAGCGCGTGGCGCAAATGCTCAGCGCCGTCGGCCTGGACGGCTTGGGCGCGCGCCTGCCGCAGCAGCTCTCGGGCGGGCAACTGCAACGCGTGGCCATCGCCCGCGCCATGGTGCACCGCCCGCCGCTGGTGCTGGCAGACGAACCCACTGGCAACCTGGACCCCACCACCGCCGCCCGCACCATGGACGCGCTGGTAGCGCAAACCCGCCAGCACGGTGCATCGCTGGTGCTGGTCACCCACTCCGAGGCCGCCGCTGCGCGGGCCGACCGGGTGCTGCATTTAACCGCTGATGGCATCGCTGTCTGAGCACCCACTATGTACAGTCTGCAATCACATATTCCCCCTTCAAGGATTCGCTTTAACTACCGCGCTTTGCTGGTCGCCATCGTGCTGTTTGGCGTAGAGCTCTGCATCGCCACGGTGTTTCGCCACATCGGCTGGTTACGCGGCTTTGTGGGTGATGTATTGGCCGTAGTGTTGGTCTATTACGCCCTGAAAAGCTTTGTGCGCGCGCCCACAGTGTGGCTGGCCTTGGCAGCGCTGCTGGTGGGGTATGGCGTGGAGTTGTTGCAATACCTGTTGCAGCTGTATGGCTGGCAGATCAGCCAGCCTATTGTGCGCACCGTTATCGGCAGCACGCCTGACTGGTGGGACATGCTGGGTTATACCGTGGGCTTTGGCGTGGTACTGATCGCAGAGCGTTTGTTTACCCGGCGCGAGAGGGTGTGGAGCGTGGCATCGTGACAGCACTTTGCCGCACCCCGTGAGCCTATGTTGCTACTCACCATGCTCTACAGCTTTTCATGGCGCGAGGTGTTGCACCATCCTTGGCGCAGCGTAGCGGCAGTGGTGGCCATCATGCTGGGGGTGGCGCTGGCGTTTGCGGTGCATTTGATCAACGCCAGTGCGTTGAGTGAATTTTCCAGCGCGGTGCGCGCTGTCAATGGCCAGCCTGATCTGGAGCTGCGTGCGGCCAGCGGCAATCTGGATGAGAGCCTGTACGCCCGCGTGGCCCAGCACCCCGGCGTGGAGGTGGCCAGCCCGGTGCTGGAGGTCAGCACCTATGCGCTGGACGCTCAGGGTGCTAAAAAACCATTCAAAGTACTGGGGCTCGATGCCTTGGTAGCAGCCAGCCTGTCACCCGCCTTGATGCCCCAACGCAGTAAGCCCGGCAATGATGTTGCACCGTTGGCAAGTGTTGGCAAAGGTTTGGGGGCGGACGCGGTATCGGTTGAGGATACCGCCGACGCTAGATTTACCCTGTTTGAAGCCAATAAATTGTTTATCAACACTGCCGCGCGCAGCTTCATCAAGACCGGGCGTATAGATATCTTGACCGGCTTGCAAATTGCCTCCGCGCAAGTGGCAGGCAGCGTAGCCGCAGGCGGCTCCGCGCTGGCGGTGATGGATATTGGCGCGGCGCAAGACCTGTTTGGCCTACAAGGGCAGCTTACCCGCATCGATCTGCGCTTGGTGACCGGCACACAAAAAACCGCCCTGCTGCGCGAACTGGCTTTGCCGGCCAACGTGCAAGCCCTGGCCCCGGGCGACGCCGAGCAGCGCATCAGCAACCTGTCGCGCGCCTACCGCGTGAACATGACGGTGCTGGCCTTGGTGGCGCTGTTTACCGGGGCGTTTTTGGTGTTCTCGGTGCTCTCGCTCAGTGTGGCCAAACGCGCGCAGCAGATGGCGTTGCTGGGCGTCCTGGGGCTGACCGCGCGCCATCGCTTGCAACTGGTGCTGCTAGAAGCTTGCGCACTCGGCATCGTCGGCAGCGCCCTCGGGATTGCACTGGGCACTGGCTTGGCGGCACTCGCCATGGGGCTGCTGGGTGGCGACTTGGGTGGTGGCTACTTTGCCGGTACGGCCCCTTCGCTGCAGTGGAGCACGCTGGCCGCCGTAGTGTATGGCGCGCTGGGCATAGCGGCCGCCGTAGTGGGCGCATGGTGGCCTGCGCGTGCGGCGCAAAGCTTGCCTTTGGCGCAAACGCTCAAGGGCTTGGGCTCAGCAGCGCAGCGCGGCAAAGGGGTGCTGATAGCTCTTTTTTTAGTAGCTTGTGGCGCACTATTAGTGTGGGCTCCAGTGGTGTTTGGCATTCCCTTAGGGGCCTATATCGCGATTGGCTTGTTGCTGGTAGGCGGCATCGGCCTGCTACCGCCGCTGGTGGCGCTGGCCTATGACCGCATTGCACCTTACGTCGCCACCCGCGCCCTGCCCATGCTGGCCATCGAGCGCGCCCGCCGCGTGCGCGAGACGGCGGCAGTCGCGGTGAGTGGCGTGGTAGCTGCGCTCAGCCTGGCCGTGGCGCTGACGGTGATGGTTGCCAGCTTTCGCACCTCGGTGATGCAGTGGCTGGACGTGGTGCTGCCCGCGCCGCTGTATGTGCGCACGGCCAACACCAGCGCTGCGGGACAGGTGCTTAATTTCTCCTCAGCGCAAGTGCAGGCCATCGGCGCTCTGCCCGGTATCGAGCGGGTAGCGGGCATACGCACCGTGCCGATGCAGCTAGACCCAACGTTGCCCAGCGTGATGCTGGTAGCGCGTAGCTTGGGCGACCCCACCAAAGATCTGCCCATGGTGGGCAGCCCCGTAGCCGCTGCCAGCGGCGTACCCGCAGATGCTGTGCCGCTGTATGTGAGCGAGGCGATGGTAGATTTGTATGGCGCGCAATTGGGGCAATTATTTAAACCTAATCTGCCTCTAGCACAGCAGAATATTGCGGGAGCAGCTCCTAATTCAATAGTAACTCCCAGCTACTACGTGGCCGGTGTATGGCGCGACTATGCGCGCCAGTTTGGTGCCGTGGCCATCGACCAACGCGCCTATGTGCGTATCACGGGGGACGACAGGGTGAACGATCTGGCCGTGTGGCCCAGTGCGGGGGCCAACACACGCGAGGTGCAGGAGCTGATTCGCAGCTATGTCGGTACGCAGTTTGCAACGGATGCCAGCGCTGCTCAAACTGGTGCTGCGAATGCAACTGCTCCTAACGCGGGCGCAAACAGCACGATGGACAAACAAGCCGCCGTAGCCAAGCTGGTGGAGTTTGCCAGCGCCGACGAGATACGCGCCGTATCGCTCAAAATCTTTGACCGCAGCTTTGCTGTCACCTACTGGCTGCAAGGCGTGGCCATTGCCATTGGCCTGTTTGGCGTGGCCGCCAGCTTCAGCGCGCAGGTGCTGGCACGGCGTAAAGAATTTGGCCTGCTGGCGCATTTGGGCCTCACCCGCAGGCAGATATTGCAAGTGGTGGCCAGCGAGGGAGCGGCTTGGACTGCTATTGGTTCTGTAGCTGGTTGCGCACTGGGCTTGGTGGTCTCCACCATCTTGGTGCATGTGGTCAACCCGCAGAGCTTTCACTGGACGATGGACTTGACTGTGCCCTGGCTGCGCCTGGCGTTGCTGTGTGCGGCCGTGGTAGCCGCAGGCACCATCACCGCCTGGCTAGCAGGCCGCGCTGCGGCTGGCAAAGACGCTGTGCTCGCCGTGAAGGAGGACTGGTGATGGTTCAACCTCCGTTCCCGCTGAGCCTGTCGAAGCGCTCATTCACCCAGCTAGCTTTCGCCACCGGCGCTACAGCGTTGTTACCCAATGCCCACGCCCTGCCCGCGCGAACTTTAAGCTTCCCACGCGACCACGGCGCGCACGACGACTTTCGCACCGAGTGGTGGTACATCACCGGCTACGGCAGCGACGGCGCGCGCGAGGTGGGCTACCAGGTCACCTTCTTTCGCTCACGCGTCGAAAGCACCCAAGGCATGCAGTCACAATTTGCTGCCAAGCAACTGCTGTTTGCCCACGCCGCCGTCGCCGACGTGCAAGGCAAAAAACTCCTGCATGACCAGCGCATTGCCCGCGCAGGTTTTGGCATTGCCCAGGCCAGTGAGCAAGACACCCAAGTCAAACTGCGCGACTGGCAACTACAGCGTAGCGCGGCCACTGGCGTGTACAGCGCCAACATCAAAGCGCGCGACTTTCATATCGACCTGCAGTTCAGCCCGCAGCAGCCCTTGTTATTGCAAGGCAAAAACGGCCTGTCACGCAAAGGCCCTGATGAAAAACAAGCCAGCTACTACTACAGCCACCCGCAGTTGCAAGCCAGCGGCAGCATCCACATCAACGGCCAACGCATCACGCTGAGCAACCCAGCAGTAACGTCAGGCAGCCAAGCCGCTACGTCAAACGCAGCATCAGGCTCGACACCAAACACAGCCCCCCCAAAACCCAGCAACGCCGCCTGGCTAGACCACGAGTGGAGCCAAGAGCTGCTGCACCCCGAAGCCGTAGGCTGGGACTGGGTAGGCATGAACCTGTTTGACGGTAGCGCCCTCACCGCTTTTCAACTGCGCAAAAAAGATGGCCGCGCGCTTTGGACCGGCGGCTCGTTTCGCGCCACCTCCAGCAGCGGCCTGCAAACCTTCATCGCCCAGCCCGGCGAGGTGCAGTTCCAGGCCATCAAAGGCTGGACCAGCCCCCTCACCGGTGCCAAATACCCCATCCAATGGCTGGTGCGCACCCCCGCCGACTACTACACCGTCAAAGCCGTTATTCCCAACCAAGAGCTGGACAGCCGCAGTTCCACCGGCGCAGTGTATTGGGAAGGCCTGAGCGACCTGTTTGACAGCAACGACAAGCACGTAGGCCGTGGCTATTTGGAAATGACGGGCTACACCGGCGCGCTGAAGATTTAGGGCCATACGGACAGGGTTGAGCCTAGGTGCGCGAAGCCCCAAATCACATGGGAGCAAGTTGATAATACAAAAATCCAAAGCTTGTTTTACCCCAAGCTCGGTCAACCAACGCCACAGGTTTTTTTGATTTTTAGACAATGAAACACTATACGCCTGAGTTTTTACGATCTCCATTACACATAGCGTGCAGGGCAAAACGCACTACGTTGGGGGCAGTAAAAACACCCGCATCCGTTCTAGCTCCTCTTCCAGCGCCCGCTTGAACGCTGCTTCGCGTGGGGGCTTGCCTGCTGTGTAGCCCAAGTCTGCGCTCAGCGCCCCACCGGCAAAAGACAGATTGCCCCAGCCTATCACCTGCTCGCGCCACAGCAAGGGCAGCGCGTAGTAGCCGCGCACCCGCTTGGCAGGCGGTGTGTAGGCCTCAAAACGGTAGGCCCAGCCCCAAAGCAGCTCAAAGCGGCGGCGGTCCCACACGAGGGGGTCAAACGGGGCTAGCAGGCGCACGCTGCCCGCGCCGCTGCCCTGCGCACTGTTTTTTGCACCGTCTTTGGCCGCATAGCGCGCTGCGGTAGGCGACTCAGCCTGCGGCCAGTACCACGGGGTGCCGTCCACCACCGCGCTGGCAAGGCGCTGCTTGGCGCGTGCCAACGCGGCGGGGCGCAGCGCGGCCCACTGCGGCACGCCGCCACGCAGCAACAGGCTAAGCAGCTGGGCCAGCGAGCGCTCGGGCAGCGGCGCGTATTTGTGCACGATCACGTCGATCAAAGCGTCCATGGCTTGCTCGGGGCTGGTGGGTGGCGCAAGCTCACCCCAACCCGCTCCCTG
Organism: Polaromonas sp.; assembly: GCA_031390175.1. Taxonomy (GTDB): domain Bacteria; phylum Pseudomonadota; class Gammaproteobacteria; order Burkholderiales; family Burkholderiaceae_C; genus JAAFIP01. The sequence continues at coordinate 7,727 of JANMTF010000370.1, forward strand.
AAGCCTAGACAGAGAAGCCGAGCCAGCTCCAGACACCGCATACGTGCGCACACCACTCACCCGCCCAGCGATGCGCAGCATGCCCCGGTAATGCATGGCATCTAGCAACTGCGTGCTGGCGTTAGACGTGCCGCCAAACCAGTTGGTCGCGCGGCCATGGGCAAAGTGCGCGCCTACCTCACGCGGGTGCACCCCACTGGCGTCATGGCTGCGCTCTTGCACAAAGGCCAGCACCGCCTGCGCCTGCGCCACGCGCGCCGCAGGCCAAGCCAAGCGCGGCGTGCGCGGGTGCATCAGCGCCTGCGTGGCACGCGGCACAAAGCCGTAGTTGACAAAAAAATCTTCCTCTATCCCCAACGCCGCATAGCGCCGCTCCAAATCTCCCGCGCAATAGCCCTTCACCCGGTGCCGCAATGTAAGGTCTTGCGCCCGCGCCGGAGCACGAATAGGGTCGGCCTGCACAAACCCCAAACGCTGGATGGCTGTGGGCAAGGTGGTGGGGGTGAAGAGCGTGCGGGCTACAGCGTAGCGGCGCAGGGCGTCTAAGGTAATGGGGGCGGCAGGCATGTTACCAACCCACCAAGCGCGGCACATTCACCACCACAGATAGCAGCGCTATGCCGATAGCGCCTAGCCCCAAGACTTGGTCTAGCTTGGCAGGGTTCAGCGTCCATCCCAGCTGGGCAAGTACAAAATGAATGTAGCTGTATGGCGGGCGGCCAGGGCCTAGCGCGGCTTTGATGCGCCAGTGCACATCCGTAATGGGGCAATAACCAGGGCCCAGCCAACGGCCCAGTACAAACCAGCAGCCCAGCATGCCCAGCACCAAAGCCAGGTGCGCCGCCTGCAGTGGCGCAAACATCCAGCCCAGCACCGTAAAACCGATGAAAGCCAAATGCACCCCATGGCACAACACGTTTAATACAAAGTACAACACAGCCACAGTTTAACCAACTTTGGCCGCTAGCCCAATAGAATATAGCGGTAGAAGCTATGAAATATGCAGCATATCCGTAACTTCCAACCCGCATAAAAACCAGCGTGCAGTGGCCCAAAGGCCCGCTGCCCTGCTCCGCGCTTGCTTAGCAGGCCGGTGCAGCGCGCAGATCTTGTTGCCATCTGGGTCACGCAGGTAAGCCAGATAGATCTTGCCCGAAGGGCCTTCACGAAAGCCCGGTGGGTCTTCAAACCTACACAGGAGGCAGCAAGCAAGCCTCTACTACCTGCAAGTCGTTATCGCGCGCAAAGTTCATTACAAAATCCCAAGCCATTACCTCAGCCTCCTTCAGGTCGCGGTGCACGACGACGCATTTGATATCGCCCAGGTTGGTGGGCAAGCACCATTCGGAGTAACTTAAATGCGAGCCGGGTACTGCGCCACCAGGGCGAAACTGGCTCATTACGCCGCACAGGCGCTCGGCCCAATCGCTGGGGCGAAAGGCCTTGCCGTCTTGGGTGACGCCTTGGATAAAGACTTGTTTGGAGCTGGGTGTTGCCATGGTAATGCGTGACTGGTGGCGGCATCAGGATCGCTGTTGCTGCACTGCACAAGTATTCTATCTTATATAAGACTTAGAATTCTGGTAAACCCTTATCCGTCCGAAAATACCGCAATCCCATCGCAGGCATTGCAGCGATGCAAAAGCAACGTTAAAGCGGCGGCCCAAAGGCCCGCGCTGCGCCTAAAATCAAGCATCCATGGCTCAGTTTGCAAATTGGGCCTTTTTATTTGGAATTGCCTTCGCTTTTGGGAAAACACCACAATGACCACGACACCAGCAGCCCCCAGCCAACCCCATGTGATGAACACCTATGGACGCCTGCCCATTGCGCTGTCACACGGCCAGGGCAGCCGCGTGTGGGACGTCAACGGCAAGTCGTATCTGGACGCATTGGGCGGCATAGCAGTTAACACCCTGGGCCACAACCACCCCAAGCTGGTACCCGCATTGCAAGACCAGATCAGCAAAATCATCCACAGCAGCAACTACTACTTCTGCCCCAACGCGGAAAAGCTGGCCGCCAAATTAGTGGAGTTCAGCGGCCTGACGAATGTGTTTTTCTGCTCCACCGGGCTAGAGGCCAACGAGGCGGCCTTGAAGCTGGCGCGC
>JANMTF010000392.1:0-12325 GCA_031390175.1 Polaromonas sp.
ATCAAGCCATCGATCAGCTCGTTAGGAATGCCCGCCGTGCCAAAGCCGCCAATCATGACGGTGGCACCGTCTTGCGTGTCGGTCAGTGCCTGCGCGATGGTGCTGGCGATTTTGTTGATCATCCTAGGGTCTCCGGGAAAGCTGCGTCGGTTTTAGTTTAAGGCATCGCTACGCGACCGTGCTGAACATCGTGCGTTTGGTATTGGTGAAGTGCGGCCGGGCGATGTCGCTCCAAGCTGTGTTGCGCACCGCCAGCCAGGGCGCGGAACCCAGCGTTTGCGTGCTGACCAAATCGTAGCAGGCCAGCGACTGCGGGCCGTGGTCGTGGTTGAGTAGGCGGGTGGCGCGGATGCAGCCGGGCACGGCTGCCAGGCCGGGCATGTGCTCGGTGTCGTACCACTTTGCAATCTCGCTCATCCAGCCCTCTTCGGCATCGGTTTCTACGACATAGTGGAAGATGGGTTTGTCGGTGTGGGATGCGCCTTGCAGATCCAGCACGGTTTGTAGGCGGGATGTGCGGATGTTGGTTGCGCCTACCAGTACTTGACCGAACGCAGTGGGTAGTGCAGCCAACACGTTGCTGCCCAGTGAAGTGCGCACGGCCAATCGCCCATACACATAAGCCGTCTGCGTATCAGCTGACCATGCCGCGCGGTGCAGCACCATGGGCACGCCGCTTCGCGCACACCAGCTTTGCGCGGCATCGGCCAAATCCGCAACGGCTGTTGCATCCAGCGTGGCTTGCAGCAAGATGAAATCGGTCGTGCGTTCCATAGCTCAGTGCCCAATATGCAGCGCTACCAAAAAGCGCGACACCATGTTGTAGGCGGCAATGGTGGCCACCAAGTCGAGCTGGCCTTGCGCGTCAAACTGCGCGCGCACCCGGGCATACACAGCATCGGGCACGGTGATGTCACGCGTCATCGCGTCGGCCATGTCCATCACCACGCGCTCAATCGGTGAGAGCGGTGCGTTGGCCGCTAGCGGCACGGTGCGGATGGCATCGATGCTGGCCTGCGCCACACCTGCGGCCAGCGCGATGGGTGCATGGGCATCGAACTCGTAGCTGGCGCGGTTGAGCACGGCCACGCGCAGGATGGCCAGCTCGCGCAGGCTGGCGGGTAGGCTATTGCGGTTGCGCACGGCAGAGAGCATTTGCTCCCAGCCCTGGGCAATCGGTGGGCTGTTGAGCAGCACTTGGTAGAGGGGCGAGACCTTGCCGCCGCGCTGGGCGGCGATTTGGGCTTCTTGGGCGGCCAGCTCGGGGCGGGTGCCGGGGGGGATGGGGGCGATGCGCATATCAATCTGCTTTCACATTTTTGCTGCGCACCACCTTCGCCCATTTGGCTGAATCGTTCTTGAGCAGCGTAGCCAGTTCGGCGGGCGAGGAAGAAGCAGGCTCGGCACCCGAGGCTAGCAACTTGGTTTTGACAGCTTCGGCATTCAGCGTATTGCGCACGGCTTGGTTCACGCGGTCAATTTCAGTAGCAGGCGTGCCCTTGGCGGCGAACAGCGCGTACCAGTTGTCAGAATCTACGCCCGGCACACCCATTTCGGTGAAGGTTTTTACTTCAGGGAACAAGGGGTGGCGCTTGGGCGCTGCGATGCCGATGGGTTTGAGTTTGCCTGCTTTGATGAAAGACACCAAGCCAGGAATGTCGCCAAAAAATCCGTTCACATGGCCTGCAATCACATCGGTGATGGCGGGCGCTGCGCCCTTGTAGGGGACGTGGGTGAGGTTGATTTTGGCGGCATCGCTCAGCAGCTCCATCGCCAGGTGCGGCACGCTGCCGGTGCCGGATGAGGCCATGGTCAGGGGCTTGTCTTTTTGCAGGCGACTGGCAGCCACAAATTCAGCCCCGGTGTTGTACGGTGCATTCGCGCCCACTACCAGCATCTCTACGTTGTTGACCACCAGAGACACGGGCGTGAGGTCGCGCACCGGGTCGTAAGCCAGCTTCTCGTACAGCGCCGGGTTGATGGCCACCGCGCCCACGCTGGTCAGCCACAGGGTAGTTCCGTCGGGTGCGGCCTTGGAGACAAAGTCGGCAGCTATTGCGCCGTTGGCCCCGGCCTTGTTCTCGATGATGACCTGGTGCCCCAGCTCTTTGCCCAGTTGATCGGCCAGTGTGCGCGCTACAAAGTCTACCGGGCCACCGGGTGGGAAGGCCACAATGATGCGGGTGATTTTGTTTTGTGCCAAAACTACGGAGGATGCAGCGAACAGGCTACATACAAGAGCCGTAGACAGTGCGCGGCGGGTGAGTTGAAGATGTTTCATATTTCTCTTTTCAGTAATGTGTGATGGCTTCGACAAGCTCAGCCTGAACGGATTTACCTTGGAGTTGCTATGGCGATCAATCGCAACGCACCGACATGCCGCCATCGACAATGATCTCGGTGCCGGTGACAAAGCGTGATTCATCGCAGGCTAGAAACAAAGCCGCGTTAGCGGTGTCGCGCCCGTCGCCCATGAAGGGCAACGGGATGCGCGACTGGCGCTGCTTGAGTAGCGCGTCGACATCACCGCCCGCGCGCTGGCCAGCCAACCGCACCTCGACCATCGGCGTGTGCAACTGCCCGGGCACCACGGTGTTCACGCGGATGCCTTCCTTGGCGTATTGCACCGCCAGCACGCGTGAGAACTGGATGACGCCTGCCTTGGTGGCGGCATAGGCAATCTGTGCAGAGCCCGTCCAGCGCAGTGCCGAGGTGGACGAGATATTGACAATCGCACCACTACCTTGCGCCTGCATATGGGGCAGCACGTATTTGCAGGTGAGAAACACGCTTTTGAGGTTGTGGTCTACCTGCGTGTCCCACACCTCCTCGCTCATCTCCACCGGCCCGCCCTTGGCCGAGCCGCCCACGTTGTTGACCAGCACGTCGATGCGGCCCAACTTGTCTATGCAACGGGTCACCATGGCTTCGATGGATGCGCTGCTGGTGACATCGCAAGTGCCGCCGATGAAGGTGCCGCCTGCTTCGCTAATGAGCTTGGCGGTCTCGGTCAATCGCTCCGGGTCTTTGTCAAAACCATAGACCTTCGCACCTTCTTGCGCAAAGCGCACTGCAATCGCGCGGCCATTGCCCCAGCCGGGGCCGACGGAGCCCGCGCCGGTGACCAAGGCTATCTTGCCAGCCAGGCGGCCTGGCGTTTGTGAATGAGGAGAGGCCATGGGCTGAGCTATCTATTCAAAGTTAAAACTACTCAAGGGGCGAAATCGGGCTTGACCGGACGCAGAGGACGCAAAAACTCAGTTGGCAAAGCGGTATAAACGCTGCGGGTTATGCACCAGCAATTGCTCTAATAGTTTTGCATCAGGCGCAATTCTGGAGAGCGCATCAAACAGCACGCCATCATCCGGCACATGGGTATGGTTAGGGTGCGGCCAGTCGGTGCCCCACACGCATTGCTCGGGAAAGCGCTCTACCAGCAGGCGCGCAAACGCCACGCCATCCGCATAGGGTGGCTGCTTGTGCGATCCGTGCGAGTCGATGCGGTCAATGCCACTCACCTTCACATGGAACTTGGGGTTTTTCAGCAGCGTGAGCAGGGCCGCAAAGTCAGCATGCTCTGCGCCGCGTGTGGCATCGACGCGGCCCATGTGGTCGATCACCACGGGCACGGCGCTGCGTGACAGGGGCTCAATCAGTTGGTGAATCAGCGCGCCATCAAAATGCACTTGCAAATGCAGATTTAGCGGCTTCAGTCGCTGCGTCAACGCCACGATGGCATTCATTGAGGTGTCGCTGGTCAGGCTGGGCATAAAGTGAAAGCGCACACCGCGAATGCCTGCCATCGCGATGCGTTCCAGCTCGGCATCGGGTACGTCCACGGGCACCAAGCTCACGCCCAGATAACGCCCGCCGCCTGCGGCAATCGCATCTTCCACCACGCGATTGTCCATGCCATGCACGAGCGACTGCACGATGACGCAGCGCTCGATGCTCTGCTGGTGGTGCAGGGCAAACAGCATTTCCTTGGGGGCGTCCACCGGCGTGAAGCTGCGCGTGGGTGCGTAGGCAAACTGGTCGGCGGGGCCGAAGATATGCACATGCGTGTCGCAGGCCAGTGGCGGCAGCTTCAGCACTGTGGTGCTGGGCTGCGGCTTGTAGGTGAGCAGGGGTTTGAGTTTGTCCGCTGACAAAATGCTATCAGAAGCCAAGGGTTTGCCCCTCGGTCATTTTGATGACTTGGGTGCCACTGTGCCCCTGCATGGCGGCTTCAAATTGCGCAAAGGTGCCCTTGGTGATCGGGTTGGAGCCATAGTGCATGGGGATGACAAACTTGGGCTTGATCCAGGTACGAATGGCAAAGGCCGCATCGTCCGGGTCCATGGTGAAGTTGCCGCCGATGGGGATGAGTACCAGGTCAGGCTTGTAGTGCTCAGCGATAAATTTCATGTCGCCAAACAAGCCGGTATCACCCATATGCCAAATCTTGAAACCGTTTTCCAGCTGGATGATGTAGCCCACGGCCTCGCCTGCAGGGTGGGATTCGTTTTTGTCGGTGGTGGGGTTCTTCCACACCAGCAGGGATGAGTGCTCGGCCGTCACTGCCGTCACCTTGATGCCGGGCAAGGGCGTGACGTGGCCGGTTTTGTTAAAGCGGTGCGTCAGGTTGGGCGGCAAGATGCCCAAGGTGTTGAGCGGGGTCATCATGTCTGCTGGGCCGTACAACACGGTGTTGTGCAGCTTGGCCAGCGCGGGCGCGTCGCCAATATGGTCTACGTGGGCATGGGTCACCAGCAGCAAGTCGATTTTGCCCACGGCGTTCAAATCGGTTTTATACGGCGCTGGGGTTTTGGGGCCCCCGGTGATCCAGGGGTCGATCACAATGGTTTTGCCGCCCGGGGACTTGATGCGAAAGCCTGCCTGGCTGAACCACAGCAGCTCGGTTTTGCCTGCCGGGGCTGTAGCGCTGGCGGTAGAGGCTGCGGGGGCCGACGGCAGCTGCGCACAGCCGATGCTCAGCAGGGCAGTCAGGGCCACAGCGCAAGGAGTTTTGATGAGTTGGAAAATTCGCATAAATGTCTCCAAAATGGTTTAGAAATGCTTGAGATGTATCGGCACCGGATGATGGCCTTCTCGCTACACCCTCAGCAGAGTTTGTCCCGCAAAGCGCGCGCACTGCGTGCGTGGTATTGCGTAGAGGCAGGTGGATAAGTGGAAACCCTCTTTGGCGGCACCCTGCCAAGCGTTAGTATCGCCTGCGTAGTTGTGTTTAGCAAATGCTCATTTAATTTAACTTCTCGGAGACTTTCCATGTTTACAAAACTTGCCCTACTCAGCGGCGCGGTTTTGCTAGCCCTCAGCGGCTGCCAAAGCACGCCATCCAAGCCAGCAGTCCCCGCTGCGGCACCCGTCGCTGCCGCAGTGCCTGCTGCTCCCGTAGCTGCCGCGCCAGCACCTGCTTGGCAACAAGGCCGCTCTAGCGCCCAAGCCACCTCCCCGCTGGCACCTGTGGCTGGCAAACTTACCGTCACGCCCGCCGCTGACATTCAACTGAGCAGGCTCAAGCTGCCACCAGGCTTCAAGATCGAGCTGTGGTCTACCGGCACCCCTGGCGTGCGCGCCATGTCGCGCGGCGAGAGCGGCAAAATCTACGCCGGCACCCGCCCTCTAGGCCGTGTGTACGAGATCAGCGACAACGGCAGCCAGCGTACCAGCCGCGTACTGGTAGACAAGCTGGACCAGCCTGCCACCGCCATGTTCAAGGGCAACCTGTACGTCATGTCGGTTGACAAAGTGCTGCGCTACGACGGCATTGAAAGCAACCCCAATGTGCAGCCGGTGGATATGACCGCCTTGTTCAAGCTGCCCAAAGAAAAGCACCACAACTGGAAGTACCTGCGCTTTGGCCCAGATGGCAAAATCTACGTGCCCTTTGGCGCGCCTTGCAACATCTGCGAACTGCCCAGCGCTGAATACGCCCAGATTCGCCGCTACAACCCCGATGGCTCTGGCATGGAAGTCATCGCCACGGGTGTGCGCAACTCTGTGGGCTTTGACTGGCACCCGGTCACCAAAGAGCTGTGGTTCACCAACCATAGCCGCGACTGGATTACCGACGACCTGCCAGAAGACGGCTTGAACCGCCTGAGCGCAAAAGGCCAGAACTTCGGCTTCCCCTACTGCCACGTAGGCAACCTGCCAGATCCAGACATTAAAAAAGCTAACCCTTGCGCAGGTGTAACGCCTGTTGTGCTGCCCATGGGCGGCCACACCGCTGTCATGGGCCTGCAGTTCTACACCGGCAATATGTTCCCTGCCGAGTACAAGAACGCGGCCTTCATCGCCCGCAAAGGCTCATGGAACCGCACCAAAAAGACCGGCTACGACGTGGTGATGGTCAAGTCTGATCCCGATGGCAAAAATGCCAAGATGACCCCGTTTCTTACCGGCTTTTTAGACAGCAAAGACGAGAGCTTCTCTGGCCGTCCAGCTTACTTGCTGCAAATGCCTGACGGCTCCATGCTGGTGTCGGACGAGCAAATGGGTGCCATCTACCGCATCTCTTACGCGCGCTAAAGCATGACCGCTAAACCAAGCGGCACAAGACAAACAAGCAGGGCGCTGGCAGCAGTGGCCCTGCTTTTTTGTATGGGCACTGCCACCGCGCAGACCCCAGCCCAGACCCCTGTTCAGCCCAATCCCGGGCAGCTCGCCTTGTGCGCAGCCTGCCATGGCGCGCAAGGCAATTCGCAAATCTCCAGCATCCCGACTCTGGCCGGTCAGCCCAAAACCTTCATTGAGAACCAACTCGTCCTCATCCGTGAAGGCATTCGTGACGTACCGCAAATGAAGGGCTTGCTCGACAAAATAACTGACGAAGAATTCGTAGCGTTGGCCAATTATTTCGCAGCCCAAAAGCCAGTCAAGTCCACCACCAGCGCCGTCAACAACGCCACCTACTTGCGTGGACAAGAGATTTCCAAAAAAATGCTCTGCGGCACCTGCCATTTGTCCAACTACGTAGGACAAAGCCAAATCCCCCGGCTGGCGGGACAACACGAAGAGTTTTTAGTACTGTCGATCAAACAGTTCAGAGACGGCAACAGTACTGGGCGCGACACCAACATGACTGCCTCTGTGCAGGGCGTGAAAGATGGCGATGTTGCTGACTTAGCGCATTACCTCGCGCATTTCAAATAGTAGTTAAATCGGGCTGCCGCAATATAAGGGCACGCTCACGGCGTTGTCCCAGTGCCCATGCCGCCCGAACACCGGCCAGCTTTGCTGATCAAGTATCTGAAGCTAGTTGGGCCACCAAACCGTGGAACAGCCAACACGCAGTTCCGTATTGACGTTAAGTTGCTGGGGCTTGAGTGGCGTAAGCATTGCGCCGTAGCAGTGCGCGTGCTGGTACACGGAAACTGCATTACGGATGTGACGGCGTTGCCGGCAAAGTAAATTCAGCAGTGAATAGGGTAAATCCGTATGGCTAGAAAAACAGATTTTTTGCCTAATAGAATTTCGTCTTGCTTGAAAGAACGACGTTCTAAATAGCGGAACATTTTTGGTTAACTGCCTTTGTTCCATCAGCATTCCCTAGTCCACGGAGTCCCACCATGCGCCTTCACTCTCTGCTCGCCACAGCTTGCCTGTCCCTGTTTGTCAGTAGCGCCGCGCTGGCGCAAGCGGCTTATCCGGTCACCCGTGTGACGATGGTCACGCACTCCAGCCCGGGCGGCGGTACCGATGTGTTTTTGCGCAACCTCAACAAGCATTTGTCGGGCGTGATCAAAACCAACTTTGCGGTAGAGAACATTCGCGGTGGCAGCGGGGCTACTGCCGTGGCGCATGTGGCTAAGGGTGCGGCAGATGGCTCGATTTTCTATGGCACTACGCCTACCTATATTCAAACCACGCTGCTGTCCAAGCCCCCCGTGGGCTATGACGGGCTGGACCCGATGGTGATTGTGTTTATCGACCCCGAGGTGATCTACACCCGCGCCGAGTCGCCGTTCAAAACCCTGGCCGATGTGGTGGCGCATGCCAAGGCCAACCCCGGCAAGTCGCGCTGGGGCGCGGCCAACCCGGCCTCGCTGGAGCGCATAGGCATGGAGCGCCTGGCCCGCGCGGGCGGCGTGAAGGTGCCTATCGTCAGCCACGAGGGCGGCGGCGACATGATGATTGGCGTGCTGAACGGCACCTACGACATTGGCATTGGTGAAGTGCAAGAGCTGCAAGGCCAGCTGGAAGCCGGCAAGATACGCCTGCTGGCCACGATGTCGGAGAGCCGCTTGGCCGGGCTACCGCAGTTGCCTACCGCCAAAGAGCAGGGGCTGAACGTGGTGATCCGCAAGTTCCGTGGCATTGCCTCGCCCAAGGGCATGTCCGATGAGATTGCCAAAACCTGGGAGGACGCGATCCGCAAGGTGGTGGACTCACCCGCCTACAAAGCCGAATACACCAAAGACCATCTCACCCCCATGGTGCTGGGCCGTGCCGAGGCGCGCAAGTTCACCGCCGAGGTGGCCGCAGAGACGGCGGCCTCGTTCAAGGAAATGGGATTGGTTAAATGAACGATGGCAGGTTGAACGATGCGCGGGCAGACCGCATCACGGGTGCCGTGGGCACCGCGCTGTCGCTCAGCTATATCGCCTATGCACGCGGCATAGAAGACAGCTTGTTGGCCGACGCAGTGGGTGCCAACGGCGTGCCGATAGGCGTGGGCGTGGTGCTGCTGCTGGCCTCGCTGGCCCTGCTGGTAAAAACCTGGGTGGTCAAGGCACCCACCACTAAGGTGCAAGAGATAGTGAAGAACGACGCGGCCGCTGCGCCAGATGCTGATGCACCACAGCACCCGCACGCCATGGCACTGGGCTTGCTGGCTATCTTGGTGGTGTATGTCACGCTGCTGCCGCTGCTGGGCTATGTGCTGAGTATCAGCCTGCTGGTGGGTGCGGTGGCCTGGTTTGCGGGCGCGCGCCAGCGCACCAGCCTGCTGGCCTGCATGCTGCTGGCAGGCCCCCTGCTGTGGCTGCTGTTTGACTGGGCGCTAGAGATTCGCCTGCCCATCGGCCTGTGGCCTAAGCTATTAGGCAGGTAAGGCATATGGACAGCTTTCTACTTTCATTGCAAAACCTCGCCTCTTTAGGCGTGATCGTCGCCGCGTTTGCGGGTGTGCTCTGGGGCATCTTGGGCGGCGCGCTGCCCGGCATATCGCCGTCGATTGCCATGGCTTTGCTGCTGCCGTTTACCGTGGGCATGACACCCACCGTAGCCCTGGTGCTGCTGGCCAGTGTGTACGTGGGCGCGGAATACGGCGGCTCGATTCCCGCGATATTGATCCGCACGCCGGGCACTAATTCTGCGTCGGCCACGGTGACGGATGGCTACGAGATGGCGCGTCAAGGCAAGGCGGGCGAGGCGCTGGGCATCAGCCTGATGTCGGGCCTGTGGGGCGGCCTGTTTGGTTTGCTGGTGCTGGTGTTGGCGACAGAGAGCTTGGCCAAGGTGGCGCTGGCCTTTACGCCCGCAGCGTATTTTTCACTCGGTGTGTTGGGGCTGTCGGTGATCGCCGGTTTGTCGGGCGGCTCGCTCTTGCGCGGCGTGATTGCGGCCTGCATCGGTTTGATGATTGCCTTTGTCGGCAGCGACCCGGTCTCGGGCGTAGCGCGTTTTACTTTTGACTCGGCAGATTTACTCAGCGGGGTCAAACCCATTTTGGTGATGGTCGGCCTGTTTGCCGTCACTGAGATGCTGGTGCAAATTGGCGAACCCGCTTGGGCCAAGGGGGGCCAAACGTCTACCAAGCTCAAGCTGCCCAACTGGGCCATGTCCAAGCGCCTGTTCAAGCCGCAGGCCATTGGCGCGGTCATCGGCACGGTAGAGGGCGTGACGCCCGGTGCGGGCGGTACGATTGCGGCCTTTATGGCGTACTCCGAGGCCAAGCGTTGGTCTAACAACCCCGAAGAGTTTGGCAAGGGCTCGCCCGAAGGTGTGGCCGCGCCCGAGGCAGCCAACAATGTGGTGACTGCCACTGCGCTGGTGCCCTTGCTCAGCTTGGGCATACCAGGCTCCAACTCCGCCGCTATTTTGCTGGGCGGTTTTTTGATTCACGGCTTGCAGCCCGGGCCCATGCTGTTCCAAAAAGCGCCCGAGGTGGTGTATGGCTTGTATGGCGGTTTGTTCATCGCCAACATCGCCATGCTGCTGATTGGCCTGGTGATTTTGTCGCCCTGCATGTGGCTGGTCAATCGCCCCAAACCGTATTTGATTGCCTTCATTTTGGCGCTGGTGATGTCGGGCGTGTACGCCATCCATCAGAGCATTTTTGAATGCGGCCTGGTGCTGGCCATCGGCGTGGTGGGCTACGGCATGCGTCTGCTGCGCCTGCCGGTATTGCCCCTGGTGCTGGGCTTGGTGCTGGGCTATTTGGTGGAGTCTAATTACCGCCGCAGCCTGTTGATCTCCGGCGGCGAGCACAGCATTTTCATCACCGACCCAGCCTCGGCTATTTTGCTGGGCCTTGCCCTGGCGCTGGCGCTCTACACGGGTTGGAAAGAATTTTCTGACCGCAACAAATCCAAAACGTAGTCAGAATATCTCCGGCTCCCTCTCCCGCTTAACGGGAGAGGGTTGGGGTGAGGGTGTCTGAGGTCTGTAATATTTAACCAAGAGCTATCGCATGAATGAAACGAAAAATCCTTTGGGCACCGTAGCCCAGCGCTTGGCGCAAGTGATTGTGCAGGCCACGCCTGAGAAAGACTCCCTCGGCCAGCAAGTAGGCCAGCGCCTGTTGATGGACGTAGCAGGCATTTGCCTGGCCGCGCGCCACGAGGTGTATGTGAAAGCCGCACTCGCATCACTAGACCAAGATGGCCCTTGCACCGTCATTGGCTTTGCGCAAAGCTGCGGCGTAGAAGGCGCGGCCTTTGTCAACGGCATCGCCGCGCATGGCGAAGACTTTGACGACACCTACGAAGGCGGCCCCGTGCACGCGGGTGCTGTGGTGGTGCCTGCCCTGTTGGCGGCAGCGCAGCGCCACGGCTTGAGCGGCGACCTGCTGCTGCGCGGCATCGCCATCGGCGTGGAGGTGACCTGCCGTTTGTGCAGCGTAGCGCCCATGCAGGTACACAAGGCAGGCTTTCACCCCACGGCGATCTTCGGCGTGTTCGGCGCGGTGGCAGGCCTGGGTGCGGCGTTGAAATTAACGCAACAGCAGATCGTCGATGCGCTGGGCATTGCAGGCAGCATGGCGGGCGGCATTATTGAATACCTGGCCGACGGCTCGTGGACCAAGCGCATGCACCCCGGCTGGGCGGCGCAGTCGGCCTACCGTGCGGTGCGTTTGGCGCAAAACGGGTTTAAAGGGCCGGCCACCGTGTTTGAAGGCAAGCACGGCGTGTTCCACGGTTTTGCCAACGCCAGCGCGGGCGATTTTGAGGCCATGCTCAAGGGCTTTGGCAACGAGTGGGTGTGGACCAGCATTGCGTTTAAGCCCTACGCCTGCGGCACCATGGCGCATCCGTTTATCGACTGCGCGCGCGCGTTTCGCGCCAAGGGTATTGCGCTGGAGCAGATTGCCACAATTGAATGCAACACGGCAGAGGGCATCGTACACCGCCTGTGGGAGCCGCTGGCACTCAAGGCCTCTCCGCCCAATGGCTACGCGGCCAAGTTCAGCATTCCTTATGCGATTGCCGCAGGACTGACCTTTGACGATGCGGGCTTGGGCGAGTATGCCGAGGCGGTGGTGCAGCGCGCTGACTTGCGTGCGCTAGCGGCTAAGGTGTCGTACATTGTCGATCCGAATAATCCCTACCCCAAGCAGTTCACTGGGCATCTGCGCATTACGCTGAAGAACGGCGAAGTGCATGAGCATAGCCAAGGCTACTTCAAGGGTGGTGTAGATCACCCGATGAGTGATGCGGATTTGCAGCAGAAGTTTTTGGCTAACTGCCGTTATGGCAAGGTGTCGGACGCGCAGGCGCAGGCACTCTTGTCGCAATTGAGTTCTGTGTTTGAGGCCGGCACGGTTGACTTGTCTGTGCTGGCTTCGGTTGTCTGACGTTTTCTTTCTATGTTGATTTGCGGTCTCTCGCTGGGTCTGGTTTCTTTTTCGCGAAGTCTGTTATTGCGCGGTCGGCTGTTACGCGCTTTGTCATCACTTGATCAGGTCGGCGGTGCGCTCAGCTCCGCGGCTGTCCCCCGTGCTGGCCTAGGGCCAGCTACTGTGCGCCCGTGAAGGCGCTACGTTAGCACGGTGAAAGTCCGTGTCAGGGTAAGCCAAGGCCCTGTAGTCGAAGGTAACTGCGTCGCTGCGAAGCGGGGTGGGGAGCAACTGGAGACGAACTGGCGGTCCGCAGCAAAA
>JANMTF010000398.1:0-11537 GCA_031390175.1 Polaromonas sp.
TAGCGGCATAAAGGAGGAGCAGTTGGCCCTAGGCCAACGCGGGGGACAGCCGCGTAGCTAAGTGCGCCGCCGACCTGATCCTGTACAAAGGTAGCCAAGCTCCCCACCACACATCACCTAACGCCCATTTAGTTGATCTACATCAACGCAGTACTTTACGCGAAAGATAAAGTGAATCCACACAACAAGGGGTTACTATGCGCCATACCACTGCCACGTTACTGCTCTCGCTGAGCTTGACACTAGCTGCCTGCACGCAGACCACACCTTCCGGCACGGCTGCCTCCGCAACTGCCAGCGACACTGGCGGCTCAGCCAAAGGCGACTTTGGCCCACCGCAGGGCGAGCCGATCAAGGCTGTGCTCACCAGCCCACCCTTGGTGCCGCCCGCTACGGGTCGCAAGGCACCGGCTAAAGTCATCGTAGAGCTGGAGGTGCGTGAGCTGGGGAAAGAAATTTCCGAGGGCGTAACCTACACCCTATGGACATTTGGCGGCACCGTGCCTGGCAGCTTTATCCGCGTGCGCCAGGGTGACACGGTGGAGTTCCATCTTAAGAACCACCCCGACTCCAAAATGCCGCACAACATAGACCTGCACGGCGTGACCGGCCCGGGCGGAGGCGCGGCGTCCAGCTTTACCGCGCCAGGCCATGGCTCGCAGTTCACCTTCAAGGCGCTCAACGCGGGCCTGTATGTGTACCACTGCGCTACCGCACCCGTGGGTATGCATGTGGCCAACGGCATGTACGGGCTGATTTTGATCGAGCCGCCTGAAGGCCTGGCTAAGGTGGACAAAGAGTTTTACGTGATGCAGGGCGACTTCTACACCGTGGGCAAATACCGCGAGAAAGGCTTGCAGCCCTTCGACATGCAAAAGGCCATCGACGAGCGCCCCACCTATGTGCTGTTCAACGGCTCTGAGTCGGCTCTCACAGGCGACAATGCGCTGAAAGCCAAGGTGGGCGAGACCGTGCGCCTCTACATTGGCAACGGCGGGCCCAATTTGGTGTCCAGCTTCCACGTCATTGGCGAGATATTTGACAAGGTATGGTTTGAGGGGGGCAGCAAGTTTCAGGAGAACGTGCAGACCACGCTGATCCCCGCTGGCGGCGCGGCCATGGCCGAGTTTAAAACCGAAGTTCCCGGCACCTATGTGATCGTAGACCACTCGATTTTTCGCGCCTTCAACAAAGGCGCGCTGGGCATGATGAAAATCGAAGGCCCTGAGAACAAAGCCATTTATTCGGGCAAAGAAGTGGACTCCACTTACCTGGGCGACAAGCAAGCCGACTTGGGCAGCGTCGCCGTGGCTACCAAGGCTGCGGCAGCGGGCAACTTGAGCCTGGAGATGCAAATCAAAGCGGGCGGGGCTTTGTACAACGGCGCCTGCTCGGTATGCCACCAGGCCAATGGCCAAGGGCTGGAAGGCGTGTTTCCACCACTGGCCAAGTCAGATTTTTTGACAGCGGACAAAGACCGCGCCATTGGCGTAGTGCTGAACGGCTTGACGGGCCCTGTGGCAGTCAACGGCAAAGCCTACAACTCGATCATGCCGCCCATGAGCCAACTGGCTGACGACGAAGTGGCACATATATTGACCTATGTAGGCAATACCTGGGGTAACAGCACAGGAGCCTACAGCACGGCGCAGGTAGCCAAAGTGCGCGCCAACACACCCAGGCCCAAGGGCGCTGCGCATTAGCATTGCTGGGTAACAAAGCACGCTATGCCATTACGCCCTGCACACACGGCTACACCCACGGCTACGGTTGTCAACGCTTGCTTCGCAGTGGTGGTGCTGTGTGCTTGCAGTGTGCAGGCACTTGCCGCCGCCCAAAGCGCAGCGCCGCTGGCTGCTTACCGCAGCATTGCAGGCGGCACCATCACCACGCTGCTCCCGCCGGATGGCAAGCAAGCCCCAGTGAGCGTGCCCAGCTTTGCCATGCGCGTGCTACCCGTCACGCACAAAGAGTTTGCCCAATTTGCACTACTGCAACCCCAGTGGCGCAGATCGCGCGTGGCCAGCAGCAGCTTGGCTGATGGCCAATACCTGCGCCAGTGGCCGACGGATACGGCACCTGGCCAAGCGCAAATGGCCCAGCCAGTGACCGATGTCAGTTGGTTTGCCGCCGCAGCCTATTGCCACAGCGAAGGCGCGCGCCTGCCCACTTGGCATGAATGGGAATACGCAGCCGCTACCAACGAGAAGCGCCGTGATGCCCGCAAAGACCCCGTCTGGCGTGCACGCATTCTCGACTGGTATGGCCAAACCTCCAAGCCATTGCCTGAGGTAGGCAGCACCCAGCGCAACGTCTACGGCATACAAGACTTGCATGGCGTGATCTGGGAATGGGTGGACGATGCAGGCGCGCTGATGGTCAGTGGTGACAACCGCACGCAGGGCGACCCAGACACCTTGAAGTTTTGCGGCGCAGGCGCGCTCTCGGCTACCGACCGGGAAAACTACCCCATCTTGATGCGCATCGCCCTGCTGTCCTCGCTGGGCGCGGCCAGTACCAATCGCAATTTGGGCTTCCGCTGTGTTAAAGATATTGCTGGAGTGAAAAAATGAACCACCTCAAAATATGTCGATTTTGTCTAGGCATCCTGTTTGCAATCGGCACCAGCATTGCGCCAGCCGCTACAAGCGAGCTACCACGCAACTCGGTCTACCAGTTGGATGTTGCCCTGGTAGACCAAGATGGCCGCAGCTCCCAGTGGCGCGATGCCGCCGCGCAGAGCGGCGGGCCACGCATCGTGAGCATGTTCTATACCCGCTGCGACTATGTCTGCCCCATGCTGTTTGAAGGCATTAAAAACGTGGAGGCCCAATTGCCTGCCGATGCACGCAGCCGTCTACAGATAGGCTTAATCACCATCGACCCAGTACGCGATGACGTGGTAGCACTGCAAAAAATCGCCGGGCAACGCGCGGGCGACAGTGCACGCTGGCGCTTGTACCGCACGCAGATTGCCGGTGTGCGCAAGATTGCAGGCGTGCTGGGCGTGCAATACCGGGCGTTGAGCAATGGCGAATTTAACCACTCCACCGTGATGATTTTGCTAGACCACCAAGGTGTGGAATTGGCACGTACCGACAACATCGCCAAGACCGACCCTGGTTTTCTCAAAGCCGTACTCAAGGCTACCGCTGCACCCTAGCTGTCCGCAGCTATGCATCACAACTCAGGCTCCGTCACTTCGATCAGTTGGTCGTCCTTGAGCTTGAAGTGAAAGCTGGCGATGGCCGGTTTTGTCCACATCTCCTTGTCACTCGGTGCGCGTCCAAACGTGGGCACCCCCACGGTGATTTTGGCTTCATAGGTGCCGCTCCCAGCCAAGGCGCTGTTCATGGTGTAGTGCAGCCCACTTCCACCCCACATCGGCATCAACTCGCCTGCCACTTTTTTGCCAGTATCCTTGTTCACCGCCTCGAACAACACCTTGGCAAAAGAAATTCGGGTATTGGACTTGGGGTCAATCGGCTTGACCTCTACGTGGAATTTTTCACCCGCGCGCGGTGCATGCTCCATCCACTTGGACTGTTTGCCTACGGGCATCCACATGGCCTTGGCCGGTTCAATCTCAAACATGACGACCATGCCTGCGGCCATAGCACGCCCCACCAATACCGTCTTCTTGGTGGGATCTTCTGGAGTAGATAACACTTTTACTTTGGGTGCAGCGCCCTGAGCAAGTGCCTGCGCTACCAATGCGAGCCCCAAAATCAAACTAAAAATACGTTTCATAGCTAACTCCTTCAGTGGTTTGTGACTTAAATACATAGGCACTCGGCGCATCACTATCCGCTGTGCAAGTTCAATTTACCCTGTTAACTACACGACGTATTTGATATAGATCAATACGCAGCGTGGGTACCGCACATAAGCTGTAGGCACCATGACCTGAGGAGCCCACCATGTACCAACACATCTTGATCTGCACGGACGGCAGTGCGCTGTCCCACAAGGCTGTGAGTAACGGCATTGCACTGGCAGCAGCGCTAGGCGCACAAGTATTGGCCTACACCGTAGTGCCCAAGTATCCGCACTGGAATTCGGATACTCGCATGCCGATGACTCAGTCTGAGACGGCCAACTTTGAAAATGAGCGCGCCATGGAGGCCCAGGCGATTGTGGATGCCGTGCGAGAAGAAGCCCACGAACGCGATGTCAAAATCATCGCCCTCACAGGGAAAGGCGCTATTGCAGAGAACATTATCCGCGCAGCCAAAAAGCACCACTGCGATTTGATCGTGATGGCCTCGCATGGGCGCAAAGGCATGCAGCGCCTATTGCTGGGCAGCGAGACACTGGATGTGCTGACGCACACCCACATCCCCGTGCTGGTATTGCGCTAAACCCACCACTAGCTTGATATAGATCAATACACCAGACGCGCAGCGCACCTAAGCTAGAGCCACCACTTTAAGGAGCCCATCATGTATACACGTATTTTGATCTGCACCGACGGCACGCCACTGTCCAATAAGGCCGTTGACTCTGGCATCGCCCTGGCAGCCAAGTTATCGGCCGAAGTGTTTGCCTATATGGTGGTGCCACCGTATCCCGCCATGTACTTTGAAGGTGCCATGGTGCTCACGCCGGCAGAAACAGCGCGCGTCGAAAAAGAATGGAACGAGCAAGCCAAAACCGTGGTGGATGAGGTGAAGAAAACTGCTATGGCGCAAAGTGTGAAAACCACTGCCGTCACAGGCCACGGCCATGTGGCGGAGGCCATCATCAGCGCCGCCAAAAAGCACGAATGCGATTTGATCGTCATGGCCTCGCACGGCCGTAAAGGCATCTCCAGGGTGCTGCTGGGCAGCGAGACGATGCATGTGCTGACCCATTCTCACATCCCCGTTTTAGTTTTGAGGTAACACACCATGAAAATACTATTTGCAGCCGACGGGAGCGCATACACCAAAAAAGCCTTGGCATTTTTGATCACCCACGAAGCACTGCTGGATGCGAGCAGCGAACTGCATGTGCTCAATGTGCAGACTAACTTGCCACCCCGCGTGAAAAGCGTTGCGGGACGAGACTTGGTGGACAACTATTACCTGAGCGAAGCCGAAAAAGTGCTCAAACCAATTCGTGCATTTTTAGATCACCACCCCGTCACCTACCGCGCCGACTGGGTCGTAGACAATGCCGCTGTGGGTATCTTAAAAGCTGCCAAAAAAGACAAATCGCACATGATCGTCATGGGCACCCATGGCCATGGCGTACTGGGCCGTATCATCATGGGCTCGGTAGCACAGCGCGTGGTGGCGGAGTCTGACTTACCTGTTTTATTGGTGCAGTAACCGCCGCCTATCCCATCCTTTTCACAAACTGACCTTGTCCAAGTAGCGCGGGACGGTCACGTTCCAGCCCAGGTTGCGCTCAATCCGCTGGCGCATGCAGTCGGCGGCATTGTCTTCGCCATGGGTGACGAATACCCGCTTGGGTGCGTGGGGCATGCGTTGCAGCCATTGCTCTATTTGCGCTGCATCCGCGTGGGCAGATGACGATGCCAACTGCACTATCTCAGCGCGCACATGCACATCCTCACCGTGGATGCGCACTGTGGGCTCGTGTGCGGCCAGGGTTGCACCGCGCGTGCCGGGGCTTTGGTAACCGGTGAGCAAAATAAGGTTGCGCCCGTGGGGCGCGTACAGCTTGAGGTGGTGCAATACCCTCCCCCCCGTGGCCATGCCACTGGCCGCCAAAATCACCATCGGCCCGTGGCGCTTGGCTAGTGCGCGCGACTCGTCGGCGGTGCGCAGGTATTGCGCGCCCGTGAACATGGCTTCGGCCAGCGGTGCAGCCATATGGTGTTCTGCGGCAAATTTTTTGTACAGCACCGTGCTGTTAATCGCCATCGGGCTGTCTAAAAATACCGGCAAATGGCTAGGCAGATCGCCACGGTTTTTCAGCTGTGCCAAGGCCAACATAATGGCCTGCGCACGGCCCACCGCAAACACCGGGGCCACCACCACACCACTACGCGCAATCGTACGCTTGATGGGCTCCAGCATCTCCTGCAACACATCGGTATCGGGGTGCACCCTGTCGCCGTAGGTAGACTCCACCACCACATAGTCCGCCCCTGGTGGCGGCTCGGGGGGCTGCATCAGCAAGTCGTCGGGGCGGCCCAAGTCACCCGAAAAAAGTATGCTGGTGCCATCGCACTCCACGCGCACGCTGGCCGCACCCAGAATATGCCCCGCCCGAGAAAAAATCACCCGTACCCCCGGCAGCGGCTCAAAGCTGCGCCCATAGGCGTGGGCTTCAAAATGCGTCAGCACCTGGAGCGCGTCCGCCATGGTGTACAGCGGCAAAGCCGGCGCGTGGCGCGAATAACCGTGGCGGTTGGCATAGGCCGCGTCTTCTTCTTGCAAGTGGGCACTGTCGGGTAGCAGCAGCTTGCACAGCTCGCGTGTGGCGGTCGTGCTGTGAATGCTGCCGCGAAAACCGTTACGCATGAGGAGCGGCAGGTAGCCGCTATGGTCTAAATGCGCATGCGTCAGCACCACCGCGTCCACATCGCGTGGGCGCACAGGCAGTGGCTCCCAATTGCGTGAGCGCAGAGCCTTGTAGCCTTGGAACAACCCACAGTCGATCATCAGCTTGCCATGCGGTGTCGTGAGCAAATATTTGGAACCAGTGACGGTGCCCGATGCGCCGAGAAAACTTAAGGTGATACCCATATGGCCTCCCAATAGTTATCCCCATTCAATCTGCAACCTCTACGCCACGATGCCCCGCCGTTGCGATCTGCGCCCGCAAAAATTCCAGTTCATCCAGAAGCTGCAATGCCAGTGCGGCACCCGCCAGGTTGACACCCAAGTCGCGTTGCAGGCGTGAGGCCACCCGGGTATGGCGCACCTCGATGCTGGTAAAGCGCCAGCTCTCGGGTGCGCTGCCTATAGCAGGCGCTATCACGCCTTCGCGCACCAGTTCGACGATGTATTCACTGCGCACCGCGCACATGCGGCACACTTCCTCTATGCTTAATGTGGCAGTGAGTTGCCCATCGCTACTGCTGGGGCTTTGCGGCGGGGTGCGAGCGGTCATGGCTGGGCTCCCAGGGTGGCGCGTGGGCTGAAGGTTTTAAACTGCTCGGCCATGCTGCGGTAAAACGCCTGTGCAGCATCCCCCGTGGCAGGTGGCGCGGCAATTTGCAACACAAAATAAAAGTCACCGGGCGTGCTGGCAGGGATACCACGGCCCTTGAGCCGCAACTTGCGCCCTTCCACGGAGCCTGCGGGAATTTTCAGCTCTACCGCACCGCTGGGCGTGGGTACTTCTATCTCAGCACCCAGCGCCGCCTCCCACGGTGCGATGGGCAGGTCCAGGTAGACATCGTGCTTGTCCACACGGTAGTGGGCGTGGGGCTTGAAGCTGACCTCCAGGTACAAATCCCCCGGCTTACCATCGCCCATGCCCGGCCCGCCTTGCCCGGCCAGGCGGATGTGCTGGCCCGCACGCACACCTTTGGGGATTTTGAACTCAATCTCGTGGTCTTTCATGGTCACCCTACCCTCTGCATCCATCTCTGGCACACCCAAGCTCACGCGGCGTTCGCCACCGTGGTAGGCCTCTTCCAGCACAATTTGTATTTTGGCGTGGCGGTCTTCACCCTGGGCTTGGAGTGGGTGGTGGCGCTCGTGCCCCGCACGCCCATCGTTAAAACCCCGGCGAAACAGGGTTTCAAAAAAGTCACTGTACTCGGCCGCTTCGCGCTCAGTAAAGCCTTTGCCCGCACTCTCGTACCCGGCATTCCAATCAGGTGGTGGCCTAAAATCCTGGCCTTCTTTCCACTGGGCGCCTAGCTGGTCGTAGGCCGCGCGTTTTTCAGGATTCTTAAGCACCTCATAGGCCTCACCTATTTCCTTAAAGCGGGCCTCGGCATTCGGCTCTTTGCTCACATCCGGATGGAATTTACGTGCCAGAACGCGGTGGGCGCGCTTAATCTCATCTTGCGTGGCAGCGCGCTCCAAGCCCATGATTTTGTAATAGTCGTTGTACTTCACAGCGCAATCCATTCCTCAATGAAAGTATAAGCTGCCAGGGCTAATCAACCCTGACAAACTAAACCTCTACAACAACAGTATTTTCTGAGCTATTGATATATCTTTCTTGATCCATATCAAATGCAACGCATATCTGAACCAGCGTGGAAAACAGCGCACCAGAACCGATAAATGCACCGGCCAACATGTCTAGCAATACCAGCGGAACCAAGTCTAAGCGCGCTTTGGCGACACCCAGCGTTTCGACCCGTTCGGCGATTTGCTCAGGTGAATAGGCTTCGAAGCCAAATACATCAGGCATGGTGAGCATTTCTTCGCTGATCCTTAAGGTACGCCCATATTAGTGCTGCCAATCTAGGGATTGTTTGATCTGCATCAATCACGCTTAGATTAAACGAAGTAATCTGCACCTGTCGTTTTCCATGCCCAGGAGATACAAGTGTTCAATACAACTTTGATTCCCACTGACCGCTCCAGACGAGCTTAAAGTGGGGTGATAGCCATGACAGCCCAACACATTACGGTCGATCAAGTCTGCGTACACGCTGCGGTGACGATAAAGCACGACCAGTCCATAGCACAGTGTGCAAAAATTATGCACGATGAACAGGTAGGCAGCTTGATCATCACCGAAGTGCGTGACGGCCTGTGCTTACCGATTGGCATCTTGACAGACCGGGACATCACCATCAAGGTGCTTGCATTTTCACTCGACCCTCATGTTTTTACGGCACGCGACATCATGGCGCAGCCTTTGGTCACCGCCCGGATGGACGAACGCCTGGTGTCGGTGCTCACCCGCATGCAGCTTCACGGCGTGCGCCGCGTGCCTGTGGTCTCGCACGCCGGGGCCTTATTGGGCATTTTGGAAGCGGATGACATCTGGGAGATTTTTGCCGAGGAGGTGAATAGCCTGGAACGCATCATGTTGGCCAAGCGTTGCAAAAATACAAACCTTCACCCCGTGGCGCGAAAGGCCACGCAGTTGAAGCCGGTTGAGCGGAAAAAAAACATGCGCCTCAAAAGACAAATTGGAGCAACGCCATGGCTTTAACCCACTTTGCATCTAGCAGCATCATCAGCCTCCAACCTCTGGGTGCAGGGCTGTCCAGCGCAGTCACCAGCACTATCCTGAAAGCACCCCAACTGGAACTGATACGCATCGTGCTGATGGCAGGCAAGGAGATGCGAGAGCACAAGGTTGTGGGTGAAATCACGGTGCAATGCATTGAAGGCCGCATGGAATTGCGCACACCCCAAACGACACTGCTGCTGCGGCCTGGCGATCTGGTGCATTTGCAAGGCCATACACTGCATGCCCTCAAAGCACTGGACGATTCGTCTGCCCTGCTAACTATTCGGCTAAATATGCCATTAGCCATTTAACATAGTGCGTAAGCAGCTATAAACACTATAGCAATTGTGATTCTCGTACCAGCCATAAAAGCTTCAGCGCAACCGTAAGCGCAGCGCCATGGTGTCCTGCGCAGCATCTGCCGCCACCTCAAAACCCGCCAATAAATGGGGTCACGCCAATAAATGGGGTCAGATGAAATAAATGGAGTCAGATGAAATTAAAAATGAAGCTTGGCACGCAGCGATTTACAGCCAAGCACGCGCTCAAACATGAGTTGTTGGACATAGCTACCAGGTCTCCCACTTCCCACAAAGTTATTGTCATCTGGCGGTCAAGATAAATTCATACGCTAGAGGGAGCATAAGGGAGCATGAGGGTCAAGGGAGCATGAGGGTCAAGTCTCCGGGAGCATGAGGGTCAAGTCTCCCATTTCCCATAAAACGATTACTATCTCGCCTCTAAAACAAATCAATTTGCTAATATTTCAGTAGCTTTTTACGCTATATGTTATTGGCTTAGAGGTTAATTTCTGCATCACCAATGCGTTGGTTTTCGTACAGGCTTCTTGTTAGTGGGCACCTGGGCTGGTAGCTGGGCGCTGGCCAGCTCACCATCCAGCAGATATCGGCGCACCCAGTGGGCATGCTGCGCTAATGACGTGCTCACACCGCGAGGGCTCCCCTTGTGTGCTGGTGGTGGGGGTACAGGCGTGACTACGCCAATCTGCAAGTGTGTGAAGTCTTCTCGCAGCGCTTGTAGTGCAGGCTCGGCATCGCTGTCGTTTGAGCACAGCACCAGCTTGCTGTACTTGCCCTTGGCTGCATCGCGGTACATGGCCATGGCCAGGTTCACGTCGGTTTTCTTTTCTTCTAACTTCCACACGCGGGAGCGTACTTGCCTGTTATAGGGCTGCCCGGGTACAAACGTGGGCAGCAAGGTGCCATCTTTGTCAAAGCTGTGTGCTCCTTGTACTAGCTTAAAGCGTGTACCGTGCCTGGCCTGCAAGGCGCGGTGGTAGCTTTGCTGGGCTTCTACCGACGCCGCTCCATGGCTAGCAAAGCGGGCCAGTGCGGGAGCAGTAAAGAGCTTGACCACTTCCAGGCTGGCACTGGGGTCTTGCTCTTTGATCAACGCTTCAAACAGTGCCACCACATCCAGCCACTTGTATGCGGTACTCCGCAGGCGACCATAGTAGAGGTTGTAGCCGTCAATGTAGACTGCTGTTTTTTGGCTTTGATCTGGCACAGCGTGCTTTCGCAAGTGGGGTCTACAAATGAAAAAACCGCCCTAAAGCGGTTTTTTCGTCCCAAGTCACAATTAACTTAATAACGCGACAAGGGAGGAGTGGTGGTTGGATTATACAGTTTGCTTCGCAACTTGCGCAACAGCCGCCCTGGCTTCACCGCAGCAGTATGCGCAGCGCCATGGTGTCCTGCGCAGCATCTGCCGAGACCTCAAAACCCGCTGTGCGCGCCAGGGATGCCATGGCGGTGTTCTCCCGCAGGCATTGCCCCACCACTTCGGCTGTGCCGCGCCCCTGCAGGTAGCGGGTGAGCTTGCCTAGCAGCAGGCTCCCCAAGCCCTTTCCCTGCCAATCGGAGGCTACCTGCATGGCAAACTCTGCCCGCAAATTGTCGGGGTCGCAGACAGCCCGCACCTCGGCCACCATGGTTTGCTCGCCTACCTGCGATGTGGCTAGTGCAATAAAGGTCATCTCCCGGTCGTAGTCAATTTGGCTGTACCGCGCTAACTCGGAATGCGGCACTTCGCGCCGCGACATGAAAAACCGCAGGCGCATGTCGGCAGGCGATGCCATGGCATAGAAGGCGGTCAGGCGTTGTCCATCTTCCGGTCGAATGGGGCGCACCAGCAACTCGCACCCAGCCAGTAGGATGCGCTCCTCCAGCGCTGACGGATAGGGCCTGATGGCCAGCCGACTGCCCTCACCCGCCACAACGGCGCGCAGCTTGACACGGGCATCCAAGGCCAGCACGCCTTGCGCGTCCACCCACAAAGGGTTGATATCGAGCTCGGCCAGCCAGGGCAGGTCGCAGGCCATCTGCGAGACATGCAGCAGCGTGGTCAGCAGTGCCTGCGCATCTGCGGGGGCTTGGCCTCGGTAGCCAGCCAATAGGGGGGCTAGTCCGCTTCTGGCC
>JANMTF010000003.1:0-13338 GCA_031390175.1 Polaromonas sp.
TAACGCATCCAGAATCTCTAGCTTGGCGCGTATCTGCTGGTCATCGAGTGTCTTGCCTGCCATGGCTTGGTTCCTTGAAAAACTTCAAGTCTGCACGCTCCGTCGGCGACTTTCAAGATGGGGTTGGCCGGACGCTTACGATTAAACCACTGGATTACCCTAATTTTTTAACTATTGGAACCGTAAAGTGCAATATAGTCCAGCAACAGCCTTGTCCAATGAGGTATGAGCCTGAACGTGGCCCGTATTTCCACCCAGGAATGAGCCTGAAGAGCAGATTTCAGGGCTGGCGCGGTGCATGGGTTGATCATCCACAGGATGGTGATCAACATGGACGAATCAAGGCTCAACACAATTGGGCAAATCAAGGAATTTCTCAAAGCCAGTAGCCAAATCGCGTTCTCGGCGCACGGCAACGATGTTGAGCGCTACGCCCACATCAGCCGCGTCCTCAAACGCTTTGACTACCCCCGTCTGAGCAAGCGCGACAAGGGCGTGCTACGCAGCTACCTGTGCCACACCAGCGGCTACAGCCGCGCCCAGATCACCCGCCTGATTGCCCAGTGGCACAACAACCGCCTGGCTGACGTGCCCCTGGTCAAACGCTACAGCGCCCCTGTGGCCCCTTTTGCCCGCAAATACACTAGCGCCGATGTAGCCCTGCTGGTGGAGATGGACAAGGCCAATGAGGACGTGTGCGGGCCTGCCATTGCGCACCTGCTCAAGCGCGCCTTCACCGTCTATGGCGACCCGCGCTACGAGCGCCTGGCCGAGCTGTCCGCCTCCCACCTGTACAACCTGCGCAAAAGCACCCCCTACCAGGCCCAGCGCACCACCTTTACCAAGACCCGCCCGGTGTGCAACCCCATCGGCGTGCGCCGCGCGCCAAAACCCAATGGACGTGCCGGTTATGTGCGCATTGACAGCGTGCACCAGGGTGACCTGGATGGCATCAAAGGGGTCTATCACATCACCTGCGTCGATGAGCTCAGCCAGTGGCAAGTTGAGGCTTGCGTGCAGGGCCTGAGCGAGGCATTTTTGTTGCCCGTGCTGGCCTTGGTGCTGCACCAGTTTGCGTTTGAGATTCTGGGATTTCATTCGGACAACGGCGGCGAGTATGTCAACAAAAAAGTCGCCCTGTTGCTGGAAAAATTGCGTGTTGAGCAGACCAAATCACGCTCACGCCACAGCAACGATAACGCCCTGGCCGAGAGCAAAAACGCCAGCGTGGTCAGAAAGCACATGGGCTACAGCCATATCCCGAAAAAGTACGCCACACCCATCAATGCGTTCTTCATGAACACCTTCAATCCCTGGCTCAATCTGCACCGCCCCTGCCTGTTTGCCAGCGAGATCGTCAGCCCCAAGGGCAAGGTGATCAAGCGCTATCTGCACAAGGATGTGCAGACACCGCTGGCGCGCCTGACGGCCTTGAGCGAGCAGGGTTTGGTCAAGTTCAAAAAGGACCGCTCACTCCAAGCCTTGCAGGCCCAGGCGCTTGAGCAAACCGACCTTGCCGCCGCGCAGGAAATGCAAAAGGCCAAGGCCGCTTTGTTTACCTTGTTCAACCGGCCAAAAGAAAAACTCCAGGCTTGAAAAGCTGGCTGGCTCGGCGCCAGCAAAAGCTGCATGAAATGCACACACGTCCAGTGGGTTGGGATGGCTGTGCGCGTAGGCAAGAGGGGGGGGGTGCCTCCGGCGGCCTGGCAGGGGCCTTTGAAAAAGGAATCCCAAGAGAAATCCAACCCCTTACACTGCTGTTTTTAACCCGGTCAACCCGCACACCGAAAAGTCAGCCTTTCAGCTTCGCTTCAGGCTCATACCTGGATTGGAAAATACTGCAACCTGCCCGCCAGTTTGTCTGTTTTTGTGTTTATAGCTTCCACGCCAGGTCACGACCAGTTCGCCGATCATTTTTCAATACCGCTGACACACTGCAATGTAGTAGTAGTTGCTGTTGGCATGTGTTGCATTTACTGCTTTTTGTTTCAAACTTAACGATAGATAATATGCAGCAAAGCACAACGCACGCAGGTAGCGTCTAAATGCGTGCGAACCCGTTCAAAGATTGTTTATCCTATTACTTTAGCCCCTACAATTGTAATAATGCAGGGCAAAATCGTAACTAAGCATAGGCAAAGCACTTCTCGATACACCCAAACTATGCTCAACACCCATACCGGTTTAGTGAACGTAGTGCGCAACGACACCTTTTTGAGGCAATGAATGACGTTTATGTTTTTACCTCTCGTACCTCACTTGCATGCCAGACACAAGCAAATCCATCGGGGCTTTACCCTATTGGAGCTCCTCGTGGTGGTGGCCATTATTGGTTTACTCGCCGCCTATGTGGGTCCCAAATACTTCAGCCAAATTGGGCGCTCTGAGCAAACCGTAGCTAAATCACAAGTAGAAGG
Source organism: Polaromonas sp. (assembly GCA_031390175.1). Classification (GTDB taxonomy): domain Bacteria; phylum Pseudomonadota; class Gammaproteobacteria; order Burkholderiales; family Burkholderiaceae_C; genus JAAFIP01. Next base: position 2,418 of record JANMTF010000003.1, read on the forward strand.
GTTTAGCCGCGCATTGGGTGCTTACCGGATTGACGTAGGCTCCTACCCCACCACCGAGGAGGGGCTTGCGGCTTTATTGACGAAACCTAGCGATACCATCAAAGCCGCCAAGTGGAACGGCCCTTACCTTGAAAAATCCGTCCCGCCAGACCCGTGGGGAAAGCCTTATATCTACCGCAGCCCCGGTGCCACCAGTGATTTTGACTTGATCTCTTATGGCAAAGATGGACAACCGGGTGGCACGGGCGATGCCGCTGACATTTCCAACCAATAACGTCTAGTCAGGCCAGGTAAGCAGATATGCAGTTTGACGTGCGCGCATTAGATGGTCAGCAGCAGCTCCAGTCGCTGCGCTTAGACGCGCTGGATACAGCCGATGCGCATGCCCTATTGGTAGCACGCCAACTCACGGCCCTGTCACTTAAGCCTATGTCTGCTGTAGGCACCACTGGCTGGGGCTTGGGTCAGCGCAGCCGATTTAACTTGCTCTTGTTTGCCCAAGAACTGCATGCCTTGGTAGCCGCTGGCTTGAGCGTGGTGGAAGCCCTGGAAGCGCTGATCGAGCGGTCGGGTGCCGATGAAACGCGCAGCGTATTGCAGCGTTTGGTGGCGCACTTGCGTGAGGGCCAGCGCTTGTCTGGTGCCCTCGCACAGCAAGGTAATGTGTTCCCGCCTTTGTTTATAGGCGTGATTCAAGCCGCCGAAGGCACCAGCGACTTACCCCGCTCTTTAGAACGCTACATTGCCTACGAAACTCGGCTGCAAGCCTTGCGCCACAAAATTACCAGCGCAGCCATCTACCCCAGTATTTTGATGGGGGTGGGCGGTGCAGTAGCCCTGTTTTTGCTGGGCTATGTGGTGCCGCGTTTTGCTTCGGTCTATAAAGGCAGTGGCAAACCTTTGCCTTGGGCCTCGCAAATGCTACTGAACTGGGGCGAGTTTGCGTCGTCCTATGCACTGGCTTTAGTCGCCATCATTCTGGCGTTATTAGTGCTTGCAATTTGGGCGGCACGCCGTGCTTTGCACAGCGGCGGATGGTGGCGCTTGCTGGCTTGGCTACCGGGTGCCAAGCCGCGCCTCCAAGTGCTAGAACTGTCACGCTTGTATTTGACGATGGGCATGCTGCTAGAGGGAGGCATACCTGTAGCACGCGCGATGCAACTGAGCGAAGCGGTAGTCACAGGGCCCAAGGTGCAGGCCTTGGTGGTGGCCCGTCAAGCCGTAGGACAAGGCCAAAGCCTGTCTAACGCACTAGAGCAAAACCAGTTGTCTACCCCTGTTGCGCTGCGCTTGCTGCGTGTGGGTGAACAAACTGGGCAACTGGGCACCATGCTCAGCCGCACGGCCGCGTTCTACGATAACGAGACCACGCGCTGGATAGAGCGTTTTACCAAAGCCTTTGAGCCTATTTTGATGGCTGCCATCGGCATCGTGATTGGATTCATTGTGATTTTGCTTTATATGCCGATATTTGATCTGGCGGGAAATTTGCAGTGAACGATCGTGTAAATTCTGCAACTTTAGCCCTCGACATGCCTGAGCTAGACAATGCCATGTTGCACCAAGTGCAGGCTGCTGCCCGCTACACGTCGCGCCCGGTGATGGATGTATTGGCCGAGCACATGCATATTGGCCTGCGCGATGCGGGCCGCTTGCTGGCGCAACGCTTTGTCTGCCCTTTCTGGCAAAGCACGGAGCTGCAAAGCCTGCGCCCTGCGCTAGAGCTGTGGCCACTAGCGCGCGCCCAGGCATTTCGCGCCGTGTTGGTAAAAGTGCCAGGCGCACCTAACGCGCAAGGTATTGCTGCTGCCGAAAAGATAGTAGCCGTTACCAGCAACCCGTTTGACACTGACCTATTGACCCAACTGGAGCAAGCGGCACAGGTAGCAGTGCAACATGTGTTGGCCACCGCTGAAGACATCCACGCTTACCTCAACCAGCAAGAGGCTTTGATGCGTGCGGTAGATAGCTTTACCCATTCACAAACAGGCTCGCTAGAAGCTGCACTGAGCGTTGAAGTTCTATCGATGCAAAGCGTGTCTGAAGCTGGTAGCCCTGCGGTTAAGTTGGTGAACTCTACGCTGTACGATGCATTACGGGCAGGCGCTAGTGACGTGCATTTGGAATGCACACCCACGGGTCTTACCGTCAAATACCGCGTTGATGGCGTGCTTGATGAAATTACCCAGGTCAATGGCCGCGCGGTGGCAGAGCAAACCATCTCACGTCTCAAGGTGCTGTCTGAGCTAGACATTGCCGAGCGGCGCGTGCCACAAGACGGCAGCTTTCAGGTGCGCGCTCAGGAGCGGTTGATTGACCTGCGCGTATCCATCATGCCCAGCATCCATGGTGAAGATGCGGTGATCCGCATTTTGGACAAACAAGCCATGTTGGAGGCGCATGGCAAGCTCAGCCTGGAAGCCTTGGGCTTTGATGCCAAGGCATTGACTACGTTGCGTGAGCTGATGGAAGCCGCCTACGGTATGCTGCTGGTCACCGGGCCTACGGGCTCTGGCAAAACCACCACGCTGTATGCCGCGCTGGCAGAGACCCAGACCGGGCGCGACAAGATAATCACCATTGAAGACCCGGTGGAATACCAACTACCGGGTGTATTGCAAATCCCCGTCAACGAGAAAAAAGGGCTGACCTTTGCCCGAGGCTTGCGCTCCATCCTGCGGCACGACCCCGACAAGATCATGGTGGGCGAGATACGTGACCGCGAAACTGCCGAGATTGCAGTGCAATCAGCTTTAACGGGCCATCTTGTACTAACCACGGTGCACGCCAATAACGTGTTTGACGTATTTGGCCGCTTTACCCATATGGGGCTAGACCCTTATGCCCTGGTGTCTGCCCTCAATGGCATCTGGGCACAACGCCTGTTGCGCCTCAATTGCAGCCATTGCAGCCAAACTTACTTGCCTTCAACGCAAGAATTGGCACGCTTTGATATTGCAAAAGACGACTACCAACGCTACACCTTCAAAAAAGGCATGGGCTGTGGTGATTGCCGTGGCACCGGCTACAAAGGCCGGCGCGCCGTGGCGGAGTTTTTATTGCTGGATGACGAGTTGCGAGAGTTGATTGTGCAACGCACCCCCGTGCGACAGGTCAAGGAGCTGGCGCGCAGCAAAGGAACCCGCAGTTTGTTGGAAGCGGCGCTCGATGTGGTGCGTGAAGGTGCTACCACCTTAGAGGAGGTGCGCCGTGTCACGCTTTCTGCCTAGCTTAGGAAAATGGTCTATGGGTGCTAGCGCTTTGCGCAGCGCCGAATACCCCAGCGTAGTAGGCCTCAATGCCTATGGTGCAGCCTGGATGGCCCATAACGCCAATGGCGCTGCGCATTGGCGTTATGTGCCTTGGCTAGGTGCCACACCTGAGCAGGCACTGGAGCTCTTGCACCCCCATTTATCACCTGCTGCGCTGTCCCGCACCGCACTCGTATTGGCTCCCAGTATGGTGCGCCATTGGTTGCAAACGCCACCCGCGCAGGTAGCATCATTGAACGAATTGCGTACCGTAGCAGCAGTACGTTGCTCTCAGTTGTTTGGCGCCTCTTCGTCAAACCCAGGCTTGGCATCGGGTTGGAGCGTTTCTGCCAACTGGCATGCCAGTCAAGCCTTCGTGTGTGCTGGCGTTCCTACCGTTTGGATAGATGCACTGCAGGCAAAGTACCCCAAGATACAGGCAGGGCAAGAGTTAGTGGCGCATTTACTGCAACAAAACCAAAGCCAAATCCCCCGTTCAGACTGGCTGGCCTTGGTGGTTGCGCATACCCTATATCTGCTGCGTATAGAGCGAGGCAACACCATTGGGTTACGCACGGTGCGCATGCCCACACCTGATTCGGCTGAACAAATGCAGCAAACCGTGATGGATGAATGGGCGCGCGAGACGCTGCGCACCCAGGCCCCGGCATCGCGCTTGCATTGGCTCTGCCCACCCCCAGAAATAGCAGCCCTGAAGCACCCCGCATCGCTACAAATGCTTCCTTACGCACCCGCAAACAAGATGGCCTTGCCTCCAGCACTCCATGACGAGATAGCTAAGGGAGTCGCTTTCGAGCATGTGCAGGAAGCGCAGCTCACTGCCTGGTGCGCGCAGCAAAGCGCCCTGGGGGGCAAGCAATGAAGTTTCCAGCACTCCCAGCACGCGTCGAAACCGTGCACCGCTTCATGGGACACCAAAGCCCTCTATGGATACGCGCATGCGCCATCGCGATGCTATTGGCGTTGTGTGGTGGTTTGGCCTGGAGTGCATTGCGAAGCCTACGCATCCACCGCGAGCTATCTGATCTGCAAATGCAACGCAGCACCCTAGATAGCAAAGCAGCCTCGGGTATTTCAGCAACTAGCAAGCCGCTTAAACCATTGCCTAAGCAGGTCGCGAGCGACCGCAGCGGTCGCCCAGAGGCTTCGCTCACTGAAGAGCAGCGACGCAGCTTAAACACCGTCATCCGGCAACTCAACACCCCGTGGCAAGACTTGTTTGACCAGTTGGAACGCCAAACTCCGAAAGATGTGGCACTGATCAGCATCGAGCCCGATGCACGCCGCGCCAGCATAAGGCTGCAAGCCGAAGCCAAGACGTTAGAGGCACTGTTGGCCTACGCAGCCAGTTTGCAGCAACGCGGCGTACTCGGCCGCTTAACGTATAGTAAACACGAAACCAATGACCAAGACAGCAACAAGCCCATTCGCTTGAGTGTTGAATTTGAGATCCGCTTACCATCGCGGCTTGCACCTATGACTACCGAAGTCAACAACTTGGCCACTCTACCCACTTCGCTGGAGGAAGTGCGATGAAAGCATGGCCCATTGCCCCAGGACTGTGGCGTACGCGCGTGGATATTGGCCTTTGGCGCCACGGCTGGGTCTGGCCCGTCATCCTGGCTACAGGTTTGTTACTCGCTGCTGCGCACTGGCTGTGGATACCCCAACAGCAAGCCGCCCTACGTACTAGCCAGTTTGAAGTAAATACCGCGAAGCAACGCCTTCAAATTGTGCGAAATATCCCTGTAATCGCCACCCCCACTATAGTGACCGTAGACCCCAAAGAGTCATTGAATGGCTACACCATCAGCGAGGCCGAGCTCAGCAACATCGTGCGCCAGATCACTGAAATTGCCAAGACCCAGGGCTTGGTATTGACACAATCCGAATTTCAAACCAGTAATGAAGGCCATGGTGGGCTGCGCCAAGTCCAGATCACCCTGCCCGTGCGTGCAAACTATGCGCAAGTGCGCTCTTTTGCAGAGGCTGCGCTACGCCAGCTACCCATGGTCAGTGTGGACCAGATCGGCATCAAGCGTGAAACCATCGCCCAAACCTCTGTAGAAGTGCGGCTTAAATTATCAGTGTGGGTCGACCCGCGCAAAGGCAGCTCATCCGCATCAGCAAAACTTGCGCCCACAGCGGCAGGAATGCAACTGCCATGAGCAGCGCCGTACCAAACCGCAAACGTTGGTGGCTCTGGCTGCCCTTGCTAGCTCTCGCCTTTTGGCTAGCCTTCTTTGGTGACAAAACTCCCACGGGTAGTGTCGTATCTGTGCCTACCAACACAACCCTTGCCCCAAAGCAAGCGGCAGCACCGCTGGCTTTACCAATACGGACAAATACTCCCAGTGCTACGCTTTCTAGTGCTGCGCCCACCCCAGCAGCCCCTACCGCACTCGACCCTCTCATTCCCCGCAACAAACTCATCTTGGGTCGCAAAACTGTCGCCACTACGGGCAGTAATTTGTTTGCCAGTGGTACTTGGTCTCCGCCACCGCCCCCACCACCCCCGCCCGTCAAGCCTCCACCACCTCCACCACCCGTGGCACCCCCCGCGCCCACCGCACCCAAGCTGCCCTTTACATTTGTAGGCAAAAAACTCGAGGCCAAAATGTGGGAAGTGTTTCTAGCGCGTGGTGAGCAAAGCTTTGTCGTGCGTGAGGGCAGCGTGATTGAAAACACCTACCGCATCGACCAAATTTCCCCCCCGAATATCAGCCTGACCTATTTGCCCTTGGGGCAAAGCCAGAGCCTGTCTATTGGAGCGTCTGAATGACCCTGCACCATCCCATCGCACATGCATCTGCCATTCCTGTGCGCCTGCTCTCGCCCACCATGCTAGCCTGCGCGCTGCTATTGGGTGGGTGCGCTGCACAATCGGCTTATAAAGAAGGGCGCGAACTGGCGCTGTCGGGCAACCCTACCGAGGCATTGAGAAAATTTGAAGAAGCCGCGAAGCTTGACGGCGGCTCCGCCCAGTACCGCATTGCATCCATCCAAACCCGTGAAGGCTTGGTATTTGAGTCCTTGGCCACTGCGCAGCGGGCTTTGGTCAATGGGCGTTTAGACGATGCACGCCAGGCCTTTAACCGCACCCTCAGCCTGCACCCCAACAATGCACGCGCAATGGATGGGCTCAAAGCCATCGAGGCGGTAGGCCGCCACGACAAATGGCTAGATAACGCGCAAACTGCCTTAACCAAGAAAGACGACAAAACCGCCAGCATGTGGGCACGCATGATCGTCGCTGAAAACCCCGCCCATACCAAAGCAGAAGCCTTGTTGCAATCCATCGCGCAGCAAAGCAATGAGAAGCCGCCTACAGCCAATGCCTTGGCAGACGCATACCGCAAGCCCATCACCATTGAGTTTAAAGACGCACCTCTCAAAACCGTGTTTGAAGTCATCTCACGCTCTTCAGGCCTTAACTTTTTGTTTGATAAAGATGTCAAGACCGATCAAAAAACTTCCATCTTTTTGAAAAACTCGAGCATTGAAGCCGCCGTCAGTCTTACGCTGCTCACCAACCAGCTAGAGCAACGCCTGCTAGATGCCAACACGGTGCTGATCTTCCCCAACACGCAGGCCAAACAAAAAGACTACCAACCCCTTACCGTCAAAGCCTTCTACCTAGCCAATGCCGAGGCCAAAAACGTTGCCGCAACCCTCAAGACCATCCTCAAAACACGCGACGTGGTGGTGGACGACAAACTCAACATGCTCATTGTGCGCGACAGCCCCGAGGCCATCCGCCTGGCCGAAAAGCTCGTGGCCCTGCACGATGTCGCCGAGCCAGAAGTGATGTTGGAGGTGGAAATTCTCGAAGTCAAACGCACCCGCCTGCTGGACCTGGGCGTGCGGTGGCCCGACCAGTTGAGCCTGAGCCCACTGGGTTCTGCCTTGACCGTGGCAGACCTGCGCAACATCAACTCCAGCAACCTGGGCGCTACGCTAGGCTCCACCAGCATTAGCGCAAAAAAAATCGACACCGATGCCAATATACTGGCCAACCCACGTATCCGCGCCCGCAACCGCGAAAAAGCCAAAATCCTGATTGGCGAGCGCGTGCCCAACATCACCACTACCTCTACCTCCACCGGCTTCGTCGCCGAGTCGGTTAACTATGTAGACGTGGGCTTAAAGCTCGATGTAGAGCCCACCATTTATTTAGATGGTGAGGTGGCTATCAAAATATCGCTAGAGGTGAGCAACATCATCAGCCAGTTGCAAACCAAGTCAGGCTCCATCGCTTACCAAATTGGCACCCGCACCGCCCAAACCGTGCTGCGACTCAAGGATGGCGAAAACCAGGTGCTAGCTGGTTTGATCAACGACGAAGACCGCCGCACCGCCAACAAGGTGCCCGCGCTCGGCGAGGTGCCCATTATTGGTCGCCTGTTTGGCAACCAGGCTGACGACAGCTCTAAAACCGAAATCGTGCTCTCCATCACCCCCCGCGTGCTACGCAATGTGCAGCGCCCCAGTGCCAACGTACTTGAGTTCGACTCGGGCACCGAGTCCAGCCTGGGCAGCCGCGCAGCCAGCACGGGCACCAGTGGGCCGGGGCCTGCCACCTCGGGCAACCTGGGCCCGCTCATTGTTCCCATATTGCCTCGCCCGCCCGTGCCTACCCCACCCTCAGGCGGCGCGGGCGCGTTGCCACCTATCTCCGGTGGGCAGCCTATTGGTGGCTCATCCGCCACCGGTTCACCTGCCGGCACCACCATTGGGGGTAACCTAAACAACAGCCCCGCACCCGGCGCAGCGGTAGGCGCAGCGCAACTGCGCTGGCAAGGCCCCACGGCTTTAAAAGTAGGCGACACTTTCGCTGTGCAACTGGTGATGCAGTCAGACCAGCCCGTGGTTAGCATTCCCCTGGCCATTGGCTTTGATGCCAAGGCGCTGCAAGTCACCTCTGTGGTGGAGGGCGAGTTTTTAAAGCAAAACGGGGCACAAACCGGCTTCACCAGCCGGGTTGACCCTAGCGGGCAAATATTGATCACGGGCACTCGGGCTGGCGCAACAGGCGCAACCGCCTTAGGTGCCATTGCCACAGTCAACTTCAGAGTGGTAGCCGCACCAGAGCCTGAAACACGCTTGCAGCTTTTAACCATCTCGCCCATTGTCTTGGGTGGGCGCGGCATCACGGCACCCTTGCCGCTGCCCCACACCATCACGCTTAGCCCCTAAGCTGCACGGTGGCTCCCATGCTTGGCACTGCATCTATCCGCACCAAGGCACAGCGCCCCAAGGCCTGGGGCTTTACGCTGGTAGAGCTGCTGATCACACTAGCCATCTTGGCGGCCCTGGCATCGCTGGTGGTGCCTGTGGCCCAGCTGCAAGTGCAGCGCGGCAAAGAGCAACAGTTGCGCACCGCCCTGCGCGAGGTGCGCACTGCCATCGATGCCTACAAAAAAGCCGGTGACGAAGGCCGCATACGGCGCGAGATTAACAGCACCGGCTACCCCAAAACCTTAGATGCACTGGTAGAAGGCGTAGACGACCAGCGCGACCCCAAGCGCAAAAAGCTCTATTTTTTGCGCCAAATCCCCCGCGACCCCTTCCATGAAGACGCCGCGACCGCCGATGCCGACACCTGGGCCAAGCGCGCCTACGCCAGCGAAGCCGCCGAGCCCATCGAAGGCGACGATGTCTACGACGTGCGCAGCCGCTCCCCCCTGACAGGCCTCAACGGCATCGCCCTGCGCCGCTGGTAAGCTACCGCCACCCCATGCAGACGCAGCCCCGCCACCCTCCCGTTACTCCAGCCACCACCACGCCTGTCCGGTTCCGGCCCAAGCGCGGTTTCACCTTGATTGAAATTTTGGTGGTGCTGGCCATAGTGGCCACCCTGCTCACCTTCGTAACCCCACGCTACTACGGCCACATCCAAAGCTCTAAAGAAGTGGTGCTGCGCGACAACCTGCGCACCACCCGCGAGGTGATCGACAAGTTTTATGGCGACCTGGGCCGGTATCCCGACAGCCTGGACGAACTGGTAGACAAACGCTACCTGCACGCCCTGCCAATCGACCCCATTACCGAGTCCAACACCACTTGGCAAATAGTAGAGGTACCCACAGGCTACAAAGGCACGGTCTACGGCATCAAAAGCGGCGCGCCCGGCAGCTCGCGCGAGGGCAAACCTTATGCGGACTGGTAGCCCTGTACCGCAAGGTATCACCCGAATTTCGTACCGGGTTAACGGTTTTGCCTATGTATTGCTGCTCGTAGCAATCAGCGTGATCGGCATTGTGGCGGGTGCAACACTGAGCTTGGGCAGCCAGCTTGCCCGGCGCGACGCAGAACAATCACTACTGGTTATAGGCATGGAGTTTCAACAGGCGCTGCGCAGCTACGCCGCCGTACCCGTGGGGGCGACTGACATAACCAATGCCCGCGGGCCACGCGCCCTGGAGGAATTGCTCAAAGACCCTCGGGTTCCATCCACGCGTAGGCATTTACGTCAAATTTATGCTGACCCCATGACTGGCCGAGACGCTTGGGGACTGATCAGAGATCCTTCTGGCTACATATTGGCGATTTACAGTCTCTCGGATAGTAAGCCCATAAAGCAAACAGGTTTTGCGCCAACACAGGCTGGTTTTGAAGAGGCCACTACGTATGCAGCCTGGATTTTTGGGTTGCCCAATGCGCAACTGCTTATAAAAAACCCCGCAAATTCGACTTTGTAGTTTCAACAACGCCCCCGGTAATTTGGGCGCCCAGCCTAGCGCTCAAGCTGCAAAAACTGCAGCCCCTCGTATTGCGCAAAGCCTTTGTCAAAAGACACCATGCGGCACGCCGCTGTCATCGCAAAACTGGCCAGATAAGCGTCGGTCCAATCACGCTGTTCAAGCCCATCACGCAGTGTGAGGCTGCGCATCTGCGCCTCAATGCTGGCTGGCTCGGCAGCAAACTGCACGCGCCCAGAGGCTAAATGGGGTCAGGAAGCAAAATGGGGTCAGATCAAAATTCAGGACGACCCTCTGTTCGGAGCGCGCAACGCCACAGCGAAATTTTGCTCTGACCCCTTTTGCGTAGTTTCCGGCGCGCGTACGGCTTCCCGTCCTCTGCATGCGAAGAGTCCCTTACCGAGACCTCGCGGCTCGCGCCAGAGCGTGTGCCATGGGCATGCGCCCCGCTCGTAGGCCCCTTCGGGGGAGCATCTGCAGTACTCAGAATTTGGGTCAATGTGCAAACTCGCTGCGCTCAAACAAGCACATTGCCTGATCCAAATTCTTCCGTGCTTCGAGCCCGCAGCCCTGATTGGGGCGCATACCCATGGCACACACTCTGGCGCGAGCACGAGGGTGTCGCAGGCCGGCAAGTTGGCGCAACGGACGCTACTGCCTTGTGGTGATTTTTTGATAAGCACGCATAATTTTATAGCCCTATAAAAGCAAAAAATACCGCACTTTTCACCAATAAATTCATAACCACCATAATATTTCACTATCAAAAAATCAAACTTACAAATAAATTGCTCACTTGATGGCCAGGTACATAAATTCGCATAATTTAGTGGCTTTCCAATGTCCGCTAACGTCCGGCGCGCCAAGAAAAAGCCCCAAAACATACGGTTTTAGGGCATTTTTAAGATAGTAATAGGGCTGCAGCCCTTTAGAATGATGCGGGAGCAG
>JANMTF010000004.1:0-16350 GCA_031390175.1 Polaromonas sp.
GACCGCATCGGCCAGCTCACCATGCGCAACCTGGACATTGTGGACACGCGGGATAAATTGGACATTTACACCAAGGCGGGTTTGCTGGCGGTGGGTAGCGGGAACGCAATGCCTAAACTGGGTCAATAATCTTGGAGTGCACACGCCAGGGCGTAGCTTGCTAAGATGGTTTTTATGCGTTACATCCTGTTCATCTTCATGGCATTCTTGCTGGCACACCCTGCGCTCGCCGCTGAGGACGACAAGGCATGGGCAGCGCTGAAAAAACCCGGCGCTATCGTGCTTTTTCGCCATGCCACTGCACCGGGAGGCGGCGACCCACCGGGGCATAAACTGGACGACTGCAGTACCCAACGCAATCTGGATGAGGAAGGCCGGGTACAGGCCCGTCGCATCGGCGAGAGCTTTCGAGCCCAGGGCATCAAGGTTGAGGCGGTCCTTAGCTCCCAGTGGTGCCGTACCCGCGACACTGCCCAGCTGGCATTCGCCGGGTTGCCCAAAGATGCACCAGCATTCAATTCTTTTTTCAGCGACCGCAGCAACGAAGCAGCGCAAACTTCGGCAGCACGCAAGCAACTTTTGGCATGGCGGGGTACTGGGGTTTTGGTGGTGATGACGCACCAGGTCAACATCACCGCGCTGACAGGCGTCTCACCCGCGTCCGGTGAAGGCATCGTGCTGCACAGGCAAAGCGGTGACTTGGCTGTGGTCGCAAGAGTCAGCCCGTGAGCATTTAGCCGCAAAATAAAGCCTGATAGAATCAACCACCGGGCCCAAGCAATTGCGCCCGGTTTTTTTATGGCCATTTGTTGGCTGCAAAAACCGGCACGTTCCAAGCGCTCAAATCCTTCTAAGATGGATTTTTTGAAAAGGCTTGCGAACCATGGAAATTTTTGACTACGACAACGTTTTACTCCTGCCACGCAAGTGCCGCGTAGAGTCGCGCAGCGAGTGCGATGCGGGCATTGGGCTAGGCGGGCGCAAGTTTCGCATCCCCGTCGTGCCGGCCAACATGAAGACCGTGGTGGACGAGGCCATCTGCGTGTGGATGGCGCAAAACGGCTACTTTTATGTGATGCACCGCTTTGACTTTGACAATGTGCAGTTTGTCAAAGACATGGTCAGCAAGGGCCTGTACGCCAGCATCTCGCTGGGTGTCAAAAAGCCCGACTACGACACCGTTGACAAACTGGTTGCCGCTGGTCTATGCCCCGACTACATCACCATAGACATTGCCCACGGCCATGCAGATAGCGTGAAGCACATGATTGCCTGCCTCAAGCAAAAGCTGCCCAAGGCCTTTGTCATCGCAGGCAACATCGCCACGCCCGAGGCCATTATTGACCTGGAAAACTGGGGCGCAGATGCCACCAAAATCGGCATCGGCCCCGGCAAGGTGTGCATCACCAAAAGCAAGACCGGCTTTGGCACCGGCAGCTGGCAACTGAGCGCGCTCAAGTGGTGCGCCCGCGTGGCCACCAAGCCCATCATTGCCGACGGCGGCATCCGGGAGCACGGCGACATTGCCAAGTCTATCCGCTTTGGTGCCACGATGGTGATGATCGGCTCCATGCTGGCCGGCCACGAAGAGTCGCCAGGCAAGACCGTAGAGGTTGACGGCAAGCTGTTCAAAGAATACTACGGCTCCGCCAGCGACTTCAACAAGGGCGAATACAAACACGTCGAAGGCAAGCGCATTTTGGAGCCGATCAAAGGCAAGCTGGCTGATACGCTCACTGAGATGGAGCAAGACGTGCAAAGCTCGATTAGCTATGCAGGTGGCAAAAAGCTGCTGGACGTGCGCAAGGTCAACTATGTGATCTTGGGCGGCGACAATGCGGGTGAGCATTTGCTGATGTAGCAGCCTGCGGGCCGTTATTTGTATCCGCCTTGGCATATTTAATATATATGCTTAAATCTATTCAAATAAGTTCCAATTTTAGGCATTTTTATGCGACTTTGTCAATAGAATTAGTTATGCTAATATCTATTCAAATAAATTCACATAGCATGCCTCTGCCTCGCATCAACGCCACCACCGACACCTTGATTGCCAGCCTGGGTGATGAGGCATTCAGCGCTGCGCAATTGGTGCAGCGGCTGGGCTGCAGCCAGCCCAGCCTGTCGCGCCTGATCCGATCAGCGGGTGCCAGCGTGCTCACGTTGGGCAAGGCCAAACAGACACGCTATGCACGCGCACGCCCCACGGGTGCAGAGCAGCCCATTGCCATCACCCAGATTGACGCGCAAGGCACGCCGCAGCCTTGCGGCAGTCTGCATGCTATCGGGCTGCTGGCAGGCTCGCGCACGGCTTGGGCATCCCACCGGCAGCTGGAAATTTATGATGGGCTGCCTTGGTTTATCGCAGACATGCGGCACCAAGGGTTCATCGGCAGGCAGTTCCCCGCGCGTGTGCCCCAACTGGGCTTGCCCACCAGCGTGGCCGACTGGAGCGATAACCATGTGCTGGCCGCACTGTGCGCAGCAGGTGCGGACGAGCCTGGTGATTTGGTACTGGGGCGTGCGGCTTTAGACCGCTTTTTGCAGCAGCCTGCGAGCGAGCCCATCAGCCAGCGGCGCAAGTCCGGCATGTATCCCCAGCTTGCCAGCGCTAGCGCCACACCGTCGCACAACCCGTCATCCGCAGGTGGCGAGCAGTCCAAATTTACTGCCTATGTACAAACCGCTAGCGGCGCTGGACATGTGATTGTGAAGTTCAGCCCGTTGGGCAACGACCCGGTGGCGCAGCGCTGGCGCGACTTGTTGCGTGCCGAGCACCATGCTTTGGCCGTGCTAGGCCAGCACCATGCCAGCACCGGGGTGCGCGCCGCGCAAGCCCAATTGATCGACGCAGACCGCTTGTATCTGGAGGTGCGCCGCTTTGACCGCATTGGCGCACGCGGCCGTACGGGGGTGGTGAGCCTGGGTGCGGTGGACGATGTGTTTGTGGGCCAACGGCACAACTGGGTGCAAACCGCCAAGCAACTCCAGCGTATGCGCATGCTAGCTGAGCGTGATGTCGAGCGCATCAACCTCCTCTACGCCTTTGGGCTTTTGATCCATAACACCGACATGCATTTTGGCAACTTGGTGCTTCTGCACGATGGCCCGGCTAGCCAACAGTTCAGCTTGGCACCCACTTACGATATGCTGCCCATGCGCTTTGCGCCTACTGCGCAGGGTCTGCGGCCTGTGCAAATACCAACTGTGTTGCCCAACGCTGATCTGCTCTCAGTATGGCCCCGAGCCAAGGAGCTGGCAAAACAATTTTGGCAGCAGGTTCGAGCGGACAAAACTATCAGTCGCGGGTTTGCGCAGATTGCCAAGGCGGCTGGCACGTCAGCGCAATAATCCTGGCGATTTAATCTACCCGCATCTGCCGGGGGCTCATTTCACCCAACCCCAGATCCAACACACGTGCGCCACCTACTCCACTTTTAGTAGCTGCTCCCGCATTATTTGATTGGGCTACAGGCGGACAAGCTCCTGTAGTGATGTAGCTCAGCGCCGCTGCTGTGCGCAGCTCTGCCGGGTCGCCTAGCTGCTTGGTCAAATCGTCGCTCATGGGGCAGGTAGGCACAAAACCTGCGCTGTAGTCAGCAAAATTATTGGCGTTGGCAATTTCTATGTTGACAGCGTTGTAGCTGATGTCGCAAGCGCTGCGGGGCTGAAAAGCGAAGGGCTTGCCGAAGGTGGTGGCTCCAATAGTGACCACGTTTTTAAACGGGCGCAGCGCGTTGATCACCAGCTCGCTGGCCGAGGCGGTGCCATTGGAGGTGATGACGAATACACGGCTCAGCGTGTCCAGTGCAGCACCTGGTAAACCGGTTGCGCTGAAATTCTGGACAAAGTTGCTGGCGGATTTTTTGTCGCTGTAGCGGTAATTGGCAAACACCTTGCCGTCCACGCTCGCACCGCCTATCATGCTGGCCAAGTTGCGTGCCTGTAGCGTGCTGCCGCCACCGTTGTAGCGCAGGTCCAGCACCAGCTCGGTCACGCCTGCTGCACGAAAACTGTCAAATGCCACGCCCATAGCCGTGGCACCGGTGTTGATGAACTCCTGGTACATCAGGTAGCCAGTTTTGGCACCGTTGGCGGCCGTCAGCACACGGGAGGTGATGACTGGGCTGAGCGTGAAGTTACTAGACTTGACTGTAAAGCTGCGCAGCACACCTGCCGTATTGGTCACGACAAAGCTGCGGTCCACGCCCTCTGTGCTGACCACTGCCAGCGCGCCAGCGACGATCTCAGCGGGTGTTTTGCCATCGATTGACACGATGGTGTCGCTGCGCTGTAGACCGGCAACGCCCACGGGGCTCAATGGCTCTACCAAGCGCACTTTAAGTACGGTTTGGGCAGCGTCTGCAAAGGCTAACGCATACCCGTACCCTGTGCGTTTACCTTCTACAAAAAACTGAGTGGCAGAGGCTGTGCTTTGTGCAAAGCTGTAGCGGTCAATCGGCTTGTTGAGCAACGAATCCAAATACTCCGACGTGCTGGTGGCCGCTTCTTTGGGCACGCCTTGCTTGTTGTACCAAAAATACTGGTCGTTCATGTAGTCGCGCAACCAAGCGCGCTGGCCAGCCGTGTCGCAGCTGGTGGGCTCACTGGGGTAGCCACTTGCCGCCACACTGCTGCCATCGCCAGCTCCGCCGCTGTCGCCGCCTCCACCACAAGCCGACAACAAAGCCAAGCACACGGCGCTGGGGACAAACAATGAACGCATACTCTATCCTTCAAAATGGTGGCCCTGCACAGTGGTGCCGGTGCTGGGTGAAGCTGACGCGACTGCGACCTGCCCAAGTCGAACACACCCGCCTGCACCACCAGCAATGGCTCATCCGATGCAACTGATTCCACCCTATACCCTGGAAACACGGAGAGCAAGGCCATGCCTGCACTGTAACGCCACTTCATCATCGGTGTGAAAAACCAGTCGCGACTAGGGTTAACCCTGTTAAATTCGATCCATCAGATGTGAATGCGGATTCTGTATACAGAGTACAGTAGGGGTATGGCCTTGCTGCACAAAATTGAAACCACGCCCGACCTGGTAGACCAGGTTTACCGCAAGCTGCTCGACGCGATCAGCGAAGGCACCTTGCAGAGCGGCACGCGCATCACGCAAGAAGACTTGGCCGAGCAACTGGCCGTGAGCCGCCAGCCCGTGCACCAGGCCCTGCGCCTGCTCAAACAAGATGGCTTTGTAATCGATGCCCCGGGGCGCGGCGTGCTAGTGGCCCCGCTGGATGCCGCTTGGCTGGCCAATGTTTACCAAGTGCGCAGCGCACTGGACGCATTGGCCGCACGCCTGGCCTGCGCAGGCCCATTTGAATTTGATGCTGACCTGATGGCCCAAGGCCGCAAAGCCGCGCGGGGTAAAAACATCAGCGCCATGATCGAGGCCGATATGGCCTTCCATTCTTCCATCTACACCGCCGCCAACAACCCGCTGATTGCCCAGAGCGCTCAGCAGCACTGGCGGCACATTCGCCGGGCGATGGGCGCGGTGCTGCAGTCGGCCAAGGTGCGCGCGGCAGTGTGGGACGAGCACGAGGCCATAGCCCGCGCCATCGCTGCCAAAGACAGCGCACAAGCCGAAGCGCTGATGCGCGGCCATGGCGAGCAGGCCAGCAGGCATATGGGAAACCAATTGCACACCGTGCTCAGCGCGGCTGCGATTTGAAACTATTTCAAACTACCATCTTCATCCATTCAATTTGTCAACTCATCTTTAGGAGACCCACCATGCGTTTAAGCAAAGACCAACTCGCCCAATTTGACCGCGACGGCTACCTGTTCTTCCCCGGCCACTTCAGCCCTGAAGAGACCAAGGCCATGACCGAGGCGGTACCCGAGCTGTACGCCCGCCGCGAGGCCTACAACGTGCGCGAAAAAGGCAAAGACGCAGTGCGCACCAACTTTGCCGCCCACATGTACAGCAAGCCGTTTGCCAAGCTGGCCCGCCACCCGCGCATGATCGAGCCGGTGCAAGACCTGTTTGGTGAAAAGCTGTACATGCACCAGTTCAAGATCAACGGCAAAATGGCCTTTGAAGGCGATGTATGGCAGTGGCACCAAGACTACGGCACCTGGATGAACGACGACATGATGCCCACCGAGCGCGCCATGAACATCGCCATCTTTCTGGACGATGTAAACGAATACAACGGCCCGCTGATGTTCATCCCCGGCAGCCACAAAAAAGGCGTGATCGATGCCAAGCACGACCTGACCACCACCAGCTACCCTTTATGGACGGTAGACAATCAACTGATCGCCCAATTGGTGGACCGCGCAGGCGGCAAACAAGGCGGCATCGCCTCGCCCAAAGGCCCTGCGGGCTCGATGATCGTCTTCCACTCCTGCCTGGTACACGCCTCGTCCGCCAACCTATCTCCGTTTAACCGCGTGGCCGTGTACCTCAGCCTGTGCGCGGTCAGCAACCACATCCGCCGCCACAAACGGCCAGAGTACATCGCCCACCGCGACTTCACGCCGATTGATTGCTTGCCTGATGATTGCTTGGTAAAGGACTATCCTGTGGATCTACCTTGGAAAGATGGCGTGCCTGCGAGTGCGCTGGAGACTTCTTTGGAAGAAGTCTTGGTTGCGGCTTAGGTCTTGAATCATCAACGGGCGGGGACGGGGACGGGGACGAAATCTTTGAACGCAGAGGGCGCAAAGGTTACGCAAAGGGCGCAAAAAAAAATACAAAAATAAAACCAAAAATTCAAAATCAATGCAGACATATTTTGTGTAAATTTGAGCTGATCAATTTGAAATTTGTTTGATTTTTAATCTCTTTTTTTGTTTTTTGTTTTTTGTTTTTGATTCTCTCATTTAAAAAAAAATTTTTTTCATTTTTTTCTTCTTTTTCTTCCTTTTCTTCCTTTTGTATTCTTTATCTTCCTTCTGCGCCCTCTGCGTAACCTTCGCGCCCTCTGCGTTCAAAAAAATCCCCGTATTTCCCCCTTACGCGTTTCACCCCTCAGACAACCAACTATGAACCTCTACACCAAACTCCAACAGAGACAAGCCGACAACAAGCCCATCCGTATCGCCCTGATCGGTGCAGGCAAGTTTGGCAGCATGTACCTGGCGCAAGTCCCGCGCACCCCCGGCGTGCACCTCGTAGCCATAGCTGACCTAAGCCCCGATGCAGCGCGCGCCAATCTCGCCAGAGTAGGCTGGAAGGCCGAGCAAGCCCAAGCCAAGAGTGCGCAAGAGGCCATGAAGATGGGCACCACCTGGATTACCGACAACTGGGAAGCCGTAGTCACCTTGCCCGAGATCGACGTGGTAGTGGAATGCACAGGCTCACCCGTGCATGCGGTAGACCATATTTTGAAAGCCATCGAACACGGCAAGCACATCGTCAACGTCACCGTAGAGGCCGATGCATTTTGCGGACCGCTGCTGGCGCGTAAGGCGGCTGAGAAGGGCGTGGTGTACTCCATGGCCTTTGGTGACCAGCCGGCGCTGATTTGCGACCTGGTGGACTGGGCGCGCACCTGCGGCTTTCCCGTGGTGGCCGCAGGCCGGGGCCACAAATGGTTGCCGCACTTTAGCCAGAGCACGCCTGACACCGTGTGGGGCTACTACGGCCTCACACCCGAGCAGGCCGCGCGCGGTGGGCTGAACCCCAAGATGTTCAACAGCTTTTTAGATGGCTCCAAGCCCTCGATTGAATCCACAGCCGTCAGCAACGCCACCGGTTTAAGTGTGCCCAGCAACGGCCTGCTCTACCCACCCGCCAGTGTGGAAGACATTCCCTTCGTCACGCGCCCCATCAGCGAAGGCGGCGTGCTGGAGAAAAAGGGCATGGTCGAAGTGATCTCTTCGCTGGAGGCCAATGGCCGTCAGATTCCCTACGACATTCGCATGGGCGTGTGGGTCACGGTCGAGGCAGAGACCGATTACATTAAAAACTGTTTTGAAGAATACAACGCGCATACCGACCCGAGCGGGCGCTACTTCACGCTGTACAAACGCTGGCATTTGATTGGCTTGGAAGTGGGCGTATCTGTAGCATCTGTGGCATTGCGCGGCGAGCCTACCGGCGTAGCCACGGGCTGGAACGCCGACGTGGTGGCCACCGCCAAAAAAGACCTGCAACCCGGCGACATGCTGGACGGCGAAGGCGGCTACACCGTGTGGGGCAAGCTGCTGCCTGCGGCCACCTCCAAGCGCATCGGCGGCCTGCCGCTGGGCCTGGCACACAACGTGAAAGTGATACGCCCCGTCAAACAAGGGCAGGCCCTGTCGTGGCGAGATGTAGACATGCCAGCCTCGCGCGCCTTGACTATTCGCCGCGAGATGGAAGCCATGTTTGCTTGAGCGTTGCCTAGACCACTGCCTGCATGGCCGCTGCTCAGGGAACCATTTTCACAACCAAATAGCCTGCTAGCCCTATAGAATATTGCGGGAGCAGCTATTAATTACATAGTATTATGAAGATAGCATTTTTAGGTATTGGTGCGATGGGCTGGCCTATGGCGCGCCGTTTGTGCGAGGCCGGGCATACCGTGCACGCATGGAACCGCAGCCGCGAGAAGGCCGAGCGTCTCTTACCGTTCAAGGCGCAGGTGTTTAACACCGCAGCGCAGGCCGTGCAAGGCGTAGACATCGTCATCGGCATGCTGGACAACGGCAAGGTGATGGATGAGGTGCTGTTTGGCCAGGGCACCGCGCAGGCCATTACAGCGGGCACCCTGGTGATCGACATGGCTAGCACCAAGCCGCGCGAGGCCCGCGACCATGCGGCGCGTTTGACGGCACTGGGCATCAGCCACATCGACTGCCCCGTCTCTGGCGGCACCGTGGGCGCAGAAGGCGGCACCTTGGTGATGATGGCAGGCGGCAAACCCGAAGACTTTGCGCGCGCGCAAGAGGTGCTCAAGGTATTTGGCCGCAGCACCCATGTAGGCCCGCACGGTGCGGGGCAACTGGCCAAGCTAGCCAACCAAATGATCGTCGGCATCACCATCGGCGCTGTGGCCGAGGCCCTGCTGCTGTGCGAGCGCGGTGGTGCCAACATGGCCAAGGTGCGCGAGGCGATCACCGGTGGCTTTGCCGACAGCCGCATTTTGCAGCTGCACGGCGAGCGCATGGTCCAACGCGACTTCGCCCCCCGCGCCCGCCTGGCCATCCAGCTCAAAGACATGCGCAACGCCCTAGACACCGCGAACGAGACCAGCATGGACGCGCCCATCACCACGCTGTTTGAAAAACTCTACGCCGAAGCAGTAGAGCACGGCTTGGGCGAGGTAGACCACAGTGGCCTGTTTGTAGAGCTGGCCAGCCGCAATGGCATGACTTGACTCTTTAACCACCCGGTACAAAACTATGCACGACATACTTTTCAAAAATGCCACCGTCTACGATGGCACAGGCAGCGCGTCCACCAAGCAAGACCTAGCTGTTAACGCAGGCTCCATCAGCGCTATCGGCACCCACATCACAGGCCCTGCAGCCCACACCATCGACTGCACCGGCCTGGCCCTCATGCCCGGCATCATCGACAGCCATACCCACTTCGATGCGCAAATCACCTGGGACAGCAGCGTGCGCCCCTCGCCCGCACTGGGCGTGACCACGGCGGTCATAGGCAACTGCGGCTTCACCATCGCGCCCTGCAAACCCGAGCACCGCAGCATCACCATGCGCAACCTCACGCAGGTGGAAGGCATGTCCCTAGAGGTGCTGGAAAGCGCCATTGACTGGGGCTTTGAAACCTTCCCCGAATACCTGGCCATGCTGCGCCGCAAAGGCTGCGCGGTCAACATCGCCGCCTACGTAGGCCATAGCAGCGTGCGCACCTATGTGATGGGGGCCGATGCCGCAGAACGTGAGGCCACGAGCGATGAAGTAGCGCAGATGGCCCACATCGTGCGGGACGCCATGCGCGCAGGTGCCGCAGGCCTGGCCAGCTCCACCAGCCCCGCCCACAACGGCGAGGGCGGCAAGCCCATGCCATCGCGCCTGGCCAATGATGCCGAGCACATGCAGCTGATCAAAGCCATGGGCGAAGCAGGCAAAGGCGTCTACATGGTCACCAAAGGTGGCCACATGCCCGTGCCGTTTTTAGAAGACATGAGCGCGCAAAGCGGCCGCCCGGTCATGATTGCAGCGCTCTTGCACAGCAACACCAATCCTACCGGCGTGTTCAAAGACCTGGATGCCATCGCTGCGGCCAACGGGCGTGGCCGCAAGCTGATCGGCCAAGTCAGTTGCTGCCCCCTGTCGATGGACTTCACCCTGCTCTCGCCCTACCCGGTCGAAGGCTTGCAAGCCTGGAAGCCTGCGTTGGGTAAGAACGGTGACGCACTGAAGGCCGTGCTGGCGAGCCAAGATTTCCGCAGCGCCGTGCGTGCCGAGATCGCCGCCCCGACCAGCTTTCGCCTCTTCAATGGCGAGTGGGACCAGTTGCACATCACCCAAGCCGCCACCGACCAGTACCGCGCCTTGGAGCAACAACCCTTCGGTGCCCTCGCCGCATCCATGGGCAAAGACCCGCTAGATTTGATGCTGGACATCGCGCTGAACGAGAACTTGCAAACCGTCTTCACCGCCATGCTGCTCAACAGCAACGAGGAAGCGGTCGGCCAGATGCTGAACCACCCGCACAGCATCGTGTCTCTGAGCGATGCGGGTGCGCACCTCACTTTCTTCAACGACGCTGGCTTTGGCCTGCACCTGATGGGCCACTGGGCGCGCGACCTGGGCGTGATGCCGATGACCGAGGCCGTGCGCCAGCTCACCAGTGTGCCCGCCGACGTGTTTGGCTTTGCCAAGCGCGGCCGCATCCAGGTAGGCCACGCTGCAGACCTGCTGCTGTTTGACCCTAAAACCGTCGCACGTGGCCCTAAAAAACGCGTCAACGACCTGCCCGGCGGCGCACCACGTCTAACCACCGATGCTGTGGGCGTGCACGGCGTGTGGGTCAATGGCCAGCAGGTGGCGGATGCCAAAGGCTTGGTGCAAAATCTTATACTTGCGGGCACGCTAATCACAGAGTTTGCAAGCGTTTGATCTTTGCGCAAACGATGGCCGTTGGTGGTGCTTGCTTTGTCAGGCGGGCTGCTTCTGCATGGTATCTGCTGCTGCGTTTTGTACGTGATGTGCCGTGGAGTTTTGTACAGGACCAGGTCGGCGGTGTACTCAGCTCCGCGGCTGTCCCCCGCGTCGGCCTATGGCCGACTGCTCCTCCTTTATGCCGCTGCGCTGAGTACACCGCCGACCTGATCTTGCCAGCGTGGCGGGCTTTTCACCGCGAATGCAGACACTTTCTCTCGATCAAGCGGGTTTTACACCGCCGCGCGCCCACCACGCTCGCTGCCCATGCGCTTGGTGTGTACGGCGTGGCGGCATAAAGGAGGACAGGCAGCGGCCCTAGGCCGCAACGGGGGACAGCCGCGCAGCCGTACACACCGAGTGCATGGGCGTACACACCACCTCAGTGAACACACCACCTCCGTGAACAAACCACCTGAGCGAACAAACACCAGCTTGCGAGCCAACACCACGACTACGGCAAAAGCCCTTTGCGATGCCGCACTACGTCCGCCGCGCTCACCGCATCGGCCTGGTTGCCCCAAGCTGCGCGGATGTAGGTGGTGACGGCGGCGATGTCTTCGTCGCTGAGCACATGTACGAAGGGCGGCATGCCGAAGGGGCGGGGGTTGCCTGCGGTGCTGGGCGCGTAGCCGCCTGCGAGCAAGATGCGCACGAGGTTGGCGCTGGTGTGCATGGTCACAGCCCGGTTGCCTGCCAGGGCGGGCAGTGCCACTGCGCCAGCCAGCGCCACGCCCTCGCCCTGCGCGCCGTGGCAAGTGGCGCAGTGCTGGGTAAACAGCTGCTCACCGCGTGCGTAAAACTGGGCGTTTTGGCTGGGTTTGCCGCGCGACGCGGCGGCGGTTTCTGGCAATGATTGCAGATAGGCTGCGGTGGCCAGCAGGTCGGCATCGCTCCAGTACTGGGTGCTTTTGGCCACCACTTCGGCCATGGGACCGGCCACACTGGCGCTGGGTGCTATGCCGGTTTTGAGCAAGGTCACCACGTCTTGCGCGGGCCAGCGCATCACGCCAGCTTGGGCGCTGTCCATCAGCGAGGGTGCGTACCAGTCTTGCATGGGCATGAGCGCGCCGCTG
This sequence comes from Polaromonas sp., assembly GCA_031390175.1. Classification (GTDB taxonomy): domain Bacteria; phylum Pseudomonadota; class Gammaproteobacteria; order Burkholderiales; family Burkholderiaceae_C; genus JAAFIP01. The sequence continues at coordinate 12,153 of JANMTF010000004.1, forward strand.
AGCAACTGGCCTTGCACCGTGGCACCCAAGGCGTTGCGCTGTGCGTGGCAGGCGCTGCAGTGGCCCAGGCCGCGCACCAGGTAGGCTCCGCGCTCGATGTGTGCTGTGTTTTGAGTATCTTTTGGGGCTGTAGAGCCCTGGAACATCGCGGGAGAAGCTATGTTTTTTACAGTAGTTGAATTGTCTTTTTCAAAAAACATCAGCCGCCACAAGGCCAGTGCAATCTGGGTATTGAACGGAAACGGCAGCTCATGCACGCGGTTGGCCTGCGCTATGGGTGCCACGCCTTGCATGAAGTAGGCGAACAGCGCGTCGCTGTCTGCACGGGTAACGTGGGTGTAGTTGGGGTAGGGAAACGCCGGTGTGAGCAAGCGGCCATCGGCACTGCGGCCCTCGTGCATGGCGCGGTAAAACGCCTCAGCGCTCCAGCGGCCAATGCCAGTGGCTGCGTCGGGCGTGATGTTGCTGGTGTAGACCGCGCCGAAGGGCGTGTGAATGGCTTTACCACCTGCAAAAGCCTCACCCCCGCGCGCGGTGTGGCAGGCGGCGCAGTTGCCTACCTTGGCCAGGTAGGCGCCGCGCTCCACGCTCTCTGAAGATGCTTTTTTTAAACCATTTAAGCCGTTAGCCTCCTGGAATATTGCGGGAGCAGCTACTATTTCAATAGTCATCAATACAACGCCGAGGCAAAATATCAGCCACAGAAAAGCGCCTAAAGCGGCAAACACACGCTGCACAAGACCGAGGGCTTGCCAGCGTGCGGCCAGCCTTGACCATCCTCGGCGCTGGTTAACGGCGTGAGGCAACGCGCTCATTGCACGCCCCCACAGGCCTCTGGCAGCAAGCCAGGCATTGTCGCAGCGGGCTTGGCAGCCGCACCTACGGGCACTGGCTGCGCAGCCAGCCATGTGGACAGGGCTTCTACATCATTCGCATTGAGCAGCTTGGCAATGCGCCCCATGCAGTCGGGTGCGTGCGCGCGGCGCTGGTCGGTTTGCCAGGCACCCAGTTGGCCTGCCATGTAGTCGCGCGGCAGGCCTAGCAGCGCAGGCATGCTGGGGTTGGTATTGGCCAGGCTGCCAGCCGTTTGCAGCGCAGGTGCCACGCCCATCAGCGAAGCGCCGTGGCAGGCCACGCAGGCAGGGATGCCGCGTGCTTTGTCGCCCTGCTCCACCAAAGCTTGGCCGCGCGCCAAAGTAGCGGCGGTAGTGCCAGGGCGGGTCGCGGTGGGCACTGAGTAGGGCAGATCAAGCTGCGCAAAATACTGCGCCATTTCCATCAAATACGCATCACTCAAATGCTCCACCATGCCCACCATCAAACCGTAATGGCGGCGACCATCGCGAAAGTTAAGCAACTGGTTGTACAAATAGCCCGCAGGCTTGCCCGCAATGCGCGGAAAGTAGGCCTCATTCGCGGTGCGGCCTACCTGCGCCGTCACGCCCGCGCCATGGCAGGTGGTGCAGGCCTGCATGCGTTGGGCCATGGTGTCTTGGACGGCTTTGGCGGGCTGGACGGGCTGAGCCGGTGCATGGCCCCAAAAGAGCACCACACTTAGCGCTAAAACTATGCTGCGCAGGGTGCAGCTACTTATCAAAAAAGAGAACATCAAAACCATGCGAGGTATCATACCGAGCCAAGTGTTATTTTTGAATCGTAGGGTTGCACACAACAAGGGTCGCTATGCACAAGCATTGGATGGGGTTATGGTGGTTTTGCGCGCTAGGGCTCACTGGCTGCGCTACCGACATCGGCATGGACAAAGCCAAAGGCACGCCCACGCTGGACATGCAAAGCCGGTTTCTCAACCCGAGCAATGGCGGTCAACTGATTGGCAAAGAGGCCATGCAAGCTGGCGATATTTTGCTGTCATCTACCAATAGTTTGGCATCGCTTGGCATTCGCGTGCTCAGCGTATCGCCCGTGAGCCATGCCTCGATTTACTTGGGTACCGGTCAGGTGGCAGAGGCTGTCACCAGTGGCATACAGGTTCGCAGTGTGGACGATTTCATTGCCGGAGAATCCACCATTGTGGCTTTCAGGCACCCTGGCATATTGCCCGCCAACATGCCGCCCATGCGCAGTTTTGTAGACAAGCATGTGGGCCAAAAGTACAACTTTGTGGGCATTGTGTTGCAAGCCCCGTTCACGCTGGAGCGGCGGGTGTGCGAGCTGCCATTGGTGCCAGGGCTGGTACGCGACTTTTGTGTGCGCGGCGTGGCTGCCGTGCAGCTGGGGCTGGGCAGCCAAGACAAGTTTTTTTGCTCACAGTTTGTGTTGCAAGCCTTTAACCAGGCGGGATTGCCGCTGACCGATGCAGACCCACGGCTTTTCGCCCCCAGTGATTTGCTCAATATGCGCGAGGGCGATGTATCTTCCGTCAAAATCAAACAAACCCTGCAGTACGTGGGGCATCTGAAAATGCAGGCTCTGCCCAGCGCAGAGGCTGCTGCGCTAGCCCGCTACTAGTCTTGCCTGCGCCGTATCAAGTCTCTCCCACTCTGGGTAATGACATAGCTGCCCTCTGTGCCGCGCGCCAGAAAACCATGTTGCGCCAACCTGGGTGGCAAATGCGTTTTCAGTGCGGTAGAAAGGGGCAAAGGGCCACCCATTTCAATTTTCTTGAGAACGTTGATTTCGTCAATAGTGGGGTCAAAGTGCGCAGTGTGGCTGGTGTCCATACAACCTCCATGGCGTTCGACTTTTGCGAGCGTCGGAACTGAGGGTAGCGCAGTGCCGGTGCTGTGTCAAACAGCGTGGCTATTGCAAATTATTTCTCTGCTTCTTGCAGCGCGCGCCACATCACCTTGCCGCTGCCGCTCTTGGGCAGGGCATCAACAAACTGCACCAGTTTGGGGGCTTTGTACACGGCCATGTTGTCGCGGCACCATTGCAAAATGTCCTCGGCCTTGGTGTCCAAATGGCTTTTGCGCAGCACCACCACGGCTTTCACGGTCTCGCCCCGGTACGCATCTTTGGCACTGATGATGCAGGCCTCGGCAATGGCGGGGTGTTTGAACATCAAGGCCTCTACCTCGGCGGGCCACACCTTGAAGCCTGATGCATTGATCATGCGTTTTAAGCGGTCGGTGATGAAGAAGTAGCCCTCTTCGTCTACGCGCCCCAGGTCACCACTTCTGAAAAACTTTTTACCATCCATCTCGATAAACGCCTGGGCCGTAGCCTCGGGGTTTTTCCAGTAGCCTTGCAGATTCATCGGCCCGCACATAATGATCTCGCCCTGCTCGCCTTGGGGCACTTCGAGCAAAGTAATAGGATCGATCACGCGGGAATCGCAACCGATGTAGGGGATGCCCAGGCACTGCTGCTTGGTGGCATCTGGCGGGTTTTGGTGGCTGGGGGCTGCCGTCTCGGTCAGGCCATAGCCTTCCACATAGCGCAGGCCAAACTGCTCCCACAGGCGTTGCGCCACGGCTTGCGGCATGGCCGCGCCGCCACCGCCAATACTGACCAAGCTGCTCAGGTCGTATTGCTCAAACGAGGGTGATGCCAACAGGTCAATTACCATGGTGGGGATGTTGCCCCAGTGCGTGACTTTGTGGCGCGAGATGACGCGGCCTGCCAATTCGCGATCCCAGCGCGGCATGATGACCAAGGTAGCGCCGCCGTAGATAGCCGCCTGCATCACACTGACCAAGCCGGTGATGTGGAACATGGGCACGGCGCACAGCGACACCGTCTCGCCGCTGCTGTTGCTCCACAGACCCACGGCCACGGCGTTGTGCATGACCGAACCGTGCGTGTGCATCACGCCCTTGGGCAGGCCGGTGGTGCCGCTGGTGTAGGGCAGAATGGACAGGTCGGCGCTGTTGGCGGTGACGGGCGGCAGCGCTTGCGCTGCATCAGGTTTCGCAGCCATCACGCTAGTCCATGCGTGGCAAGCACCGCTGGTCAATGTGGGCGCGCCATGCTGCGTGAGCAACCAGTCGCGCCAAGCGGGCGGCATGTCGTCCACCGCTTTATCGCCAAAAGCATCTGCAAAATGCGTGATCACCAAATGCTTCAAGCGCTCTTGCAAAGGCAGCGCGTTGGATGCCATGGCCCATTCACCCCCTAGGTCTGCCGTGGTGATGGCCACTTGCGTGTCTGGGTCGGTGATGTAGTGCTTGAGCTCTTCGGCCTTGTTCATCGGGTTGACAGGCACCACCACCGCGTCCAGGCGCAGCACGGCAAAGTG
>JANMTF010000005.1:0-5275 GCA_031390175.1 Polaromonas sp.
GCCGGTATGCGCGAGCAAGCCGAGCAGGCCGCAGAGACCCTATTTGACGAAAGCGAAGAGCCGCCCAGCGCCATCGCCATTTTCGACCCCGACTTCCACGAAGGCGTGGTCGGCATCGTCGCCTCGCGCATCAAAGACAAGCTGCACCGCCCCACATTCGTCTTCGCGCCCAGCGGGGCTGAGGGGCAAGAGCATTTGCTCAAAGGCTCGGGCCGCTCCATCGCAGGCTTTCACCTGCGCGACGCGCTGGACTACATCGCCAAGCAGCACCCCGGCGTGCTGCTGCGCTTTGGCGGCCACGCCATGGCGGCGGGCTGCACGATTGAAGAAGAAAACTTCGACACCTTCGAGGCCGCACTGCAAGAAGTAGCATTGAAGTGGCTAGACAAAGCCACCCTGCTGCGCCGCCTGGAAACCGACGGCCCCCTGCCGCCCGAATACCGCCGCACCGACATCGCCGACACCCTGAACCAAACCGTCTGGGGCCAAGGCTTTGCGCCGCCGGTATTTTGCGAAGAGGTAGAAGTCGTATCGCAACGACTGGTGGGCGAGAAGCATTTGTCCCTCAAACTCAAACACCAAGGCCAGCCGGTAGACGCCATCTGGTTTGGCCACACCGCCATGCTGCCCGCCCGCGTGAAGATGGCCTTCCGGCTAGAGGCCGACGAGTGGCAAGGCGTGCGCAAAGTGAAGTTTTTTGTGGAAGGCGTGGAGGTTTAGATGCTGTCTAATACGCTACGTATTCAGTAGCTGCTCCCGCAATACTTTATTGGCCTGTAGGCTTATTTGGCATTGGCTCTGTGCGCACCAAGCGCCACGCCAGCCAGGTGCCCAGCACGGCATTGCCTAATGCGAACCCGCCTACTATCACGATGGCAAAGGTGCCCAGCGGACGGTTCTGCACGATCCACGCCAGCATGGCCGACAAGGCGTTGAGGGCTACCATCATCCAAAACAGAGGGTTGCGGGGTTGGAACAGACGGGTAAGTTTCATGGCTGCGGGACAAGAATAGCGTAACCGAGAGTCTAGCCACAAAAAGGTCTTGCAAGCTGCATTACGATCAGCGCTATGCTGCCCTGTTACGTCCTGCTCGATTTAGAAACCACTGGTGGCAACGCCCAGCACAGCCGCATTACCGAGATTGCGGCTGTGCGGGTGGCGCACGGCGTGGAGGTGGCGCGCTGGAGCAGCTTGGTGAACCCGGGGTGCAGTATTCCGTATTTTATCCAGCAGCTTACGGGTATCAACGACGAAATGGTGCAGGCAGCACCGCGCTTTGAGAAAGTAAGCGAGCAGCTATTGCAGTTGCTGGACGGTGCGGTGCTGGTGGCGCACAACGTGCGCTTTGACCACAGCTTTTTGCTGCACGAGTTTGAGCGCATCGGCGTGGCGCTGCGGGTGAAAACGCTGTGCACCGTGCGCCTGTCGCGCAAGCTGTACCCGCAGCACAAAGGCCATGGGCTGGACGCCATCATGCAGCGCCACGGCCTGAGTACCATGGCCCGCCACCGCGCAATGGGTGATGTAGATGTGATGCAAAGCTGGCTGCGCGTGGCTACACAGGAGCTGGGCGCAGCACAAGTGCAAGCCCAAGCGCTGGCCTTGCTGCAAGGCAGTGCTGTCGTGCCGCCACACTTGGAAACCGAGATAGCCAGCGTACCCAACACACCCGGTGTGTACTTGTTGTATGGCGAGGGGCCGCTGCCGCTGTACGTGGGCAAAAGCGTCACCTTGCGCGCGCGCGTGATGTCGCATTTTCAGGCCGCCAGCACCCAGGCACGTGAGATGCGTATCGCCCAAGAGGTGCGGCGCATCGAGTGGCGCGAGACCGCTGGCGAGCTGGGCGCGCTGCTGCTGGAGGCGCGACTGGTGAAAGAGCTGCAACCCGCGTTCAACCGCCAGCTGCGGCGCGAACGCAGTCTGTGCGCTTGGCGACTTGATAGCGACCCGCATGCCCGCCCTCTGCTCACCCTGGTGCGCGGCGACGAACTGCAACCCCAACTGTTTGGCCAGATGTTTGGCGTGTACCGCTCCAAAGCGCAGGCTACTTTGGCGTTGAGAGAACTGGCAACAGAGCACAAGCTGTGCCCGCAGGCGCTGGGCCTGGAAGGCGGCAAGGGCCGCTGCTTTGCGCACCAGCTAGGCCACTGCAAAGGCGTGTGCTGCCAACTGGAAAAGCCCGAGCTGCACCACCTGCGCGTGCAACTGGCCTTGGCCGCGCAAAAGCTGCATGTGTGGCCCTACCCCGGCAAAATTGGCCTGCGCGAGCACAGCGCTGGCAGTGAGCGCAGCGACCTGCATATGTTTGACCAGTGGTGCCACCTGGGCACGGTGCATGATGATGCGGAGTTGGAACAAGCAATGCAAGCCAATGTGACGCTGGCATTCGATTTAGACACCTACCGCTTGCTACTCAAATACACCGCCAAGCCAAGGCTGTCGCCCTCGGGCAGCTTGCAACTGGTGATGTTGCCGCGATAGTAGTCGCGGTGGTATTGATTTTTGTGCGCGGGTTGTATGGCACTGGCAATAACGCTTGTACGTTCTTGCAATGCTCTAGTACTGCCGCTTGTATTGCGTAGGACAGTGGGCGCGTGATACGTCAGGTGACCGCAGCGCCAAGTGCTTGGTCACCCTGCCTGCCATCCGCTTGCGCCACATGCGAAAAGAGCTGGGTTTAAGCTGCTGGCGCATGAACGCCACGACACCCGATTCATTCAACCCAAACTGCAGCGCAATCACCTCAAACGACGTGCGGTCTTCCCACGCCATCTCAATGATGCGTGAGCTGTCTTCTACATTGAAGGTGAGATGCGCTGTGGTCACGTGTTATTTTCGCATTTCTTCTGCTTTTCAATTTATCTCAAATGAATAGGCAGTTTTTCAGAGCTTGGAGCACCTAGGATGCAATCTTTTCCCACAGGTTTTCGCGCGCTGGTCATTGGTGCTTCGGGCAGCATTGGCGCAGCATTTTGCAGCCTGCTGTCGCAGGACCCACTTTGCGCGCAGGTGGTAGGCCTGCACCGCCAGTCACAGCCTCCCATTGATTTTGACGACGAGGCCAGCATCGCTGCGGCGGCCGCGCAGCTTGCAACCTCCGGTAAGTTTCATCTCATCATTACCGCTACGGGCGTGCTACACACCGGGCAGTTTAGCCCCGAGAAGCGGCTTGCCGACCTGAGCTACGCCCAGATGGAGCAAACCTTTCGCACCAATACGCTGGGCCCTGCCATGGTGCTGCGTCACTTTGCGCCTTTGCTGGACGCACAGCGTGGCGTGCTGGCCGTCTTATCTGCCAAAGTAGGCAGCATCGAAGACAACCGTCTGGGCGGCTGGTACAGCTACCGCGCCTCCAAAGCAGCGCTCAACATGCTGCTGAAAACTGCGGCCATCGAAGTCAAGCGCAGCAATCCGCAAGCAGTACTGGTCGCACTGCATCCAGGCACGGTCAATTCCCAGCTGTCAAAACCGTTCAGGGGCGAGCAGATTGGCCGCAGCGCGCAGGTTGCCGCGCAAGACATGTTGGCTGTGCTGTGCGCATTGTCTGCCAACGACAGCGGGCGGTTTTTTTCATATGACGCAAAACCGTTGCCTTGGTAGAGGGGGAAGCCTTAACCGCATCAGCCATCGGCGCTTGTTTATATTGCTGCCCAAGCCAAATACAGAGACGCAAAAAAATACCATGCACAAAACACTTTTCGTTTGCAAATTCAACCATTTATACCAAATGGTCTTGAAAATACTTATCGGTAATATATTGCCTTTAATGGTACGCTTCGACATGTTGATGGTGTATCCATCACCAGCGTTATTACCAACGAAAATTTAAGGATTTTTCCATGTCCAGCCGCCGCCAGTTTATCGTTCACCTTAGCGTGGGCAGCACTACTTTTGCCGTTGTCGACACAGCATTTGCACAAGTACCCATGGTGCTTGAATCAGATGCCAATGCCAAAGCGTTGGGCTACTTTGCCGATGCCAGCAAAACTGACAAAGTCAAATACCCCAAATATGCCAAAGAGCAACTGTGCAGCAACTGCGCGCTCTACCAAGGCAAAGCAACTGATGTCGCAGCCGCTTGCCCACTGTTTGCTGGCAAACAAGTCGCTGGCAAGGGCTGGTGCAGCGCCTGGGCCAAAAAGGCCTAACGGATTCTGAGGGCATCTGGCCCGTTGCAGCACCTCCCTATGGAACAACCGGTCACTGGATTCAAGGGCAACAAATTTGCCCTGCCCAGTAAACCCTGTACCGCCTGCGGGAGAGATATGGTTTGGCGTAAAAATTGGGCGAAAAACTGGGCCGCCGTAAAGTACTGCTCAGACGCTTGCCGCAAAGGCAAAAAGCCGTGACAAAGCCCACGCCCTGCCGACACTTGGTGTTGATCTTGGGCGACCAGCTGGACGCGCAATCCTCCGCGCTGCAAGATTTCGACCCCGCGCAAGACGTGGTGCTGCTGATTGAAGCGTTTGAAGAGTCGCGCCATGTGTGGTCGCACAAAATACGCACTGCGCTTTTCTTGTCGGCCATGCGCCACTTTGCCGCCGAGCTGCGCGCCAAAGGTCTGCACGTAGACTACCGCGCGTTAGACACGCATGGCGATGCCACACTGTCCAGTGGCGTGCTAGCCGCGGTTACTACCCACCTGCCGCATGCCATTGTGGGTGTAGAACCCGGCGACCAGCGGGTGCGCGCACAACTGGAGGGAGCTATAAAAAATATAGCTTCTTCCGCAATATTCCAAAGGGCTAGGGGCCGAAATGGCCTACAAAACACGGCTTATGCAGCACCTACCAGCATAACGTGGCGCGAAGACCAGCACTTTTTATGCAGCTTGCCGCAATTTCGCAAATGGGCGGGTACCAGCAAGAGCTTTCGCATGGAGTTTTTCTACCGAAAAATGCGCCATCAATACAGGGTACTCATGTCCAAAGACAGTGGTGGCACAGAGCCATTGGGCGGACAATGGAACTTTGATGCAGACAACCGCAAAAGCTTCGGCAAAGCAGGCCCACAAAACATCCCACAGCCGCCGCAGTTTGCACCCGACCAGATCACGCTAGACGTTATCAATTTGGTGAACCACCACTTTGCCAACCATCCCGGCCAGTTAGACCGATTTAACTGGCCCACCACCCGCGCCGATGCATTGCACGCCCTAAGCGACTTTATCCAGCACCGACTGGCGCAGTTTGGCCCGCACGAAGACGCTATGTGGACTGGGCTGGAGTTTGGCTGGCATTCGCTGCTATCGAGCTCACTCAACCTGAAACTGAT
>JANMTF010000006.1:0-23609 GCA_031390175.1 Polaromonas sp.
GCCGCTGGCCAAGGCTTCTTCAATTTGCTGCGGGCAGATAAAGTGGATGTGGCTGTCGATACCGCCTGCGGTGACGATGCTGCCCTCGCAACTGATGATCTCGGTGCCGGGGCCGATGATGATGTCTACGCCGCTCTGCACGTCAGGGTTGCCCGCCTTGCCGATGGCGACGATGCGGCCGTCTTTGAGGCCAATGTCGGCTTTGACAATGCCCCAGTGGTCGATGATGAGCGCGTTGGTCATCACGGTGTCTACCGCGCCCTCGGCGCGTGTTCTCTGCGACTGCGCCATGCCGTCGCGAATGGTTTTACCGCCACCAAATTTCACCTCTTCGCCATAGCCGCCAGCGGCCAAGGTGTAGTCTTTTTCTACCTCGATGATCAAGTCAGTATCTGCCAGGCGCACACGGTCGCCCACAGTGGGGCCAAAAATCTCGGCATAGGCGCGTTTATGGATGGTTGCCATGTTGTTCTTTCTCCGTTCGCCCTGAGCCTGTCGAAGGGCTGACGATACGCTGTTGCTAGGAGGGCTTCGACAGGCTCAGCCCGAACGGTTAAAGAGAGCCCTGAACCTGCCCGTTAAAGCCATACACCTTGCGAGTGCCCGCATAGTCCACCAGCTCGACAGTGCGCTGCTGCCCCGGTTCAAAGCGCACAGCCAAGCCGCTGGCAATGTTCAGGCGCATGCCGCGCGCGGCGGTGCGGTCAAAGCTGAGTGCGCCATTGGTTTCTGCAAAATGGTAGTGCGAGCCGACCTGGATCGGCCGTTCGGCAGTGTTCTTTACCACCACAGTGATGGCGCGTCGCCCAGTGTTGAGCGCGTGCTCGCCTTCATCAATGAACATTTCTCCGGGAATCATGGGGTACCTTTCGGGTTTATGCAATGGGCTGGTGCACGGTGACCAGCTTGGTGCCATCGGGGAAGGTGGCTTCCACCTGTATGTCGGGGATCATCTCGGCAATGCCGTCCATCACGTCTGCGCGGGTGAGCACGGCGCGGCCTTCGCTCATGAGCTGCGCTACGGTTTTGCCATCCCGCGCGCCCTCCATCACCGCAGCGCTGATAAAGGCCATGGCCTCCGGGTAATTGAGTTTGAGGCCTCTGGCCTTGCGCCGCTCGGCCAGCAGGGCGGCGGTGAATATCAGCAGCTTGTCTTTTTCGCGGGGGGTTAGTTCCATGGCGGTCTGTTGCTCTATCAGTTGTGTTGTCAGGAGAATTTCTGGGCTAAGCCAATGTCACATTGTGCTGCAACTATTGTGCCTATGCTGCATTGGGGTGCAAGCTTTGCGGGCGTGTCTGCTTTTGGTGCATTGCATTCTTTCGGTGCTAGCTTAGAGTGCGGTTTTGCTCACAAAAAATCAAAAAGATCTAAACCGGTGCGTTATTGCATCTACTCAGCTCGCGTTGTGCGCGTTTTGCCGCGCACGCAGCTGGTGCACAAGTTGGCATAGGAGTTGCAACTGACAAGGTGGTGACTGAGGGTTTCGTCCTTGGGCATTTTTAACTATCACTTCCTTCTATTTGGAGCAAACATATGAACCGTCGCGGCACTCTTAAGTCGCTTACTGCATCCATCGCTCTGGGCCTTGCATTGCCCGGCGCTGCATTTGCACAAGCTGGTGGCACTATCAAGGTAGGCATCTTGCATAGCCTGTCTGGCACCATGGCCATCTCTGAGACCGTGTTGAAAGACACCGTGCTGATGGCGATTGACGAGATCAACGCCAAGGGCGGCGTGATGGGCAAAAAGCTCGAACCCGTCATCGTAGACCCAGCATCGAACTGGCCCCTGTTTGCCGAAAAAACCAAGCAACTCATCACGCAGGACAAAGTCTCCGTCATCTTTGGTTGCTGGACATCTGTATCTCGCAAGTCGGTATTGCCAGTCGTTGAAGAACTCAACGGCTTGCTCTTCTACCCCGTGCAGTACGAGGGCGAAGAGCTTTCCAAGAACGTGTTCTACACCGGTGCAGCGCCTAACCAGCAGGCCATTCCTGCTGTGGACTACCTGATGAGCAAAGACGGCGGCGGCGCGAAGCGCTGGGTGCTGCTGGGCACCGACTATGTGTACCCCCGCACCACCAACAAAATCTTGCGCGCTTACCTCAAAAGCAAGGGCGTAGCCGACAAAGACATTGACGAGAAGTACACCCCGTTTGGCCACTCAGACTACCAAACCATCGTGGCCGACGTGAAGAAGTTCTCTGCGGGGGGTAAAACCGCTGTGGTGTCCACCATCAACGGTGACTCCAACGTGCCTTTCTACAAAGAGCTGGGCAATGCAGGCTTGAAGGCCAAAGACGTACCAGTCGTCGCCTTCTCCGTAGGCGAAGAAGAGCTGCGCGGCGTGGATACCAAGCCACTGGTAGGCCACCTGGCCGCCTGGAACTACTTCCAGTCCATCAAGAGCCCCGCCAACACGGAGTTTGAGAAGAAGTGGGCAGCCTACGCCAAGGCCAAGGGCATTGCAGGCCACAAAGACAAGCCGCTGACCAATGACCCGATGGAAGCTACCTACATCGGTATCAACATGTGGAAACAAGCCGTTGAGAAGGCTAAGTCCACGGATACCGACAAAGTCATTGCCGCCATGGCAGGCCAAACCTTCACCGCACCATCGGGCATCACCAGCAAGATGGACGAGAAGAACCACCACCTGCACAAGAGCGTGTTCATCGGCGAGATCAAAGCCGATGGGCAGTTCAACGTGGTGTGGAAGACACCCGGCCCCGTCAAGGCCAAGCCATGGTCACCCTTCATCGAAGGCAACGACAAGAAGCCTGACGAGCCAGCGAAGAAGTAATTGGGTATAGCAGTGGGTGCAAACCCGCTGCACAACAGAACGGCGTGGTGGTGACACGTTACCCCACGCCGTTGCTACGTCTAAAAATGAAATGAACCACAATGGTGCGTGAAAAATTACTATTACTGCTTGCCAGCGTTTTGCTAGCGGCTCAGGCGCATGCTCTAACGCCTGCCGAGGCAACAGGTATTGCCATAGGCGACAACGACGCACGCATCGAAGCCTTGAACAAGGCCATGCTGGTAGCCGACGAAAAGACCAGCGCCTTTGTACAAGCCATGGCCGACGATGCCGTGAAGATAGCGGGTGACAAAGTAGTGGTGGTGAAAGACGGCAAGGCCACCGACCCCGTCACCGGTGCAGAAGTGGCCATGCCCGCTGCGCTGGAAGACGTGAACAACAACAACCGCATGCGCGGCGAGATAGACACCGCGCTGGCAGCCCTCAAACTGTTCAGCAAAGACGACACATTGCGCGCTGCTGGCGTGCAGGCGCTGCTGAAAGACCCCAACGAAGCCAGGCTGCCTTTGCTGGAGAAAGCCTTGGCAGCAGAGACCAACGCTGATTTGAAAGCACAGCTCACCCTTGCGCGCGCAGCCGCCATGCTGGGCAGCGCAGACAAAGCCAAACGCATGGAGGCCGTCAAAGCCCTGGCCGACAGCAAAGACCCTGCCACCCAGTTGCTGCTCAATGACCGATTGAAAGCCGAGACGGAGATTGACGTCAAAGCGCAGTTGCAAAAGTCGCTCGCTCAAATCCAGTCCACCCTCGGTTTGGGCGACAAGTTGGGCATCATGTTTACGGGCTTGAGCCTGGGCTCCATTTTGCTCTTGGCCGCGCTGGGTTTGGCCATCACCTATGGCCTCATGGGCGTGATCAACATGGCGCATGGCGAGCTGATCATGATCGGGGCCTACGCCACCTATGTGGTGCAAGGCCTGTTCCGCAGCTACTTGCCGGGCGCGTTTGACTGGTATTTGATAGCGGCCATCCCTGTCTCGTTCATGGCCTCTGCACTGGTAGGCGCAGCGCTGGAGCGCAGCGTGATCCGCTTCTTGTACGGCCGCCCCCTGGAGACCTTGCTGGCCACCTGGGGCATTAGCCTGATGCTGATGCAACTGGTACGCACGATTTTTGGTGCGCAAAACGTAGGCGTTGAAAACCCCTCGTGGATGAGCGGCAGCGTAGCGATTTTGCCCAACCTGTCTTTGCCCTACAACCGCATTCTCATCATCGTATTTGCCATCCTTGTATTGGCAGGCGTGGCCATGCTGATCAGCAAAACACGCTTAGGCCTGTTTGTACGCGGGGTCACGCAAAACCGCGCCATAGCCTCGTGCATGGGCGTGAACACTGCACGTGTCGACACCTATGCCTTCGCACTCGGCTCAGGCATTGCAGGCTTGGCAGGCTGCGCCCTTAGCCAGATTGGCAACGTAGGGCCTGACCTGGGCCAGAGCTACATTGTGGATTCGTTCATGGTGGTGGTGCTGGGCGGCGTCGGGCAACTGGCGGGCACGGTGTATGCGGCCATGGGCTTGGGCATTCTCAATAAATTCCTCGAAGGCTGGGCGGGTGCAGTGCTCGCCAAAATCGCCATTTTGGTCTTCATCATCATCTTCATCCAAAAACGTCCGCAAGGCATTTTTGCGATGAAGGGTCGGAGTGCTGAAGCATGACCGCTGAAAAATTTACTCTCCCCACACCAGTGCCATTGCTGACGCGCAAAGGCTGGGCTACTTTCCTCACCGTCTTGATCGTGCTGTGCGCCATAGCGCCGCTGCTTAACTTGGTAGTGCCGCAAAGCAGCATCTTCCACATGAGCGACTTTGCGGTGCTGCTGGTTGGCAAGATCATGTGCTTTGCCATCTGCGCACTGGCGATGGATTTGATCTGGGGCTACACAGGCATTTTGTCTTTGGGTCATGGCCTGTTCTTCGCATTGGGGGGCTACGCCATGGGCATGTACCTGATGCGCCAGATTGGCCTGGAGGGTAATTATAAAAGCGAGCTACCAGACTTTATGGTTTTCCTGGACTGGAAGACTTTGCCTTGGCACTGGACAGGCAGCGCGTCCTTCATATTCCAAATGCTGATGGTCATCCTGGTGCCCGGCTTGCTAGCCCTGGTGTTTGGCTTCTTCGCCTTTCGCTCCCGCATCAAGGGTGTGTATTTCTCCATCATCACCCAGGCCTTAACGTATGCGGCCATGCTGCTGTTCTTTCGCAACGAGACGGGCTTTGGGGGTAACAACGGCTTTACCGATTTCAAACGTATTTTGGACATCCCCGTGGCCACGCAGAGCACGCGCATGGTGCTGTTTGTCATCACGGGTTTCACATTGCTAGGCTTCTATCTGTTCTCCCGGTGGCTGGTGCAAAGCAAGTTTGGCCGCGTGCTGCAAGCCATCCGCGACGCTGAAACGCGCGTGATGTTCTCGGGCTACAACCCCGTGGCCTACAAGCTGACCATTTGGGTCATCTCTGCCGTGATGTGCGGCGTAGCCGGCGCGCTGTATGTGCCGCAGGTGGGCATCATCAACCCGAGCGAGATGTCGCCCGCCAACTCGATTGAGATCGCCATTTGGGCCGCAGTCGGTGGCCGCGCTACCTTGATTGGCCCGATAGTAGGCGCGTTTTTAGTCAACGGTGCCAAGAGCTGGTTTACCGTGGCCTTCCCAGAGTACTGGCTGTACTTTTTGGGCGCCATGTTTATAGCGGTCACTTTGTTTCTGCCGCAAGGTATCGTGGGCTTGGTGCGCAAGTTCACCGGTAAAAAAGAAGAGGGCAAGGTATGACCCCAGATCTATTGGAAGAGGGCGCCAAGCGTTTGCAAAAACGTGAGCAGTCCAGCGCAGACAACACCCAGTCGGGCGGACACGACGCAGGCTACTCGCGCCTGGCCACCCCGGGCGAGGTAGACATTACCCACGGACGCATTTTGTACCTGGAAGATGTGAACGTGAGCTTTGATGGCTTCAAAGCCATCAACAACCTGTCGCTGGATATTGCCCCCGGCGAGCTGCGTTGCATCATCGGCCCCAACGGTGCTGGCAAGACGACCATGATGGACATCATCACCGGCAAAACCCGCCCGCAAAGCGGCACGGTGTTCTTTGGCTCCACCATCGACCTGCTGCGCTACAACGAGTCGCAAATCGCGCAAATGGGCATTGGCCGTAAGTTCCAAAAGCCCACGGTATTTGAGCAGCTCACGGTTTTTGAAAATCTCGAACTCGCACTCAAAACCGACAAGAACGTCAAACCGTCGATGTTTTTCAAACTCGACTCCCTACTAAGCGACCGTTTGGCCGAGATACTGCACACCATCCACTTAGCAGATAGCGTACGCCGCATGGCAGGCAACCTCAGCCACGGTCAAAAGCAGTGGCTGGAGATTGGCATGCTGCTGATGCAAGACCCCAAGCTGCTGCTGCTGGATGAACCCGTAGCCGGCATGACCGACGAAGAAACCGCCCGCACCGCTGAGCTGTTTCTCACCCTCAAAGGCAAGCACAGCCTGATGGTGGTAGAGCACGACATGAGCTTCATCAAAACCATCTCTGAAATAGTGACGGTGCTCTGCGACGGCTCTGTGCTAGCGCAAGGCACGCTGGACCAAGTGCAGCAGGACGAGCGCGTGATTGAGGTGTACCTTGGTCGCTAATCAAAAGCACAGGTCGGACTTCCGGCCGCGAAAGACGCGAAAGTTACGCGAAGAGCGCGATAGAACAGCCAAAGTTGTATTTGAATTTCTTTGGTATTCCTTTTGCGCCCTTCGCGCAACCTTCGCGCCCTCTGCGTTCAAAAAATCCCCGCTTTGGACTTACGGAAAGTGACCACCCCATGCTGAAAGTCAAAAACGTCAACCAATACTACGGCGGCTCGCACATCCTGCGCGATGTAAGCCTGGAAGCAAACCTAGGCAAAGTCACCGTCGTACTAGGCCGCAACGGCGTAGGCAAAACCACGCTACTCAAGTCGCTGATGGGCCTGGTGCCCATTAAAAACGGCAGCATCGAGTTCGACGGCAAAGCCATTCAAGATGCCACCCCCTACAACCGCGCTCGCGCAGGCATAGGCTTTGTGCCCCAAGGCCGCGAGATATTCGCCCGCCTGACGGTAGAAGAAAACCTGGCCATGGGCTTGGCCTACAAGAGTAGCAGCACCCCCGTGCCACCCGAGTTGTACGAGCTGTTCCCCGTGCTCAAGCAAATGCTCAAACGCCGTGGCGGCGACCTGTCGGGTGGCCAGCAGCAGCAGCTGGCCATCGCCCGCGCATTGGCCGCAAAACCCAAGCTTTTGATACTGGACGAACCCACCGAAGGCATCCAGCCCAGCATCATCAAAGACATAGGCCGCGTCATCCGCATGCTGGCCGACCGTGGCGACATGGCCATCGTGCTGGTAGAGCAGTACTACGACTTTGCTGAAGAGCTGGCAGACGACTACATAGTGATGGAGCGCGGTGAGGTGATAGCGCGGGGACTGGGCAAAGACATGCAGGCTAATGGCGTGCGGCAGTTAGTTGCGATATAGCACGTAGCTTTTTACTTTGGTCTTGGTGCTGTGCTCGCTCTGGCACTTGGTGTGCACAGCTCCGCGGCTGTCCCCCGCCCTTCGGGCTCCTCCTTTATGCCGCTGCGCTGTGCACACCAAGCGCCAGAGCTGCGTAGTGGTTGGGTTGGCGCACAGCGGCGGATATCCCACCACACTCGCGAGAGCAGGTCGGTGGTGTACTCAGCGCAGCGGCATCAAGGAGGAGGCAGCGGCCCTAGGCCGCCACGGGGGACAGCCGCGGAGCTGAGTACGCCGCCGGCCAGATCCTGGAGAGGTTACGTAGAAAACAGTTGCTTCTGATTCAATAGCTGTTTCCGCAATATTCCATTGGCCTACAGCCTGTTTTACCTGTACTAATCGTAGCGTCACCGACACTGCGCAATGATCAGGTCGTCATCGTGGATGCAGTAGACGATGCGGTGCTCGTCAGTGATGCGGCGTGACCAGAAGCCACTGAGGTTGTTTTTCAGCGCCTCGGGTTTGCCAATGCCGTCAAAAGGATTGCGCTGGATATCGCGGATGAGTTGGTTGATTTTTTTCAGAATCATCCGGTCTTCTTTTTGCCAGGTTTGGTAGTCTTCCCAGGCGGCAGCTTCAAAGGAGATCACTCTTCGAGCAACTCGCGCTTGACCAGGTTTTTGCGCTTGCGGATGTTTTCCACGGATTGAAGCAGTATCGGCCCGTTTTTGCCGCGTAACAAAAACATGGTTTCTTTCCAGGATTCAAACTCGCGCAGGCTCATCAGCACCGTAGCCTCGCCTTTCTGGCGGGTAATGACGGTGAAATCGCAGTCGTTGATGACCCGGTCAATGTGCTTGGCCAGATTGTTGCGGGCTTCCGAATAGGTGATGGCTTCCATGATTGCGCTCCTGAGTGAATTTACATTGTACAGAAATATGATCAATGTGGCTACGAGGGCTAATGTAGCCTGGATAGGCCTGGCCGAAGATCACGCCATCAAGGTCAAAAATGACCTACTCCCTTGGCATCCTCTGTCCGCTTCATAGCCAAGTGCCGCGATGATGGCCACGCCAAGCGCCTTGGCAGCAATGATGTTTGGAGTGCAGCGGTCGAACACCCACCAGATCAAGGCTCATGCCAATCCCGCCGCGCATGCTTTCGCGCCGTGCCGGCGAAGCGCAGCTATCAGTTCAGCTTTGGAGTAGGGTGGTTTCGCCAGATCAGTGAGCGACTTTGTAATCGCTTGGCTGGTTCGCCGGGGCGCTGCGCCAAACAGGCAATCCAAAAACGCACCTGCTTTGATGACCTCGATGCCCAGCTTGCGCGTGTCGTTAACGGCCAGATGCTTGGTGTTGTCGGAGACGACCATCACTTTATGCTTTGCGGGGTCATCTTCTTCATCGAGTCCGTGGGCCAATACTAAGGCAGCGGCGATCAGGTGACGGTCGTGTTCATGCACCCGGGCGGGAACGCGGGACGCGAAAGCGTGGGCGCTATACCCGGTGATCAAATGCCCGTTGCGCGTGGCACGTTGAAACGCTTTGAGTCGCTTGGCACCTGACTTTGGCGCGTCGGGATGCACATGCGGCCAGTTGCGCAAGAACTCGGCTTCTACGTCGGCTGTCCAATAAGCAAAGTAAAGCCCTTCGAGCATCAAGTCAAACAGCACATCTGACAAACGCGACGGCAGCAGCACGCAGGTATCCAAAACAACCAACGTGTTGCCACCAGGGCTAAGTGGGTGGCGGTCAATCACTGCTGGTTACCGATTTTTGGCAAGCGCTTTCACTCGGCGCAGAGCGTCGGCTTCAGTGCTTTTGTACACACCTATTTTTTGTCCGTCGGTGCGCAAATTACTACGCAAGTCGGCGCTCTTTTGCGTCACTTGATGTTTGGCTTTCCAGTCCAGCACCGCAGCGCGGGAGACACGCCGATGGCCACCCGCAGAGACAGTCGCGCCCTTGAGCTGGTTCTGATCGATCAGCATCGCAACGTAGGGACGGCTGTAGCCTAGCAGTTCAGCAGCCTGTGCGGTACTAATGAGGTCGCGGGCAGTGGCGGGCAGCTTGGGTATCTCGATCCCGACAGTTTGGCTTTCAATGTCTACCAAGTGGCGTATCAGCAGCAAGCGAGCGCTACGGCTTTGCGGGGTGGTGGCATCCAGAACTTGGTGCAGTGCGCTGGCAACCTGATTGGGCAAGGTGCCTGTCATCGACCCGATGGCATCAGCCAAAGGCCCCAGCGGATCGGAGCGGCGTGCAGAGGGTTTGGCCACTGTCGCGGTGGTAAGCATGGTGCTCTCCAATTGAAGATGTGAATCTGGCGTTTAGTATAAAACGCAAAATACGAAAAATACGAAAAATTGTGTGTGAATATATGAAACCTTCTTGCTCGCATTAGTGCTGTGCCCGCTCTGGGTTGGTTTGGGGTCACTGCGATGATTACCCACCATGGTCAAGAGAGCTGGTCGGCGGTGTACTCAGCGCAGCGGCACAAAGGAGGAGGCAGCGGCTCTAAGCCGCAACGGAGGACAGCCGCGGAGATGAGTACGCCGCCGGCCTGCTCCCGTACAAGACTTAAAACGCTAGCAGCTATACAAACAATAGCTATTCCCGCAATATTTTATTGGGCTACAGCCCTACTTCAGCTTAGGAATACGCCCCATCATATAAAACTCGGGGTTAGGCATCATGCCGCTGAAAGATGCCATGCGATTCGACAAACCAAAGAAGGCGGTGATGGCCGCAATGTCCCAAGCGTCTTCATCGTCAAAGCCTTGGGCGTGCAGTGCGGCGAAATCTGCGTCGTTGATTTGATCTGACTGCAAGCACACCTTCATCGCAAAATCCAGCATGACTTTTTGGCGTGGGCTGATCTCGGCTTTGAGGTAGTTGACCGCTACCTGGTCTGCCACTAAAGGCTTCTTTTCGTAGATGCGCAAAATAGCGCCGTGCGCCATCACGCAATACAAACAATGGTTGGCCGCGCTGGTGGTGGTGACGATCATCTCGCGGTCGCCTTTGGTAAGGGTGCCACCTTCTTTGAGCATCAGCGCATCGTGGTAGGCAAAGAAGGCGCGCCACTCGGCGGGGCGGCGTGCAAAAGCGACGAATACGTTGGGGATGAAACCGGCTTTGTCTTGCACCTCCAGAATGCGTGCCTTGATGTCATCGGGCAGGGTGTTGATGTCGGGGGCAGGGTAGCGTGGGGTGGTCATGGGGCAGTCTCTTTGGTTGCAAGGATAGGCAGCACGTGCGGATATTGGTGCGATGATTATGAGGTTTTACAACACCTTTCACCATCCCCCTCAATTTTGGAGATTTTCCCATGACCGATTCCGTATACGACAAAGGCCTGGCCACCCGTACCGCTGTTCTAGGCGCAGACTATGTACAAGCCGCGATGAAAAAGTCCACCGACTTTACCCGTCCGCTGCAAGACCTGGTGATCAACCATGCCTGGGGCAACACCTGGCAGCGCGATGGCATCAGCCTGAAGACCCGCAGCATGGTGACTGTGTCGATGCTGGTAGCGCTGGGCCGCATGCATGAGTTGAAAATCCATGTGCGCGGCGCTTTGAACAACGGCGTGACCAAGGAAGAGCTGCAAGAGATTTTCATGCACGCCAGCGTGTACTGCGGTTTTCCAGCGGCGGTAGATGCTTTTCGCACCGCGTCTGAAGTGATCGACGCGTAGCGAATTGGCCGCTACGGTGCGCGCTTTAATGCGTAGGGATGCTGGGGGATTTGAGCCAGGGCGATGCCAGCACGCCTAGCGACCAACACAGCCATAGAGTCCACAAAAGGTGGCTTGGAAAATGCGCTCCGCGCATGACCTGCACCCATGAGAGAGTCAAACCCACCACGCACATCGCTCCAAACGCCCACCACGCACGCTGGGCATGGTGGCGCCTGAGCAGCCAAAACACGGGCAGAAAGCTGAAAAATGTGGACGCATGGCCTGAGGGAAAGCAACCTCCCCGGCCACCATCGATGCCTCCAAAGGTAAAGTGCCACACATAGCTTGCACTACCGCCAAACTGTTGCAAATCCCATGGGCAACTGGTCAGCGAGGTGAGTTTAAGCAACGAGATGCCAGCGGCGCAGACCCATACGGAGCATGCCAGCCAGATGCGTTCTCGTCGGGTGGCACGCCCCCAGAGCCCCACAGGCCACCAAATAGCCACAACGCACATGACAGCCAAGAAAACGGACGCGTGTCGAACCCATTTGTGCAATACGACCGACAGCCAATAGTTGTTTTTGAGCGGAAAACCTTGCTCAGATCCATACCAGTTTGACACTGCAAGATCCGCAGGTGTCATGTCCCACAGCGCAATCAGCAGCAGGGGTAGACCCAGCCATACAATTAGCTGTCGGGCGCTTTGAATCCGGTACATAAGAAGAAACTGTAACGAACGCCTGTGCACAAGCAAGACGTCCAGATAAATGAGTACCCTGGTAATTAAGAGGTTCTTAGGCTGCTAGCCCAATAAAATATAGCGGGAGCAGCTATAAAAATTATAGTAATCACTTAACCTGCCATCAATTTATGGACCAAGTCTGCCGTAGTGATAGCCTTGTATTTTCGCATCAAACGGGCCCGGTATATCTCTACAGTACGGTGGCTGATCATTAGCACTTTCCCTATCTGCTTGCTGGTCAGGCCGTCCAGCATGTAGGCGGCTACCTCGCGCTCACGCGCTGTCAAATCGGCTTTGACCACACGGCTGGCGCTTAAATCTTCAAAGCTCCAAATGCCTGCCTCATGCGGTGCAGCGCGGTTGAGCGCGCGACCTGTGACGTGGCACCAAAACATCTCGCCTTTGAGCTGGCCGTCCACCCGCTTCATCAGCCGGTCGTCGGCGTAGCGGCCATTGCGCCCCAATAAGGGTGCTATGCGCTCGCCGGTGCGCTCGTATTCCGCCACGCTGGGATACAGCAGGGCAAAGCTTTGGCCTACCAACTGCGCGCGGCTGGCGCCAAACATGTCGCATAAAGCCTGGTTGCAGTCCAGCATTTGGCGGTTGCGTGATAACGCCAGGCCAATGGGTGCAAAATCAAAGGCGGCGCGGTAGTCGATAGCGGCGGCGACAGAGGCGGCGATGGGGGTGTCGTTGTCCATAGTCGATGGTTCATGCTTACGAAAAACTACGTAGTTCAATACGTAGTCTAATATGCCGCATGGTAACGCCAGTTGCCACCCCGTAAATTTAGGAGACCTGTGTGAACAAAATCTACCCATCCGCGCAAGCGGCCATTCAAGGCGTGGTGAAAGACAACCAGCTTATTGCCGTCGGCGGCTTTGGCCTGTGCGGCATCCCCGAGGCCTTGATTGATGCTGTGCGCGACAGCGGCGTGCAAAACCTCACTGCCATTTCTAACAACGCCGGGGTCGATGACTTTGGCTTGGGTAAGCTTTTGCAGACCCGCCAGATTAAAAAAATGATCTCGTCCTACGTAGGCGAAAACAAAGAGTTTGAGCGCCAGTACCTGGCCAAAGAGCTCGACCTGGAATTCACCCCCCAAGGCACGCTGGCCGAAAAGCTGCGCGCAGGCGGCGCAGGCATCCCCGCCTTCTTCACCAAAACCGGTGTGGGCACTTTGGTGGCCGAAGGCAAAGAGCTGCGCGAGTTTGATGGCGAAACCTATGTAATGGAGCGCGCCCTGTTCCCTGCGGTGGCCTTGGTCAAGGCACATATTGCCGACAAATCAGGCAACCTGCGTTTTAACCTCACCGCCCGCAACTTCAACCCCGCAGCCGCCATGGCAGGCAAGGTGTGCATCGTCGAGGTAGAGAAAATTGTCGAGGTAGGCGAGCTGGCACCGGACGATATCCACTTGCCGGGCATCTACGTACACCGCATCGTGCTCAACGCGACGCCGGAGAAGCGGATCGAGAAAAGAACCATCACCGAAAAGGCAGGAGTATAAAAATGAGCTGGACCCAAGACCAAATGGCCGCACGCGCGGCCCAAGAACTCGAAGACGGTTTTTACGTCAACCTGGGCATCGGCATCCCCACTCTGGTAGCCAACTTTGTGCCCGCAGATAAAGAAGTGTGGCTACAGTCCGAAAACGGCATGATGGGCATCGGCCCCTTCCCAACAGACGACAAGGTGGACGCCGACCTGATCAACGCAGGCAAGCAAACGGTCACCACCATCAAAGGCAGCAGCATCTTTGGCAGCCACGACAGCTTTGCCATGATTCGCGGTGGCAAGATCAATCTGAGCATCCTGGGTGCCATGCAGGTCAGCGAAAAAGGCGACCTGGCCAACTGGATGATTCCCGGCAAAATGATCAAAGGCATGGGCGGCGCGATGGACTTGGTCGCGGGCGTGAAGCGCGTGATCGTGCTGATGGAGCACGTCGCCAAGAAAAAAGACGGCACGGAAGACATGAAGATTCTGCCTTCCTGCACTCTGCCTCTGACCGGCGTGGGCGTGGTGGATCGCATCATTACCGACCTGGCCGTGATGGATGTGACCGACGTGGGCCTTAAGGTCATTGAGCTGGCACCAGGCGTGACGATGGAAGCATTGCAAGCTAAAACGGGTGTGAAGCTGCATTAAATTGGCGTAGATTTTCGAGACAGTGTCTCGGAAATTCATGGCCGTACTTGTGCCTGGAGTCAAAGACCATGGTTAGTTCAAAGCAGACATTGGAAGCTCTTTGGCAGCAAGCCGCATTACCAGCCGAGACTCTGCAACGCGCCACCCTCACCGGGCAAGACCCGGTGCTGCCTTCTTCGTTCGCTGTCGGCGCAGCAGCCCAAGCCAGCATTGCGGCGGCTGCTTTGGCCGCTACCCAAGTGGGCGCGCAGCGCGGGATGCAAGCGCATACTGTGAGCGTGGACATGCCGCATGCTGCGCTCGAATGCCGTACCCACTATGCCATTGATGGGCGGGTGCCAGACGCGTGGGACAAGTATTCGGGTGCCTACCGCGCGCAAGACGGCTGGGTGCGCATCCATGCTAATTTTGCGCACCACCGCGATGGCGCGTTGGCGCTGCTGGGCTTAAAAGCTGGCGAACACACCAGCAAGGCCGATGTGGAACGGGCGCTGCAAGCCTGGCGCGCAGAAGACTTTGAGCAAACCGCCGCTGAGCGTGGCCTGGTGGTGGCAGCGTTGCGCACGCACGCGCAGTGGCAGTCGCATCCGCATGCGGCAGCACTGACCGAGCAGCCGCTATTTGCTATTGATGATATAGCTGCTCCCGCGATATTCCATTGGGCTAGTGGCCAATTAGCCTCTCAAAAGCAGCGCTGGAGCGTGCCCACGCAGCCAGTAGGTGCTAAGGCAGCATTGCCGCTGGAAGGTCTGCGGGTGCTTGACCTCACGCGCATTTTGGCAGGCCCCATCTGCGGGCGCGCACTGGCGGCATATGGCGCTGATGTATTGCTGATCAACGCGCCGCATCTGCCCAATATCGAGGCCATTGCCGACACCTCGCGTGGCAAGCGCTCAGCCCAGCTCGACCTGCGCACCGCGCAAGGCAAAGCGGTGCTGCACCAACTGATAGCCCATGCCGACATCTTTGTGCAAGGCTACCGCCCCGGTGCTTTGCAGGCATTGGGTTTTGGCCCTGAGGACGTTGCGGCGATCAACCCGCACATTGTTTACGTATCGCTCAGTGCCTATGGCGACCAAGGGCCGTGGGCGCAGCGCCGGGGTTTTGACTCGCTGGTGCAAACGGCCACGGGCTTCAATGCCGATGAATCTGCCGCCGCCGGGCTTAACTTGGCTACCGACCCACCGCGCGCCTTGCCTATGCAGCTTCTGGACCACGCTACCGGCTACCTGATGGCGTTTGCCGCGCTGGCAGCGGTGGTGCAGCAAAAAGAGCAGGGCGGCGCGCGCCATGTGCGCCTGAGCTTGGCCCGCACGGGGCAGTGGGTGCGCAGCCTGGGGCGCGTGGAAAACGGCTTCAACATAGCCAAGCTCAGCCCGGAGCCGTATCAGTACACCGAGCCCAGCGGTTTTGGGCAATTGACGGGCTTGACACACAGCGCTCGACTGTCAGGCGCAGAGCTAAAGTGGGCTTTGCCCTCTGTGCCGCCTGGCACCCACCCACCCGAGTGGTTTATTTGATGGATTCATCCGAGATCGCAATGTGTGTTGTATTTGGGTTGTCACGGTAGTGACTTTGCCAAGCTTGTGCGATAGCAATAGTACCGAGTGTGATAACCTACACCCCCTTTTTCCTCTTTCCCCCTAGGAGCCGCTATGCCCGGTCTGTTGCCTGCTATTGATCCCGATGGTTTGTTAGAGTTTTCGGTGGTCTACACCGACCGCGCTCTGAACCACATGTCCAAGCGTTTTCAGGGCGTGATGACGGGTATCTCGTCTATGCTCAAGCAAGTCTATGGTGCGCACAGCGCTATTTTAGTGCCGGGTAGCGGTACCTTCGGCATGGAGTCGGTGGCGCGCCAGTTTGTGGGCGGCAAAAAAGCCATGGTGCTGCGCAACGGCTGGTTCAGCTACCGCTGGACGCAGATTTTCGACATGGGTAGCATTCCGAGTGAGCACACGGTGCTCAAGGCCCGCCGCGTCAGCGAGCAGTTTGAGGCCGCGTGGATTCCTGCACCCATCGAAGAAGTGCTTGCCGCCATCGCCCGCGACAAACCCGCCGTGGTATTTGCCCCGCACGTAGAAACCGCCGCCGGCCTGATGCTGCCCGACGACTACCTGCTGGCCGTGTCCAACGCCGTGCACGCCGTAGGTGGCCTGTTTGTGCTGGACTGCATTGCCTCGGGTGCCATGTGGGTGGACATGCGCGCTACGGGTGTAGACGTGCTCATCAGCGCGCCGCAAAAAGGCTGGAGCAGCTCACCCTGCTGCGCCATGGTGATGCTCAGCGAACGCGCCCGTACAGCCATTGACGCTACCACCAGCACCACCTTTGCCATGGACTTGAAGAAGTGGCTGCAAATCATGGAAACCTACGAGGGCGGTGGCCATGCCTACCACACCACCTTGCCTACCGACGCGCTCACCCGCCTGTGGGAGAACATGCAGGAGGCACAAGCCTACGGCCTGGCCAAGGTGCGTGACGAGCAAATGGCGCTGGGCCAGCAAGTGCGTGCCCTGCTGGAGTCGCACGGCTTTCGCAGCGTGGCCGCTGAGGGCTTCAAAGCCCCCGGCGTGGTAGTGAGCTACACCAATGACCCAGAGATCCAGTCGAGCAAAAAGTTTCTCGCCTTGGGCCTGCAAACCGCAGCAGGTGTGCCGCTGATGTGCGACGAGCCAGCCGACTTCCGCACTTTCCGCTTGGGCCTGTTTGGTCTGGAAAAATGGCACGATGTGCAAAGCACCGTGGGACATTTGCGCAAGGCACTAGAGCTGATTGCGCCGATTGCCAAGGCAGCCTAAGAGTATTTTTAAATAGCTATTAAAAAAATAGCTGCTCCCGCTATAATTTAAAGGGCTGCAGCCTATTTAGCCATATTTTTCAGAGCCAGGGCAGCGCTTTTTACCAAAGCTGGCCCGCTGTAAATCAAGCCGGTGTAGATTTGAACCAAATCTGCTCCGGCTTTTATTTTGCTCACGGCATCTTCCGCGGTAATCACGCCGCCTACGCCGATGATCGGGTAGCTCATGCCCAAGGCTTTGCGCAGCTGGCGAATCACTTCATTGCTGGCTTCTAAAACTGGTGCCCCGCTCAGACCGCCTGCTTCCTCGGCGTGCTGGAGGCCTTTGACGGCCTCGCGCGAGAGGGTGGTGTTGGTGGCAATTACGCCGTCAATTTTGTGGTGTTTCAAAGTCGCAGCGATGACCTTGATTTGCTCGCTGTCTAAATCGGGTGCAATTTTCAAAAAGATGGGTTTGTTTTTGCCGTGCTGGTTTGCCAGCTGTGCGCGGCGTGCGGCCAGCGCGCCCAGCAGGCCGTCCAGCGCCTCGTCGCTTTGCAGGGCGCGCAGGTTTTTGGTGTTGGGCGAGCTGATGTTGACGGTGATGTAGTCGGCATACGGGTACACGCCCGCCAGGCAGGTCAGGTAGTCGCTGGTGGCGTTCTCGATAGGCGTAGCGGCGTTTTTGCCGATGTTCAGGCCCAGCAGCATGCGCGGTGTGCTTTGGTTTTTTTGCATGCTCTTGTACAGGGCGGAGCGCTGCACATTGGCCACAAAGGCCTCCAGACCGCCGTTGTTAAAGCCCAGGCGGTTGATCAATGCATTTTGCTCAGGCAGGCGGAACATGCGCGGCTTGGGGTTACCGGGCTGCGCCAGTGGCGTGACGGTGCCCACCTCCACAAAGCCAAAGCCCATCGCCCCCAGCCCGTCAATGCAGCGGGCGTTTTTGTCTAGCCCTGCGGCCAGGCCTACGCGGTTGGGAAACTGCAAGCCCGCAATGGTGACTGGGTCGCTCACCCGTGCCTGCGTGTAGGCCAGTGCCAGCGGCGTGCACTGGGTGCGCGCCAGGCTGGCCATGGTCAGGTCGTGGGCGGCTTCGGGATCCAGGCCAAATAAAAAGGGACGGGCAAGCTGGTAGGGGATAAGGGACATTGGATACACTAGTTAGTTGAGGACAGAGCAACCGAGTACGGTTGGACAGTCCCGCAAAATTATCAACTTATGACACAAGACGAACTCAAAACCCAAGTGGGCCTGGCCGCATTGCAGTATGTGGTCAAAGGTGAAATTGTAGGCGTAGGCACGGGCTCTACGGTCAACAAATTTATCGACGCATTGGCGACGATGAAAAACGACATCCTGGGCGCGGTCAGCAGCTCCGTGGCGTCTACCGAGCGGCTCAAGGCGCTGGGCATCCCGGTATTTGACAGCAACGACGTGACCGAGCTATCGGTCTACATCGACGGTGCCGACGAGATCGACCACGCAGGGCATATGGTCAAGGGCGGCGGCGCGGCATTGACGCGCGAGAAGATTGTCGCGGCGATGGCCAAGCGCTTCGTCTGCATTGCCGACGAGTCCAAGCTGGTCGATGTACTGGGGGCCTTCCCGTTGCCGGTCGAGGTGATCCCCATGGCCGCCAAGCAGTTGATGCGCCAGTTTGCTGCCATGGGTGGCAGCGCCAAAGTACGTTTGAAAGACGGCGCACCGCTGGTGACCGACAACGGCCAGCACATCATTGACGTGCTGGGTTTACAAATCAAAGACCCCGTAGCCTTTGAAATGCAAGTCAGCCAATGGCCGGGTGTGGTGACGGTGGGCGTGTTTGCGATGCAAAAAGCGCAGGTGTGCTTGCTGGGCACGGCCAGCGGCGTGAAGACGCTAAATTTCTAGTCAAAATAAGCGGTAGCCCAATAGAATATTGCGCGAGCAGCTATTATTAATGTAGCTATAGGGTCACGGGACAGTCAGCTAAAGCCTGCGGCCCGTCAGGCCCACAGCACCGTACCCTGCGCGGCGTACCAGGCTTCGACCTTCGGGGCCACACTGGCCTCGATGCGGCTGCGTTGGGTCACTTGATCCCCCTCTCGCCCACTTCCTTGGTCCGCCATCAAGCCGCAGGCGGATCATTTAGCAAGGTTTAGCGATTTTTTAGCAATTCTTAAGGACGGGGCACCTCCTCGCGGGGCACAGTGGGTTCATCGCCTTGCGGACGCAAAGCGGTCAGGAAATTCCTGAATCCTCAACCCCACTGGAGACTCCCGTGGACCGCAGAAAATCCCTCTCGATGATCGCCATTGCCGCCGCTGTAGTCGCAGTCGGCGCCACTGGCCCTGCAATTGCGCAAACGTTCCCGGACAAACCCATCAAAATTCTTGTCGGCGTACCGGCAGGAGCGGGGCCGGATGTAGAAGCAAGGCAATTCGCTGCCCAACTTTCGCTGGAGTTGGGGCAGCCTGTAGTGGTCGACAACAAGCCAGGATTTTCTCAAATGTTGGCAATTGAGGCATTGAGCAAAGCGCCCGCCGATGGTTATACATTGGCCCTGGTGCAGCCTTCCAACATGGCTGCCAACCCCCGGCTGTATGACCGCCCGCTGTACAACATAGAAAAGGACTTTGCGCCGATTAGCCTGCTGGGAGAACACCCTTGGGTGCTCTATGTCAATTCAAACGTGCAGGTCAAAAACCTGGCTGAGTTCATCGCGCTTGCCAAGTCCAAGCCAGGCAAGATCACCTATGCCAGCACAGGGGTTGGTTCGTTCCAGCATCTGACGGGCGAATGGCTTCAGAAAATTACAGGCACGTCGCTCACGCACGTTCCTTACGGCGCAACCGGTTGGCAGACAGATTTGCTGGCCGGCAATGTTGATGCCACACTCTTCCCGCTGATCACGATGACGGATCACGTCAAGTCTGGAAAATTGCGGGCCCTGGCTGTATCTGGCAATCAACACTCGTCGCTGCTGCCTGATGTTCCAACCTTTACGGAGTCCAACTACCCCGAGTACGTTGTGCGCGCCTGGTTTTGTCTGATGGCACCCGCGGGGCTTCCTGCCCCCCGTGTTGACTCGGCTCAACGCGGCCAGCGTGAAGGCGGTTCAGTCCCAGGCGTTTCGCGAATTCTTTGCCAAAAACGGTGCGTCAACTGTGGGTAGTACGCCCACTGAGTTGGGAAGTTATCTGAAGTCCGAGCAGACCCGCTGGCGCACAGTGATCACCGAAGCCAACATCAAACTGGAATGACCATGGCCGCCTACGCTAACAGAAAACTCGGGCACGTAGTCCTCAGCGTGTCGTCGCTGGCGCGCTCAGTGCCTTGCTACGAGTCGGTACTTGGCATCTCCGAGGTGGCCCGACTCGGTGAGGCAGAGCGAAAAATCGTGGGCGCCGAGATGGTGTTCTTCTCGTTTGGCGACAACCATCATGATTTGGGCCTCCGAGAGGCTCCCACAGGCACAGGTGTTGTAGCCGAAGGCTTGGGGCTGGCCCATGTCGCTTTCAAGATAGGCGATGGGCTTGCGCAGCTTCAATCTCACGCCGCGCGTTTGCGCGCGCTGGGCATCGAATTTTCGTTCACCCGTAACCACATCGTGAGCCAGTCGATTTACGTCAAAGATCCTGACGGCATTTTGGTTGAAATGTATGTCGACGCAGATCCGGAAATTTGGCGAAACGACCCGAGCAAAAAAGGAGCTCCCTATGAATGCACATGTCACTTTTGATGTGGAAATCCGGGATATGGCCCGTTACCAAGACTTTGTAAAAAACGTGAAGCCGGCGCTGGATGCGGCAGGCACCCGCTACCTTGCCCGGGGCGAGGCGTACAAAGTCTACGATGGTGACTGGCAACCCCGGCGCATCGTCATCCTGGACGTTTCCATCGATTGCAACCTGGGAGGTGTTCTGCAACGGGCAGGTTTATCAAGGGCGCAAGGCTATGCGCGATGAATGCAGCTCGGCCGCTCGTTCAGGCTCTTCCAGCCCGGCGGCGATGCGGGCGGCCAAGGTGACGCGCTGGCGGTCTTCGCTCTTGCGCAGCGGCGCATCCTGCGTCAAGGCGCGATGCGCGTAGGCGGGGCTGAGCATGCGGATGGTTTCAAACGCTGTTTTGGCCCGCTCAATTTGCCCAGCACCCACGGCGACCAGCGTCAGGCTCATCTGCGACATGACTGACTGCGGAGCCTCCCGAACGGATTCGGTCGCGTACGCGATACCCGCCTCAAAATCTCGCAGGAAGAAGCAGGCCGATGCGCGGCAGGCATTGAAGTGGAATCGATTGGGGTCGCGCGGGCTGAGCCGCTCGGCAACGGCGACGTGGGCCAGGGCTGCCTGATACTCACCAGACCACACCTCCGTCCCAGCCAGGTTGGAAAGTGTGATGCAGTCGTTGGGATTCAATGCCAAGCCCTGGCGCGCATAGGCTAGGCCCTGGTCGTAAAAACCCGCCAGGGCCATTAGAAAACCGGCCCAACCGTAGGCCCGGCTGTCGGCAGGGTCGAGGTCCATGGCCTTGCCCGCAGAGGCGATGCCTTCTTTCCAGTCAGCCCTCATATCGCCACCGGCAAACTGGGGCACCCCCACGTTTTCTGTCTGTATTTCTGCAATCACCAAATGCGCCAACAGGTTGTTGCCGTCCAAGGCCAATGCCTGACGGGCCTCGTCCAGCGCCCGGTTCCACAGCGTGCGGTCGTTGCGACGATGCGCCTCTACGTTATTGGCGTTGGCGCGCATCGCCATGTCGTGCGCGCGCAGGTTGCCCGGGCGCAACCGGCGCGCAATGTTTAGCTCGGTCATCTGTACCTGGGTGGCAATAGCGGCGACGATGTTTTGTGTCAGTTCTTCCTGCACGTCAAAAACATCCTCGATCACGCGGTCGTATTTGTCGGCCCAGAGGTGGTTTCCGGTGATGGCATCGATCAACTGGGCGTTCACCCGCACGCGCGCGCCCGAACGCCGGGCGCTGCCCTCCAGCACGTAGCGCACGCCAAGCTCCCGGGCAACCTGGCGCACATCGACCGCGCTGCCCCGGTAGCTGAACGCCGAGTTGCGCGCGATCACAAACAGGCTGTGAAAGCGCGACAGGTCGGTGGTGATGTCTTCGGTCAGGCCGTCGGTGAAATACGACTGCTCTGCGTCGCCACTGATATTGACAAACGGCAAGATGGCAATCGACGGTTTTTCTGGCAAAGCCAAGCCATCGTCAGATGTGGCAGATGGCTTGCTGTGCTGCGCAGCTGGCGAATCGGCTGTCGATGCAAGTGGATTTGGCGCAGCGGGGATGGGTAATACCAAGGCCGGGCTGAAGTCCGGCAGCGCCCCAAGTTTTTGAATTTCAAGTCCGGGTTGGACAAACCGATAGCCCCGCCCCGCCACCGTGGCGATAGCATCGGCGCCTAACAGCTTGCGCAGCGCCGAGATTTGCACGGTGAGGTTGTTCTCTTCCACCACCAAGCCGGGCCACACCAGCGTCAGCAGCTCGTCTTTGCCCAGCATGCGCTCGCGGTGTTCAATCAATACCAGCAGCAGGTCAAAGGCCCGCGCTCCCAGCGGGACTGCTTGCCCTGCTACCAATATTTGGCGACGGGCAGGCAGAACTTCGAAGTGCTCAAAGCGAAAGCAGTGAGTGGCGGCGACTTGCACGGTCAGTGTCTCTTTCAAGGATGATTGAATGGTACACCTCGCGAGGGCCTACGCGGCCTGTCAGGCCCACAGCACGGTACCCTGCGCGGCGTACCAGGCTTCGACTTCGGGTGCCACATCGGCCTCAATGCGGCTGCGTTTGATCTTCATGGTGGGGGTCAGGCAGCCGTTGTCTATCGACCATGGCTCGCGGGCGAGGACCAGCATTTGCAGGTGTTCGTAGTCGGCCACGCTGGCGTTGACCTGGTGCAGCAGCTCGGTCATGGCTGCCGTGACCTGTGCGCGCACTGCCGGCTCACCTATTTTGGGGCGTACATCCTCGGCTAACACTACCAGCCCATAGGCGGCGGCCTGGCCCAAACCTGAGACCATGCTGCTTTCAACCATCGGGTGGTTATTGATGCGGTTTTCAATAGGCGCGGGGGCCACGTACTTGCCTTTGGCGGTTTTGAACAGTTCTTTGGAGCGACCGGTGAGTTTGAGCAGGCCGTTAGGCAGGCGCTCGCCCAGGTCGCCGGTTCTAAAGAAGCCGTCTGTGGTGAAAGATTCAGCATCCAGGTCGGGGCGCTTGTAGTAGCCCACCATTTGGCCAGGCGACTTGATTTCTATCTCGCGGTCCGCGTTAATGCGTATCTCTACCCCCGGATAGGGCACGCCCACATAGCCGGGCGCTTTGAATTGATCGGTAGATATGTGCGAGTAAGCAAAGTCTTCGCTCATCGCGTAGCCCTCCAGCAGGTTCAGGCCCAGCTTGCGGTACCAGACGATCAACTCTGCCGGTAAAGGCGCTGATCCGCTGCCCGCCAGCTTGACCTGGTCCAGCCCCAAAGCACGCAGAATTTTGCGCGCGACCAGCTTGCCGATGATGGGAATGCCCAGCAAGCGGTCCAGCTTTTCGGGTGGAATTTTGGCAAACACACCTTGCTGAAACTTCATCCACAGGCGCGGCACGGATATGAAAAATGTAGGGCGCGCACGTTGCAGGTCTTGCGCAAAAGTTTCCAGTGATTCAGCGAAAAATACATGTTGCCTGCCATCGTAGAGCGACAAACACTCAATGAAACAACGTTCAAAAATATGCGCCAGCGGCAAGTACGAGAGCATGCGTATGCTGGTATCGTTGCCGAAGGTGTCGTTCAGCCGTGAGGCAACTCAGGTTCGACACTTCCCCACCCGATTTCCGATTTCCCCGGCTGGGCGCTCCAATGAATTCAAGCACTTAGGTCATTTTTTGGGTCGAAAGTCAAAATAGTTTGTAGTGGCACGTTGTTTGTTGTTTGTAGTTTTAATT
>JANMTF010000034.1:0-20086 GCA_031390175.1 Polaromonas sp.
GGCAGCAATGAAGTGCAACGCAATATCGTCTCGCAGGTGGTACTGGGTTGAATGTTTGAATACAAGGAGGGAACGGGGGAAGGAGCGGGGATTTTTTGAACGCAGAGGGCGCGAAGGTTTCGCAAAGGGCGCAAAAAAGAAAATACAAAAGTAAAACCAAAAATTCAAAAACAGAATTTGTAGTTTTGAATGAATTTTTTGAATTTTTAATTTTATACATTTTTCTTCTTTGTCTTTTATTTCTTCCTTTTCTTCCTTTTCTTCCTTTGGTTTTCTTTCTGCCCCCTTCTGCGTTCTCTGCGTAACCTTCGCGCCCTCTGCGTTCAAAAAATCCCCTCCCCCTCCCCTGACCCTACCAATTAAGTTAGCAACACACAGATATAGAAAAGAGCAACACCATGGACTTTGATTTTTCTGATGACCAAGAGCAACTGCGTGACGCGGTGCGCAAGTACGTTGACAAAGGCTACACCTTCGAGCGCCGCCGCAGCATAGAAAAAGCTGGTGGTTTTGACCGTGCTGCGTATACCGAGCTGGCCGATCTGGGCCTGACGGGCCTGTGCATCAGCGAGCAATACGACGGCATGGGAATGGGCCCGGTGGAGTGCCTGGTGGTGCTGGGTGAGCTGGGGCGTGGCCTGGTGCTCGAACCCCTCGCGCAGGCCTTCATCAGCGGCCCGGTGCTGGAAAACCATGCCCCCGAGGCGCTCAAAAAACAATGGCTACCCCAAATCGCCAGCGGCCAAGCCATCGTTGTGCTAGCGCACCAGGAGCGCAAAGCGCGCTACCGCATAGAGGTATGCGATGCCAAAGCCGTGCAAGCAGGCGCTGGCTACACGGTAACTGGTAGCAAAAACCTGGTGCCCATTGGCGACCACGCCGATGCTTACCTCATGCCCGCCATGCTGGGCAGCCAGATGGCACTGTTCTTGGTAGAGCGTGGTGCAGCGGGCGTGAGCAGTCGCAGCTACGGCTGCCAAGACGGCTCGCGCGCGGCCGACATCACATTGCAAGCCGCCCCAGCCCAGCTAGTCACAGCCAACGGCCTTTTGGCGCTGGAGCTGGCCGTAGACATCGGCATCACCTGCGCCTGCGCCGAGGCCGTGGGCGTGATGGACAAAACCATGGCGATCACCGTGGAATACATGAACGTGCGCAAGCAGTTCAACCAGGTCATCAGCAGCTTCCAGGCCCTGCGCCACCGCGTGGCCGACATGAAGATGCAGCTGGAACTGGGGCGCAGCATGGCCTTTTTTGCCGCCCTCAAAATGGGTGACGGCGCACCCCAGCGCCGCCGCGCTATGGCCCAGGCCAAGTACCAGCTAGGCCAGAGCATGCGCTTTGTCGGCCAGCAGGCAGTGCAACTGCACGGCGGCATCGGTGTGACCGATGAATACATCGTCAGCCATTACTTTAAAAAGCTCACCCAGCTGGAGATGACTTATGGCGACAGCATGCAACACCTGGGCGAGGTGAGTGCGCGCATGCAGGACACCGCCGGAGTGTTTGCATAATCCGCCAACGCGGTACTGCGGGTAAGTGAGCGTAGACGTAATTACCGCTACCATCTACGCTACGTATTCAATAGCTGCTCCCGCAATATTTCATTGGGCTAGCAGTGCATTTTTATACATAAAGGCTGCTTATGTTCATCCGTCGTTACCTGTTTAGCCTGTGCTTGGCAGCTTTACTCGGTGCCTGCGGCACGACACCCCCCACACCCAGAGAGCCATCGTATGAAACGCAGCTAGCCAGCACGCCACCGATTGTCTTTGTGCACGGCAATGGCGACAGCGCCGCGCTGTGGCAAACCACCATTTGGCGCTTTGAAAGCAATGGCTGGCCGCGCGATCAGCTGCACGCCATCAACGTGCCCTACCCGCTGGCCCGTGACGACGACAGCAAGCCTCAAGCTGGCCGCACCTCCACGGCAGAGCACATGGCCCACCTTAAGGCCGAGGTTGACAAAGTGCTGCAACGCACCGGTGCCAGGCAAGTGGTGCTGATGGCCAACTCGCGCGGCGGCAACGCGGTGCGCAACTACATCCAAAACGGCGGCGGCGCAGCCAGCGTCAGCCACGCTATTTTGGGCGGTACGCCCAACCACGGCGTGTGGGCCATACCGGGCTTTCGTGAAGGCAATGAGTTTTCGGGCACAGGCCCCTTCCTCAAGGCCCTCAATGCAGCTAAAAACGCCGCTGGCGACGAGGTTACCGGCCCCAAAGGCAACGAGCGCACACCCGGCGTGCGATGGGCCACCATCCGCAGCGACAACAACGACAAATTCGCCCAGCCCGACGGGCTGTGGATCGGCCAAAAAGGCACGCCCACCTTCGTCACCTTTGCAGGCCCTGAGCTCAAAGGTGCGACCAATATCGTCATCCCCCGCATCGACCACCGCGAGACCTCCTTCAGCCCCGCCGCCTTTGAGGCCGCATACAAATTCATCACCGGCCAAGCCCCGCGCACCCTGACCATTGAGATTGAGAGCCGCATCACCCTGTCGGGCCAAATCACCGGTTTAGGCGTGAAATCAGACGACCCTTCCAGCGGCAATTTTGTGAACAACCTGGCCATACCTGGGGCGTTGCTGGAGGTCTACCCCACCGATGCCAAAACCGGCGAACGCCTGAGCCTGCCCGGCTACCGCAAAACCGTAGGCCCCAGCGGCCTGTGGGGCCCGTTTGACGTGCAAAGAGGCAGGCCCTATGAATTCGTCATCACGGCTTCTGGCTACGCCACCACCCACATTTACCGCAGCCCCTTCCCCCGGGCAAGCAGCATCGTCCACCTGCGCGCAGAGCGCATCGCCGATGCGGACAAAGACGCAGTCGCCGGCAAAGGCTCCGTGGTCACCCTCAGCCGACCGCGCGGCTACTTCGATCTACAGCGCGACACCCTCACTTTTGACAACCAAAAGCCCATACCCGGCCTGCCAGCTACCGGAGCTGGCCTCAGCACATCCAAAATCAAATTTGCCGATGTACCTCAGCGCCCCATCAGCGCCAATTTCAACAGTGAAACCGTAACGGGCCGTGCGTGGCCAGCCGCCGATAATCAACTTTCAATTTTAGAAATTACAAATTAATCCAAAAGTATGTTTTACGTTAATTTCTTTAAACAGCTGGAACCAGCGTAATCCATTGGGGATTCTTGACCTGAACTAATCCCGCCTCAAACTAACAGTGCAGTACAATGAATGATTAAATACTAATCTAAATTATCTAGAAGATTGCCCGCGTCAATCCTCTTTACCCACCAAAAAGCTCTTGAATTATGATTCCATCTGTTCCCCAAATGGCTTTTGGCTTGTTGCGGCGCAAGGGTCTTTTGCGCTTGCTTGGCGGCTTATTGGTGTTAGCCTCGGTGATCCTGATGCCTACGCTAGCCCAAGCGCAAACATTTCTTAACTTCACAGGCCCTGCTACTTTAAGCTCAGGCACAGCCTTAACCCAAGGCGCGGTATACCGTTACGCCACTGTGTTACCTGGCATTGACGCTTTAGTCACCCTGGCGGTATTTAGCCCTGCTGGTGCGGGTATTTCAGCCGGCACATTGACCAACCTGGATGACAACACAGCGAATGCGCCACGCTTTCAACCCGTCATTACCTGCGCAGGCACGGCTGCTGCGAACGCAAACACTACTTGTTATGTCAAATTTGATTTTCAATTTGTACTAACAGGTACCTTAACAGCTACCACCGTCTATGGCATGGTGGCCAGTGCGCAAGACGTTGACGGTAATGGCGTGGTGAATGGTGTGAGGGAATTTATAGAATTCACAGGCGCAAGTTCAGTGACCTTGGGCACCGTGACCACCACTTTGGTGCCAGGCACGCCAGTGGCAGGTGGGCTCCGTTTTGACCATGTTAACTCTGCCGATGTGCAAGCAGGTATTGGTACCGGCAACCAATACGAGGCGTATGCGCACTATGCCGCCGCTCCCATTACCAGCTTCTCCATGGTTGGCGGTAACATTATCGGCTCAGCAGGTTGCGTAAATACGGGTGCCGCATGCCAACGCCAAAACTCCTATACCTTCATCCCAGCGGACTCCAACGTACCGTCGGTCACGGTGCGCAAAATCTCTAATGGAGGCACCGGTACATTCACCTTCACTGGCGACAATGGTTGGGTGACCCAACCGGTTACCACCACTGTGGCTGGCACCGCAAAAGACTCCCAGTCTGAGGCCCTGCTCAACCCCAACGTAGCTACAACCATTACTGAGTCCGCACCATTTGGCTACAGCCTTGAGAGTATTGCCTGCGTAGGCTTAGGGGTAGGCTCCGCAACCCCTACTGTCAACGGAACAGCCGGAGGCAGCGTACTGCTTAACGGTGCTGCGACCGCCTCAGGCAACAACATTGTCTGCACGTTCGTTAACCGCAAATTGGCTGCCAATCTCAGCATCGCCAAATCAGACGGCGTGACGACTGTCGTGGCCGGCAATACCGTCACCTACACAATTACGGCCAGCAACGCTGGGCCTGATTCTGCTGCTGGTGCGATGGTCAAAGACACGCCTACGGCAGGCTTGAGCTGCGGTACCGTTACTTGCACCTCCACGGCTGTAAACATGTGCCCGGCCGCCAGTTTTCCGTTTGCCAACCTGGTTGCTGGCATTGCCATCGGCCCGGCTTTTCCGTCTGGATCTACAGCAACGTTAGTGGTCAATTGCGGCGTGACCGCAACTGGACAATAGCGCACGTAGAAGCCCCGCAAAGCCAAGTGGCTGGGCGGGTGGACAAACATTTCCCGGCAGTACCACCACGGCGGTCACTATCGCCTACCACAGGCCTCTGGTGGTGGCGCGGCGGCCACAGTACCCATTGCGCCCACCACACAAAGCATCGACACCAACTGTTTGCCTCTGCCGCGAGTGAACAAGCTGACCACCACGCCTGTCGTGACGTTGCCTGAAAACAACACCGCACAGTACCTGATATCCATCGCCCATACCGGCCCGGGCACCGGCGCCCTGATGGTAGGCACCCCAGGCAGCAATCTGCTGGCCAACGCTTATCTCTTACCACCTGGCTCCACAGTCAGCTTCACGGTGACCATCGTGGTCAATGGCGCCCGCGTAACGCCTACCTTGAACTTCCCGTTCCAAAATTCTGCCACAGCAGGCTATCTGGATCCGCTGCGTACCACCGCTACGGCCCCAGTTACCCCGGGCACAACTTATGCGGGCACTACCACGGTAGCCCCTGGCAGCAATGACGCCTCGGGCAGCTCCACGCAAGAAGACGTGCGCTTATTGGGCAGCGTGAACTTGGCCATTACCAAAACCAACGGCACCACCACGGTAGCTTCGGGCAGCACCACGGCCTTCACCATCACCATTACCATTGCCAACTTTGGTTCGTTGCCAGCGGTCAGCGCCACCTTTCAAAACCCGATAGCTGCGGGTCTGTCGTGCACCACGGTGACGTGTACCCGGTTTGGCAGCGCGGTATGCCCCACCCCCGCAGCCACCGCAACCACCATCGCGTTGCTGCAAGGCGCAGGCATTGTGATTCCGAACCTGCCGCCCACGCCCGTAGCCTCGCCGCCGGCTAACCGAGTGGAGTTTGTAATGACTTGCGGGGTGACTGCGTCGGGGCAATAAGTAAGTGCACGCTACCAGGGCGAGCGCACGCTACACGCCAGAGCGATTGGCGTGAATTAGGTTGCTTTGGGCTGCGGACTGTGCCGTGGCTAGCGCAGCGCGGCTTGCGCAATGGCTACAGTAGGCCGCATCGGCACACCTTTGCATCTAATAAAATACAATATATATTACTATTTACACCATAAAAATCAATTTTTCCTAAAATAAAACACTTATTCATCCTAAAAAATGCTTTATTTTCACAAATTTTGTAAATTCGCATAATTTAACGCGCCTCTGGCAGACGCGGCAGCCTGCGAAGCATCAAAAAGTCGGAAAACATGCTGTTTTCGGACTGTTTTAAGATGCTAATTGGTCTGCAGACCATTAGAATATTGCGGGAGCAGCTATTTTTTTCATAGCGCATACAAACTGGCAAACCAGCTGCTAAACCAGCACTGGTCGCCAATCCTGCAAACAAATGCATGCCACTCACCTTTATTAGAGCCGCGCCGGGTCGCCGCTGGCGAATTGTTGGTTTTTTTCTAGTCCAGCGTACCTAATCTTCGGTGTACCCGAGGGGTGGCTGATGTGTCAAATTTCTGACAACCTGCGTGATAGAAGTCACGCATCTTTAGCAAAGCCACAAAAATCCAGGGTAGATGTAGAGTAATAACATTACAATTAGTCGATGTTTGCTACTATATTTTCACACGTTCAGCGAATACTCACTTGCCTAACGTTTGTTGTTACTGGGCTGATGCTTGTGCCAAGTTCGGTGTGGGCCCAAACGGGCTGTACCGCCATGTGGGCTACCATTGATAACAACAACAACGATACCGCAGCAGCAGCGACTTCTTTGCGGTATTTCAACACGACCACGAATCGATGGATTAACCTGAATCCGGCGGTGACGTTGGCAGGCAATGGCAACGCCTTGGCGGGCGACCCCGGATCGGGCCTGCTTTATTACTCAAATCGCGCTGACGGCACCTTGCATTCCTACAACCTCAATACCCAAGTTGACACCTCGCTAGGTGTTATTCCAACGACTGCCTTGGTTACAAATACATTCCAAGTCTTGGGTGCAACTATGGTCGGAGCTGGTGGCCCAGGTAACTTGTATCTTTACTACACCACAAACGGCGCTTTAGCGACGCAGCGGGAATATGTGGGTAGGGTGACCCAATTTACGCCCTCGGTATTGGTAAGTTGGACCCAAATTCTCACTATCGGCAGCAACACCAACCCTGCTTTAGGTATCAGCGGGGATATGTTCACTGCGCCGTCGGGACAATCGTTCATTGCCAGCAATACGGTTCCAAACAGCATTTGGTCTATCGATCTCAACCCTCTTTCAGCGACCTATGCGCGCGCAACACAAACATTAACGTTGGACACCAGCGTCGTCGAACTTTGGGGCGCAGCAGTCAACCCTGCTAACGGGCAAACTTATATTGGTTTTAACACGGTCACCTTAGTTACCTCCTCCGTGAACACTTCAAACGGAGTCACCACACTGCTAGACAATCAAAGTGTCTACGGCGTGACGGATATGGGCAACTGCTCGCCTGCCGCTGCGGTTCCTACCGTCTCAAAAGCTTTTAATCCGGCATACCAACCTGGCATTACGGGAACCACAACTCTGCAAATTACCCTCAACAATATCAATCCTGCCCCGCTTTGGTTACTTACCAATTTTGTCGACACTCTACCCGCCGGCATGGTGATAGCGACCACACCCAACCTCAATGCAGGTGCATGCGCTTCGAACGCTACTGTGACCAACGTGATTACGGCAACTGCTGGGCAAACCACCGTGACGTTTGCTGCGGGTGGGCGCATCCCAGCAGGGGGATGTACTATTTCCTTGACGGTATCGGCCACGGCAGTGACAACCCCCTACGTCAACACCATCGCCGTCGCAGCGCTCAATACCACCGCGGGTGCCAACGCAGCCGCCGCAACGGCCAGCTTCAAGGTAGGTACAGATTTCTCAGCCGTCAAGTCACAGTGCCAAGGCATTTGCGGTGTCACGACCACCAGCACCCTGTCTACCTACGGTAACCAAACCCATCAGTATGTACTGACCATCACCAATTCGACTGTGGGGGGTACCGGCACGGTGACCTTCACGGACACCTTGCCCACGCTGATGACTCCCGTACTGAGTATCACTGCGGCTGCCACAGGCGGTGGCACTTGCACCACGGCATCTGCCGTGGTGGGCGGTGCCACTCGAATTACAGGTACCTTTGGCAATGCGCCTGCGGGGGCACAATGCACCATCACGGTCACAGCGCTGGTTAGCCCACAGGCAACGGCCATTACCGTGACCAACACCTTGACCGTGGCACCTGCGACCGGCACTGCGGACACCAATGCGGCTAACAACACGGCGGCTGTGCTCACCAATGTGGGCCCATCTACCGTACTCACGGTGACCAAGACCAATGGAGTGACCAGTTTGCTTGCGGGCAGCACCACCAGCTACACCGTGACCGTGGCCAACTTGGGTCCTGCCAACGCACCCAATTCGGTAGTCAAAGACCCTGCTGTGCCCGGGCTGAGCTGTACGGCAGTGACTTGCACCGGCACCACGGGCACCGCAACTTGCCCTGCTGCGCCAGACGTTCTTACACTACAGAGCACCGGTTTGATCATCCCCGTCTTCAATACCGGCTCCACCGTAACCTTTTTGGTCGGCTGCGGTGTAACGGCTACCGGGCAGTAGCCGTGCAATAGGGCTGCGGCGCGTGCTCTTGGCTGCGTCCCGCTTGCCCGCTACCGGGCACACTACCCACGCTCACTACAATAGCGGCTTACATTTTGTGTTGTGAGGTAAGCAGCGTGTCGGCCACTAAATCCCCTACCCAATCACCCACTTTAGACAGCAGTGTCCTGGACGCGGAGTTGCACCTCATGGGTGCCAGCCGTCTGGGTTCCTTTATCCAGTTTGTGCGCCTGCGTGCGGTGGGTGGCCGTGAAAGGGACGAGAGCGACACAGCCGACATGTGGCGCACCGCCGCCAAGCACTACGACACGCTGCGCAGCAGCGAAGCCGCAGTGGCCGACAAACCCCAGGTGCTACCCCTGCCGCGCAGCATGCAGCCGCATATCGACAAACTCACCCAGCTCGACAGCTTTGCCGCCACCTTCTCGTCAGTGCCGATTGCCTTTGGCATGGTGCCTTTGGCACAGTTGGTGTGCTCGCAGTTTGACCTGACGCTGTCCACCGTGCAGGCGCTTAAAACACATATAGCGCCCAAAATGCGCCCTGCCGCGCTGGCCAGGATGTGCCTGCCCCTGGCCCCGGCGCATGGCCAGTGCGTGCTAGGGCGCGAGGCCCGGGGTGAATATGTGTTTCACTCTGACAGCCATGACCTGCGCTACTTGGGCGCACAGTTGGTGCCCGTGGCCAACATCCAGGGCTACCGGCGCAGCGGCCATGCGCAAGCTGCCATCGTCATAGGCGTAGGCTTTAGCACCAATGTGCTGAATGTCGTGCGCTATGGTGACCGCTTGGTGCTCAACAATGGCTACCACCGAGCCATGTCCCTGCTCTCCCAAG
Organism: Polaromonas sp.; assembly: GCA_031390175.1. Classification (GTDB taxonomy): domain Bacteria; phylum Pseudomonadota; class Gammaproteobacteria; order Burkholderiales; family Burkholderiaceae_C; genus JAAFIP01. The sequence continues at coordinate 9,167 of JANMTF010000034.1, forward strand.
GCTACACCCATGCCCCTTGCGTCATCCAGGTGTGCAGCCATTGGGAAGACGTGGGCCTGTGCGCCATGAGCGAGATCTCTGGCAACAGCGAGCTGTACTTTAGCAACCCGCGCCCGCCTTTGCTGCGCGACTTTCTGAACCCATTGCTCACCAGCCAGTGGCAACTGCGCCCCGTGCGCAGGCAAATCACCGTCAAACTCAGCTACGAGAGCTGCGACATTGCCCAGTCGGGCGGGGCCTGAGCGGGCGGCTAGGCCCTGTTGGCCTCGTTGGTGCTGCCGACAGCACTGGCATCGCTGGTTGCACTGACATCGCTGCTTGAGCTTGCTGCCGTGGGGGCTATTTCCCACGGCCCGTCAAAGGCTTTCGCTGAGAGCGTGCGCGCGGCGTAGTCGATGCCGCACATCTCGGCATATTCAACCAAGCTGCGCTTGGTGCCCAAGCCGTAGATGCCCAGCTTGCGCGAGTCGCCCCACACCAGGGTAGACAGGCGCTTTTTTGCACGCCGGTCTTGGGCCCACCATTTGGGTTTTTCGGTCGCACCGGCCACCACGTCCCAGTGCAGGGGGCGCCGCTCGGTGCCGGTTTTTTCTGGCTCCACGTTGTAGAGGTGGTAGATCGGCATATCGGCCACGTGGTAGATGTCCCAGCCCCGGGTGTACAGGCGCAGGGCAATGTTTTGCTCTTCCTCGCTGGAGTACAAGAACGGATCGTTCGGTATCCAGCGCACAAACTCGCCCGGTGCAAACAAGCAGCCCCCCGCAATGTGGTAGTCCTGCACCGCGCCGGCACCCTCCAGGAGTCTCGACTTAAATTTGAAAAAGGGGTGTTTGGGGTGAAAGGTCTCGCCTGGCAGCACTACCGCTGCTCTGACCGGATTGGCAACTGTGTCGATTGTCGCTACACCATCGACAAAACGGAAAGGAGCAGGATAGCTGCTGATCACTGCCTTGTTTGAATACTGTCGGCAGGCCTGCATTTTTTGCACCAGTGTCGCATCCCAGTCTTGCTCAAACAGCATGTGCGAGTCGAGCTGGAAGTACCAGTCTATCATCGCGGTACAAAGACATGGTGACGCCGCGCGCCCAGCAGCAGCCACGCTCCTGAGATGCCTCAATTTTGACGTAACTCACCTGGCCGGCAGGGATGCAGGCAGGCACCGGGTATGCCGCGCCCAAAGGGCTTTGATCCACTACCGCAAAATGCAACTGGTCAGGGCACTTGGCTTTTTCGTAGGCGCTGGTGAGGGTAAATGTCAGTACCGGGTCGCAATACGAAGGAATAGCGAGAAATAGGGACACCAGCGTCTCCTCTGTAAATACTTACAAAAAATTAGAGACGACCACGTTTGATAGGTACTTTAATCAGATTAAGGCCTCCCGACTGAGAAATTTCAGTTACAAATTAATCTCAAAATATAACACCTAATAATTAACACAACAAAATCAAAAAAATGTGGTTTTTTGTCTTGTTTCAAATTGACACAACTAAGAAATTCAGATGTAATTCCACTCAGGCTAGCTGACAATTCATAGTGAGCCGATTTGTTTAATAACTTTATTTTTGGAGATGGTCATGAGAATTTTATCTTTGGAAGAAATGCAATTAGTGTCTGGTGGTAAGGGTGGTTCCAAGCGTTCCAAGCGCAGTGGTAGTGCCTCGTCTGGCAAAGCATCCTCTGGCAAAGCATCCTCTGCCTGCCATGCTGGCAGCGGTAGTTCCAGCAACGGCAGCGGCTCTGGCGGCAGTAGTTCCAGCAGCAATGGCGGCTGTACACCTCCCGGTGGCGGTTTAGGCGGTTAATAAAGTTAATCACCTAGCAATCTAGGCTAACTATTACCCGACAAAAAGCCCTCTGCAACGAGGGCTTTTTTTGCAAAAAATTATGCTCTATTTGACAACGGAGACTTTTGAAGTGCCCGCGCCCACCACCGTCGCCAAACGCAGCCGCGCACCGGCCTGCGCAAGGTAAGACTGGTCCAGCGCCAGCCGCGCAGCGCTGAGCGCCGCTTGGGCGCTGAGCAGGTCTACTATGGTGCCCACCCCGCCCCGGTAGCGCCCCAAGGCGACTTGGTGATTTTGCTCGGCAGATTGCAGCAGGGCGCGGGCGGCCAGGCGGGTTTCTATCTCGGTCTGGATGGTCAGCACCTGGCGCAGCAGCTCGGTCTCCAGCTCGCGGCGGGCGGCCTCCAGCTGGGACAGCCTGGTGTCGGTCAAAGCGCTGTTTTGCGCCAAACGGGCATCTTGCTCCTGGCGGTTAAACAGCGGTATGTTGGTCACGATGGAGGTGGAGGCGCTACGCTCTTGCACATCGCCTGACAGGTTCAGTGGATTGCTCAGGGGCCGACTGGCCTGCACGCCCGCATTGAGGCGCACGGTACCGCGCCCCTCGGCGAGCACGGCATCGCCGCGCAGGCGCTGGGCATCGACCTCGGCTTGCAGGGCGCGCAGCCTTGGGTGCTGCTCGCGCACGTACTGCAGCAGCTCGTCCACCTGGGTAGAGGCATCGATGAAAGGCACCGCATTAGCCAGCTCGGGCATGCCCATTTTTTGGGTGACGGCAAAACCCATATGCACCACCAGAGCTACGCGCGCAGTTTCCCATTGGCCATTGGCGCGCACGCGCTCCAGGGTGGTTTGCGCCAACGCAGTTTGCGCCTGCAACTTTTCAGCCAAGCTGCCCACTTGCAGCTCGTATTTGGCAGTGGCGGCGCGCAGGCTTTGCTGGGCCACGGTTTCGGCCTGGCGCAGGCTGTCGCGGCGTAGCCATATGCCCAGGGCATCGACATACAGGCGCAGGGTTTCAGCCACGGCATTGAGCTGGCTATTGCCCAGGCTGGCCATGGCAGCGCTGAGCTGGGCGCGGTTTTGCGCCAGGGTCGCATCGCGCAGGCCAAAGTCAAACAGCACCCAACTCAAGCCCAGCGAGGCCGCTGCACTTTGCACCGCCGAGCCACTACTACTACTGCCACCAGCGCTGCGGCTGGCATTGACACTGGCACCGGCATTGATACTGGGGCGGTAGGCCGTTTGCGCCAGATCCACGCCCGCCTGTCGCTCCGCGATAGAGAGCATGGCTTGGCGCATGCTGGGGTTGGCGCACAGGGCATGGTCCAGGGCCATGGGCAAGCTCAGCTGCATCAGGTCGGCGGCCTGCAAGCCAGGGCACCCGGCCAAGGAGTGTGGCTGATCAGATGCCAAGACCGCTGGCGGCTCTTGCGCCGGACGCGCAGCGCCTGCACTCTGCGCATGCGCTGGCAGATACGCGCTGGCTAAGGCGCACACTACCCCGATGGGTATGCTGCACCTGACTAGCCAGCGCGCGCGGCTCATGAGGCAGGTTCCAGTCGCCCCACGCCCAGTTGGCGCAGATATTCTGAGGGATCGCCGTCAAACACCACCTTGCCTGCGCCCAGCTCTATCACGCGCTGCGCTGCGCCAATGGTCTCGGGCCGGTGGGCGATGATGATGCGGGTCATCTCCAGTTGGGCAATGGCCCGGTTGACCGAGGCTTCCAGGCGCACGTCCAGGTGGCTGGTGGCTTCGTCCAATATCAAAATCTGCGGGCGCTTGTACAGCGCGCGGGCCAGCAGCACGCGCTGCTTTTGCCCGCCCGAGAGCACCGTGCCCATATCGCCCACCAGAGTTTGGTAGCCCATGGCCATGGTCTCAATATCATCGTGGATGCAGGCCACCCGGGCGCACTGGGCTAGCCAGGCGTGGTCGGGTTGGGGGTCAAAAAAGCAGATGTTGTCGGCCACCGAGCCGGCAAACAGCGTGTCGTCTTGCATCACCGTGCCTACCAGGCTGCGCCATGGGCCCAAGCCCATGCGCTCCAGTGCCACACCGCCATGCTGGACGCTGCCTTCTTGCGCGGTGTAGACCCCCAGCAGCAGGGCGGCCAAAGTAGACTTGCCGCAGCCTGAGCCCCCCACAATGGCCACGGCCTGGCCGGGCTCGATGTGCAGGTTCAGGCCCTGGAGCACCCAGGGGTCTTGCTCAGAATAGCGAAACTTCAGGTTGTCGATGTGGATGGCGCGGCGCGGCTGCGCCGCTGCATCTTGCCCCCACAGCATGGCATGGGCAGGCTCGGTGGGGGTGAGCACGACATCGGCCAGGCGCTCGGCGTGCAGGGTGAGCATTTTGAAGTCAAAGTACTTGCCAATCAAGTCAGACAATCGGCTGTCAAACTGGCTGCGGTAGGCTAAAAACGCTACGAACATGCCCACACTCAGGCTGCCATCCAAAATTTGGCGGGTGCCCATCCACAACAGCAAAATATAAAACCCACCACTCAGGGTGGAGCGCACCACGCGGTAAAACAGGTTGAGTTTTTGGATGCCCAAGCTGGCATTGGTCTGCGCCACCAGCAAGGTTTGCCAGGCCGCCTGGCGCTGCGCCTGGCGCGAAAACAGCTTGATAGCGCGCACGCCGCGAATGGTCTCCAGGTAGTGCGAGGACACCATGGCCCCGCGCACAATGTTCTCTTGCGAGGCCATGTACAGGGGCCGGTACCACAGGATGCGGATCACCAAATACAGCGCTACCGCGAGCACCGCAATGGCCGCCAGGGTGGGGCTGTAGATGAACATGATGACCAAGGTCAGCAGCATCATCAGGCCGTCAAACAGGGTTTCGACAAAAGCGGCTGTCAGTACCTTCTGGATCTCGCCAATCGAGCTGGTGCGCGAGACGATATCGCCCAAATGGCGCTTTTGGAAGTACTCTACCGGCAGGCGCAGCAGGTGGCTGAAAATGCTGGACTGCCACTGCACGTTGATAGCGGTGTTGATCGACATCATGGCCCAAGCCCGGGCCACGCCAAAAATCTGTTGCAGCACCAGCAGCATGGCAAAACCAATCGCCAGTGTGGTGAGCAAATCCGCATCGCGCGAGACCACAACCTGGTCCACAATCCACTGCATAAACAGCGGGCTGGCCAGTGCTAGCACCTCCAGTACCAGGGTGAGCACCAGCACCTGGGCGAGCGAAGGCAAAAAGCCTTTGACCCGGCCAATCAATTGCATCAACGAAATACGGGTGGCTTCTTTGCGCGGCTCAAAGCCGGGCTCGGGCCACAGCTCCATGGCCACCCCGGTGAACTTTTTGTCTACCTCGGCCATGCTGATGCGGCGCTCGCCAAAAGCCGGGTCGTGGATGGTGATGTGCCCCGCCCCGACCGACTTGAGCACCACAAAATGGTTCAGCTCCCAATGCAAAATAGCAGGCAGCTTGAGCTGGCGCAGCTGGGCAAGCTCCAGGCGCACCGCGCGTGCGCCCAGATTTTCTCGCTGCGCGATTTGGGCCAGAGAGGCCAATGTCATGCCTTTGAGCGAGATGGCGTGGCGCCTGCGCATCACCGCCAGATCCGTCACGGTGCCGTGCCAGCCCAGCACCATGGCCAGGCAGGCCAGGCCGCACTCTGCCGCTTCGGTTTGCAGTACCACGGGCAGCTTGGCAGCCCATTGCATGCGGATTGCGTCTGTCCAAGCCATCAGCGGGCCATCTTTCCAGTAATGCTATAGAGCGGCTCGAGCATCCACTCATAGAGTTTGCGGGTTTCCTGCAAAATGTCTGCGTCCAGGCGCTGGCCAGCCTGCAAGGCCTGGGCTTGGCCATAGGCCATGACGCTTTGCGACTGCATCTCAACCGTGATGCCGTACACCGGCTCGCCGGCCGCAGTGTCAGGCAGGGCAAAGCCTGCCAGCTCAGTGCCAGAGACTGCGGCGGTAGACACCGCCAGCACTTTGCCCTCATGCAAACCAAATTTTTGGTAAGGATAGGCTTGGTAGCGCACCAGCACCTTGTCGCCACTGCGGATAAAACCAATGGTGCGGCTGGGCGCGTACAGCCGTGCCTGCAGGCTTGTTTGTGCGGGCACGATGTTCAGCAGGGGTTTGGACGCTTCAGCCACCTGGCCCACCTCACCGGCCACCAAGGTCGCGCGCCCATCCTCGGGTGCCGTGACCACCACGCGCCTGCGTGCATCCACCTCGGTGAGCTCTTGCTGCGCGGACGAGATGGTGCGCTGCAGGTTGGAGTTGAGGTTGGCGTAGCGGCTCTTGGCGGTGTCAATATCGCGGGCGGCGGCGGCCAGCTCGCGCTGGGTAGACTGCACATCGCGCTCCAGCACCTGCAGGCGCGACTGCTGCTCCGACAGATCCAGGTCTTTCTGGATCAGCTGCTCTTTGGCAATGAAGTCCTGGTCGGCCAGGCTTTGGTAACGCTTTTTGATGTCTTCGGCCAAGGCCACGCGGCGGCGCTGCTGCTCGATTTGGCGCTCAATGGTGAGGACATCTTTTTCCAGGGCGCTGGTGCGCCGGGCCAGATGGGAGAGCTCATCACTTTGGCCTTTTTGGTTGCGCGCAATTTCCAGTTGCATGGACTGGCGCCGCTGCTCAATCTCGCGGCCGATGTCTTGCTGAATCTCCCGCGCGCCAGCACCAATACGGTCACTGTTCAGGACGTACAGCACGTCGCCTTTGCGCACCACCTGCCCCTCGGCCACGCGCCGCTCCATGATCACACCGGTCTGCGGGGTTTGCACCCGGATCATGCCCGCTGCGGGGACCAAATGCCCGGTGACCGTGCTGCGCCGGGTGTAGCTACCTTGGGTCACAAACCAGCCCAAGGCCGCCAAGGTCATGAGCGCCAGCAAGCACCACCACCACATGCCCATGCGCGGCACCACAATCACCTCGCCCTGCAAACGCGGCTGCAAGGCCTCTAGCGATTCGGTGCGGAAGATATCGCGGCCCGTGCTGGCAGGCTTGCTGCGCGGGGGCAGGGCAATGGCATCGGTAACTGGAGGTAATTTCACCCCGCTATCTTAACCAAGCCCTAGCCAACCTTTATGCGTATAAGCGCGATGTTTTGGGCAAATGGGCCATTAAAAACTCCATCTGGTCCGCCAAAATACGCCGGTTGCGCAAAATAAAGTCTTCCCACAAGCTGGGTACATAAGGCGCGTACAAGAGCGGCATATGCGCCTGCTCTGGGGTGCGACTGCTTTTGCGGTGGTTGCAGGCGCGGCAGGCGGTCACTACGTTCATCCACACATCCTGGCCGTTTTGGGCGTAGGGCATGATGTGCTCGCGGGTAAGCTCTTCTTCATGGAAATGCGCGCCGCAATAAGCGCACACATTGCGGTCGCGGGCAAACAGCTTGCCATTGGTCAGGCCTGGGCGCAGATTGAAGGGGTTGATGCTGGGCACGCCCTTGGTGCCAATGATGCTGTTGACGGTGATGATGGACTGCAAACCCGTCACAGCATTGTGCCCCCCGTGGAACACCGCCACCTCACCGCCAGATTCCCACCGCACCTCGTTCGAGGCGTAGTGGGTGACGGCCTGTTCCAGGCTAATCCACGACTGTGGCAGCCCTTGGGCTGAGAGTTTCAAGACCTTCAAAACACACCTCCGAGTACTTAGGCAAATTGCTGAACCACGCCGGAAAACTGAACCTTACTGTCTTAAAGCACAATATACCCTAATTTGAAGGCATTTTTAAGACAAGAAACCCTGCCTAGCCCAGTGGAATATTGCGGGAGCAGCTATGAATTTGATACTTAAAAAATTACCATGATGAAAGTGCTTAGAGGCTTTGGCCGCGCAAAAGGTTCGCAAGAAGGTTCGCCGGTTGTGGGTTGTGCCTTGACGATTGGCAATTTTGACGGCGTGCACCGAGGCCACCAGGCCATGATTGCGTTACTCAAAAACGAGGCCGCGCACCGGGGCGTGCCCAGCTGCGTAATGACGTTTGAGCCCCATCCGCGCGACTATTTTGCCGCCCGCGCAGGCAAGCCAGATTTAGCCCCCGCCCGCATCGCCACCCTGCGCGACAAGCTTACCGAGCTGGAGCGCTGCGGTGTAGACCAGGTGGTAGTGCTGCCCTTCAACGCCCGCTTGGCCAGCCTGCCTGCGCAAGCCTTTATCAGCGACGTATTGGTGCGTGGCCTGGGCGTGCAGTACGTACTGGTGGGCGATGATTTTCGCTTTGGCGCGCAGCGCGTGGGCGACTATGCCCTGCTGGACGCTGCGGGCGATACCCAAGGCTTTGATGTGGCCCGCATGCAAAGCTACGAGGTGCATGGCCTGCGCGTGTCCAGCTCGGCCGTGCGCAGTGCGCTGGCCGACGGCCATATGGAAGATGCCGCTAAGCTGCTGGGCCGCCCGTACAGCATCAGCGGCCATGTGGTGCATGGCCGCAAGCTGGGGCGGGAACTGGGCATTTCTGCCGCCTATCCGCAAGGTTTTCGCACACTCAATTTGCGCTTTTCATCGCGTGCACATGCCTGGAAGCCTGCCGCCAGCGGTATTTTTGCCGTGCTGGTGCATGGTCTGCACGGCACACCTTTGCAAGGCGTGGCCAACTTGGGCATTCGCCCCTCGCTAGACCCCGATGATGTCAACGGTGGCCGCGTGTTGCTGGAGACCCATTGCCTAGATTGGCCTCCTAGCTTGGGCCTGGATGCGGGCTACGGTAAAATCATCCGTGTGGAACTACTGCATAAACTACATGACGAGCTGGCCTACGACGGTCTGGATGCCTTGACGCAAGGTATCGCCCAAGACTGCCTGGATGCGCGCGCGTTTTTTGCAGCCCTGCCCGCTGCACCGCACATAGCGCGAATTTGAAGGGGCAAATGCCCCGCCCCTGTCTCGCCATTCTGATCGCAACCCGCCCAATCACGTCACGCAAAAAGCGCTAAAGCTGCGCAAAAAACGCAAAAGATCAGGAACGTCATTTTTTGCGATTTTCTTATTTCCCCTTGAGCGTTTTTTGCGTTACCTAAATCCCTAGTTACACCATGTCTGAATCCACCACCGATTACCGCAAAACCCTGAACCTGCCCGACACCCCCTTCCCCATGCGCGGCGACCTGCCCAAGCGCGAGCCCGGTTGGGTCAAAGAGTGGGACGACAAAGGCATCTACAAAATCCTGCGCGATTCGCGCTTTGGCAAACCCAAGTTCATCCTGCACGATGGCCCGCCCTATGCCAACGGCAGCATCCACATCGGCCACGCCGTCAACAAAATCTTGAAAGACATGATCGTCAAGGCCCGCCAGCTCGAAGGCTTTGACGCGCAATACATCCCCGGCTGGGACTGCCACGGTTTGCCGATTGAAAACGCCATCGAGAAGCTCCATGGCCGCAACTTACCCCGCGACGAAATGCAGGCCAAAAGCCGCGCCTTCGCCACCGAGCAAATTGCCGGACAAATGGCGGACTTCAAACGCCTGGGCGTGCTGGGCCAGTGGGACAAGCCTTACCGCACGATGGACTTCGATACCGAGGCCAACGAGATCCGTGCCTTCAAGCGCGTGATGGAGCGCGGCTTTGTCTACCGTGGCCTGAAACCCGTGTACTGGTGCTTTGATTGCGGCTCGTCCTTGGCTGAGTTTGAGATCGAATACGCCGATAAAAAGTCGCAGACGCTGGATGTGGGTTTTTTATGTGCCGAGCCTGAAAAATTGTCCACCGCGTTTGGCGGTGTGAAGATCGACAAAGAAGCATTCATCGTCATCTGGACCACCACTGCCTGGACAATTGCTGCCAACCAGGCGCTGAACCTCAACCCTGAATTGACCTATGCGCTGGTTGAGACCGAGCGCGGCTTGCTGGTACTGGCCGAGTCGCTGGTGGACAAATGCCTGGAGCGCTACAAGCTGACCGGCAAAGTAGTGGCCACCACCTTGGGCAAGTCGCTCAGCATGATCAACTTCAAGCACCCATTGGCGCATGTCCACCCGGGCTACGACCGCTTCGCACCCGTGTACTTGGCCGACTACGCCACAGCTGACGACGGCACGGGTATCGTGCATTCATCCCCTGCCTATGGCGTGGAAGACTTTAACTCCTGCGTCGCCCACGGCCTGAAATACGACGAGATTTTGAACCCGGTGCAAGGCAATGGCCGCTACGAAGAAGCGCTGCCTTTGTTTGGCGGGCTCAACATCTGGAAAGCCTGCGCGGAAGTGATCAACACCTTGCGCGACAACAACCGTTTGTTTGCCACCACCGACATCGTGCACAGCTACCCGCACTGCTGGCGGCATAAAACGCCCGTCATCTACCGCGCGGCGGCGCAGTGGTTTATTCGCATGGACCTGGGCGAGGGCGTGTTCACCAAAGACAAAGCGCCAAAGACCTTGCGCCAACTCGCGCTGGATGCCATCGAGCAAACCAACTTTTTCCCGGAAAACGGGCGCGGCAGACTGCGCGACATGATCGCAGGCCGACCCGACTGGTGCATCAGCCGCCAACGCTCGTGGGGCGTGCCCATGCCGCTGTTCACCCACATGGACAGTGGCGAGCTGCACCCACAAACGCCGCAGCTGATCGACCTGGCTGCCAGCATGGTGCAAGCTGGGGGCATCGAAGCCTGGAGCAAAGCCAGCACGGCCGAGCTGTTTGCCAAAGTAGGCGCTGAAGCACCGGAGCAGTACACCAAGAGCACTGATATTCTGGAAGTGTGGTTTGACTCCGGCACCACGCACACCACGGTGCTCAAGGGCAGCCACAAAGCGGCAGACGGCTCCACGCCCAACGCGCATACCGAGATCGACCCCCGCACCGGCGCGCCCGGCCCCGAAGCCGATTTGTACCTGGAAGGCCACGACCAGCATCGCGGTTGGTTCCATTCGTCGTTGCTCACAGCCTGCGCCATGTACGACCGCGCGCCGTACCGCGGCCTGCTCACCCACGGCTTCACGGTCGACGGCCAAGGCCGCAAGATGAGTAAAAGCATGGGCAACGTCGTGGCACCGCAGGAAGTGTCGGGCAAGATGGGCGCTGAGATCATCCGCCTGTGGGCGGCCAGCACCGACTATTCTGGTGACCTGAGCATCGACGACAAAATTCTTGCTAGGGTCGTAGATACGTACCGTAGGATCCGCAACACGCTCAAATTTTTGCT
>JANMTF010000422.1:0-4027 GCA_031390175.1 Polaromonas sp.
GCCGCCTTTGCCAACCCCGTGCGTGTGGTGCAGGCTGAGTACGAATGGCCCTTCCAGTCCCATGCCAGCATGGGCCCGGCCTGCGCGATTGTGGATGCCAAGGCCGACCGCGCTACGCTGTGGACAGGCTCGCAAAAGCCGCATTACGCCCGCGATGGTGTGGCCAAGCTCTTGGGCTTGCCGCAAGACAAGGTGCATGGCATTTGGGTGATCGGCCCTGGCTCGTATGGCCGCAACGATGCAGGCGACGCGGCCATGGACGCCGCCATGTTGTCCAAGCTGACGGGCAGACCGGTGCGGGTGCAAGGCATGCGCCACGACGGCACGGCCTGGGACCCCAAGGCCCCAGCCTCAGTACACCGCGCGCGCGCTGCGCTGGATGCATCGGGCAAAGTGGTGGGCTACGAATTTATCTCGCGCGGTTTTTCGCGCGCCACGATTGACAGCAACGAGTCTGACCCGCGCGACAGCCTGGTGGGTATGGAGCTGGGCTTGCCGCCCAAAGCGGGCGTGGGCTTTGGCATTCCTGCGGCAAGTTACGGCTTTGACCACAAGCTGCTGGGCTGGGAGGTGGTGCCCGATTTGATCGCCAGCGCCTCGCCGCTGCGCACCTCGCATCTGCGCGACCCGGTGGGCCTGCAAATCCACTTTGCCAGCGAGCAGTTTATCGACGAACTGGCTTTTTCCACCGGACAAGACGCGATTGCGTTTCGCCTGGATTACCTCAAAGACCAGCGCGACCACGCGCTGCTCAAAGCCGCCGCGCAAAAGTCTGCCTGGCAACCTCGCGTGTCGCCTAGCCCCACGCGCACGGGCGATGTGCTCAAGGGGCGCGGCATTGCGTATGCGCAGCGCGCGGGCACCCGCGTGGCAGTGGTGGCGGAGATTGAGGTGGAGCGCAAAACTGGCCGCATTTGGGCGCGCAAATTTACCGTGGCGCACGACTGCGGCCTGGTGGTCAACCCGCAAGGCCTGCGCTACACGATTGAAGGCGGCCTGGTGCAAGCCCTGTCGCGCGTGCTGTTGGAAGAAGTGCAGTTTGAGCCCAGCAAGGTCAATAGCGTGGACTGGAACAGCTACCCCATTCTGAGTTTGCAAGACGCACCCGAGACGATTGACATCGTGCTGATCAACCGCCCCGAGCTTCCGCCCACAGGCGCAGGCGAGGCCACCTGCCGCGTGGTGCCTGCCGCGCTGGCCAACGCGTTTTTTGATGCCACGGGTGTGCGCCTACGCCGCGCGCCCCTCACGCCCGCACGGGTACTGGCCGCGCTGGCCAAACCTATTGCTTAAATCTTCAGGAGCAGACCATGCAAAAATTACCCCCTCGCTTAGAGCGACGCACCCTGCTGGCCGCAACCGGCTTGGCACTGGCCCTGCCAGGTGCCGCGCTGGCGCAAAGCGCAGCCACCCCCAGCCCGCACGAAGGCATCTTCATGCACAAAGGCGCTGAGCGCGAAGCCTGGCTGCTGGAGCGCGCGCGCAAAGAGGGCACGGTGACCCTCTACACCTCGATGGCACCGACAGAGTCCACGCCACTCATGAAAGAGTTTGAAAAGAAGTACGGCATCAAGGTCGAGATTTGGCGCGGCCTGAGCGATGGCATTGTGCAACGCGTTATTGCCGAAGGGCGCGCCCGCCGCCATGTGGTGGACGTGATCGAGACCAATGGCCCTGAGGTAGAAATACTCTCTCGCGAGCGCTTGCTGTCCGAGTTTCACAGCCCGCACATTGCAGACTTGCCCAGCGCCATGATTCCCAAGCACCGCCAGTGGATGCCCAGCCGCGTGAACTTTTTTGTCGTCGCCTACAACACGCAAAAAATCAAAGCCGAAGAGCTGCCCAAGCACTACGAGGGGTTTACCGACCCCAAGTGGAAGGGCCGCATTGGCATCGAAGCCACCGATGCCGAGTGGATGGGCGGCCTGGTCAACGCCATGGGCGAGAACCGGGGTATGGAATTTTTCCGCAAGCTGGCCGATCTCAAACCCGATGTGCGCAAGGGCCACATCTTGCTGGCGCAGATGGTGGCGGCGGGCGAGGTGCCAGTGGGCTTGACCATCTACAACTCGAACGCGCAGTCGCTCAAGCAGCGCGGCGCACCGATTGAGTGGGTGCCCATGGAGCCCACTCTGGCACGCCCACAAGGCGTGGCGGTGGCCAAAAATGCTGCGCACCCGCATGCAGCGGCGCTGCTGGCCGACTACTTTATATCGCCCGAAGCACAGCAGTTTCTCAACAGCGTGGGCCGCCCACCAGCCAACAAAAAAGTCAAAACCGAGTTGAACAACTTCAACTATGTGCTGACCGACTCGGGCCTGGTGGTGGACGAAGCAGAAAAGTGGAACCAGCATTGGACCCGCTTGTTTTTAACCAAATAATTTTTAGAAAAACGCAACACCATGAGCATTGCCCCTTCCCCTGCATTGATTGACGACCTGGTCAGCGCCAACCATATTCTGGCCAACGAAAACGTGTTCGACGGTTTTGGCCACGTCAGCGTGCGGCACGACCAGCGCGCCGACCGCTTTCTCATCGCCCGCAGCATGGCCCCCGCCTTAGTGAGTGCCGAGGACATTGTGGAGTGCGACTTTGAAGGCGAAGTGCATGACGCGCAAAACCGCAAGTCGTATTTGGAACGCTTTATCCACAGCGCCATCTACAAAGCGCGGCCCGACGTAGTGGCCGTCGTGCACAGCCATTCACCGTCCATCATCCCCTTTGGCGTAACGGGCGCGCGCCTGCGGCCCATCTGCCATATGAGCGGCTTTTTGGGCAGCAGCGTGCCCGTGTTTGAAATCCGCGATGCGGTGGGCGAATCGTCCGACATGCTGATCCGCAGCCAGGCCTTGGGCGTGGCATTGGCCAACACGCTGGGCCAACAAACTGTGGCGCTCTTGCGCGGGCATGGCAATGTGGTGGTGGGTGTGGGTATCAAGCAGGTAGTGTTTCGCGCCATCTACACCGAGGGCAATGCCCGCCTGCAAGCCGAGTCGATGCGCTTGGGTGAGCCGGTGTATTTGTCCGAGGACGAAGCGCGCAACTCTGCCGAGGTGAACTACACCCAGGTGGATCGGCCTTGGGATTTGTGGAAACGCAAAGTGCAAAAAATACAGTGAAGAGGAATACCGGACGCAGAGGACGCGAAAGTTACGCAAAGGACGCAAAAGAAAACCAAAGAAGAGAAAAATGGAAAAGGGGACATGGTGTTTAGCATTCTGTTTTTCTAATTTTGTCTTTTTTTTGCGTCCTCTTCGTCCGGTCAAGTCCGAATTTTCCCCCTACCTTAAATACGAGATCAACTTATGCATAAACGCCGCCTGATGATTGCCCTCTCCTTGCTGGGCTGCCAAGCCTGGGCACAAGCCCCTGCGCCTGCTGCTGCGCCCAGTGGCGCGTACCCTTCTAGTGCGGTCACCTTGGTCGTGCCCTTCACCACCGGCACGGGCGCTGACCTGTTGGCACGCTTGCTGGGGCCTAAGCTGGCGGAGCGTTGGAAGGTGACGGTCATTACCGACAACCGCCCGGGTGCCAGTGGTGCTATCGGCAGCACGTTTGCGGCCAAGGCCGCACCCAATGGTTTGACGCTCTTGGTCACAGCCACGGCGCATGCCACTTTCCCGGCCTTGCAGCCCAAGCTGCCCTACTCCCCTTTGCAGGCCTTCACGCCCGTGGTCATGTTGGGCAATAGCGCGCTGGGCTTGGTGACATCGGGCAAGTCGCCGTTGACGAGCTTCAAGGACTTTACGGACGCGGCTAAAAAGACTCCGGGAGATCTGACCTACTCCACGCCCGGCACCGGCTCGCCCCAGCACCTGACCATGGAGCTGCTGGCGCAAGAGGGTGGCTTGAAGCTACTGCATGTGCCCTACAAAGGCTCGGCAGGCGCGCTCACCGACGTGATCGGCAACCACATCCAGGCCAGTGTGGTGGCGCTGCAAACCGCCTCGCCGCATTTGAACAATGGCGCGCTGCGCATGCTGGCCCTGATGAGCCCCGAGCGCTCGAGCGCCTACCCCAATGTGCC
>JANMTF010000079.1:0-5133 GCA_031390175.1 Polaromonas sp.
TGAAACTCAGCCCATCTTCGCCGCCCGTGATGTCTGAGAGCTGCGAGGCCAAGGTCAAAAACGCCGAGGCGACCGCCAGGGTGATCATCGCAAAAAAGATGGCCCGCACCCGCAGCGAGAACAAGCCAATCAGCAAGGCCAGTACGAACGAGAGCGCCAGCGATGCGACCAGCCCTACCGCCAGCGCCTGCCACGTCGCGCCCATACGGGTGGTAGCGACCGCAATGCCATAAGCCCCAATGCCAAAAAACATGGTGTGCGCAAAGCTGACGATCCCGGTGTAGCCCAGCAGCAAGTCAAAGCTGGCAACCAGCACGATGAACACCAGCACCTTGGCGGCTACATTCAGCGCCTTTACGCCAGGGAAGACGAATGGCGCAAAGGCCAGCGCTGCCAGTAGCAGCACCAGCAGCACCGCCAGCACGCGGCTGCGGGGGAGGTCGTGGGATAGAAGTCTTTTCAGCATGTGATGATGTTCACGTAAAGGGGCAGCACTTTGACACACCGGCCCTCACCCCAGCCCTCTCCCGCAGGCGGGAGAGGGAGCCAGATGTCGATGGCGCGGGTGTGGGGAAAACTAACTGTCATCTATTCGCCACCGGGTACACACCCTGTGGCCGCCACAGCAAAATAGCCACCATGAGCGCAATATTGGAGAACAGCGCCACCTTGGGCACCAGGAAGCCGGTGTAATTAGCCATCAGGCCAACCAGCAGCGCGCCTATCAATGCGCCGCCGGTTGAGCCCAAGCCGCCGATGATGATGACGATGAAGATCAGCACATTAACCTGCGCCCCCATTTGCGGCGTGACGTTTTGCTGGTACAGGCCCCACATCACCCCACCCAGCCCGGCCAGCGCGCTGCCCACCACAAACACGCCAATGAACAGGCGCTTGATGCGGTAGCCCAGCGACTCGACCATCTCCCGGTCTTGCACACCCGCGCGGATCAGCAGGCCAATCTTGGTGCGGCTGAGCAGCCAGGCCAGCACGGCAAACACAAGCACGCCCACCACCACGGCCAGCAAGCGGTATTTCTCTATCGCCGCATCACCCAGTAGCAGTGAGCCACGCAAACCTTCGGGCAGCGGCAGCGCGATTTGCGCCGGGCCCCAGATAACCTTGATGAGTTCTTCACCAATGATCATGCCGCCCATGGTGATCAAAATTTGCTTGAGGTGTTGGCCATAGACGGGCCGCACAATAAAGCGCTCAAAGGCCAGGCCCAACGCGCCTGATACCAGCATAGCCACCAGCATGGCCGGGAAGATAGCCACCAGGTTGCGCCACAGGTCTGGCGATCCCGTCCAGTCGCCCATCAAACCCAGCACCGTGGTAGCAACGAAGGCACCCAGCGCGATGAACACGCCGTGGCCAAAGTTCAGCACGTCCATCAAACCAAACACCAGCGTGAGCCCCGAAGCGATGATGAAGATGATCATGCCCATGGCCAAACCGGCCACCGTGAGTGTGAGCCAGGTAGAGCCTGAGCCCACCAGCGGCAGCGCCAACACCGCTAGCAGCGGCACCAACAACAACGGCTTCCAGTCGAAGTCCAGCGCCTTCATGCTGCACTCCCTTGCTGTAGATACACTACATATTTAGTAGCTGCTCCCGCAATATTCCATTGGGCTATTGGCCAATTTTTCTTACAGATATTCATAGTGCAAGCCCCAACAGCGAGCGCTGCAATGCCTCGTCTTCGGCCAGCGCCTGCATGCTGCCTGCGTGCACCACCACGCCGTTGTCCATCACGGCCACATGGTCGCCCAGGCGTTTGGCAAAGTGAATGTTTTGCTCCACCAGCAAGATGGTGACACCGCTGGCTTTGAGCTGCTGAAAGGCATCGATCATGTTGTTGATAATCGCGGGTGCCAGGCCCTTGCTGGGCTCGTCCACAATCAGCAACTCGCGTGGCTCGACGATGGCGCGGGCTACGGCCAGCATTTGCTTTTGCCCACCCGAGAGCTTGCCCGCCGGGTGGTTCCAAAACTTCTCCACTGCGGGGAAGAGCTTGAATATCCATTGCAAACGCGCCTCGTCCATTTGCCCAGCATGCTTGGCGCTGCGCGCCGCCAGCAGCATGTTTTCTTTGACTGTGAGGTCAGAAAATATGCCCATGGTCTCTGGCACATAGGCAATGTTCAGCCCCGCAATGGCGGGCGTGGGCAACTGCGTGATGTCTCGCCCGTTGAAGCGGATGCGCCCGGTGGATGCCCGCCACAAGCCCATGATGGTACGCAGCGTCGTCGTCTTGCCTGCGCCGTTGCGGCCGAGCAGCATGGTGAGCTGGCCACGCGGTACGGCGAGGTTTACGCCATGCAAGATGTGGTACGCGCCGATATGAGTCTGCACGGCTTCGAGTGTGAGCAGTGCATCGCTCATTTCGCCACCCCTACTCTTTCGCTCTGAGCTTGCCTCAGCCCTTCGACAAGCTCAGGGCGAACGGCGTCGGGGGGCGCGGCGCTGGCGCTCACGCCCAGATACGCCTCTTGCACCACGGGTGACGCTATCACCTCTGCAGGCTCGCCATCGGCCACCAGCGCGCCGTTGTGCAGCACGATGATGCGGTCAGCCAGCTCGCCCACCACGTCCATCTTGTGCTCTACCAGCAAAATGGTTTTGCTCTTGTCGCTTTTCAGCTTGCGAATCAAATCGAGAATCACGGGTGCTTCGGTCTGCCCCATGCCCGCAGTAGGTTCGTCAAACATGTACACCAGCGGGTCCAGCGCCATCAGCAGCGCTACTTCCAGTTTGCGTTGGTCGCCATGCGGCAGGCTGGCCACAGGTGTAGCCTGCTTGTCCTGCATGGCCACGGTTTCCAATATCTCCATCGCACGCCCTGTCAAGGCCGTATGGTCGCTCCAAATGCTCCACAGGTTCAGGCCCCGGCGGTGCGGCCCGGCCTGCGTGGCTTGCACGGCCAGGCGCACATTCTCCAACACCGACAGATTAGGGAAAAGATTGGTGAGCTGGAACGCCCTGCCCAGCCCCGCACGGGTACGCGCCGAGGCGCTCAGAGCCGAGACATCTTTGCCCGCCAGATAGACACTGCCCGTGCTGGCTTTGAGCTGGCCCGAGATTAAGTTGAAATAGGTCGTCTTGCCTGCGCCGTTGGGGCCGACGATGGCGGTCAAGGTGCCGGGCTCAAACGCGCATGTGATGCTGTTGACCGCCACATGGCCGCCGAAGCGAATGGTCAGGTCTTTGGTTTGCAGCATGCTACTTAGTTAGGTAACCGAAGGGATGTCGGGGCCAAGCTCGGGGTCGGGGTCGGGATCGGGATCGGGATCGGGATCAGGGTCGGGGGCGGGGGCGGGATCGGGGGCGGGATCGGGGTCAATTTTTGAACGCAGAGGGCGCGAAAGTTTCGCAAAGGGCGCAAAAAAGAAAATACAAAAGAAAACCAAAAAAGACTGACGTGCAAAGGTGGCGGCATATTAAAAAGAATCTTCTTTAAAAAAATTCTTTTTTCCTTTTTTCTTTTTCTTTTCTTTTCTTTTTTTGTATTCTTTGTCTTCCTTCTGCGTTCTCTGCGAAACCTTCGCGCCCTCTGCGTTCAAAAATTGACCCTGAATTGGTATTTAAATCCCAAGTATCAGCGCTTATTGCGAATAGGAATATTCATCTCTTCAGCGCGAATCTCGCGCACCAGCTCAGGCACACCCCAAGCAAAAGCCGGGTCTACTTTGATTTTGAAGTGGTACATGCTTTGCATGGCCTGGTGGTCTTCTTTGCGGAAGGTCATGCGGCCTTTGGGTGTATCAAAGCCCATGCCCTCCATGGCGCTGATCATGGTGTTGGCGGACGCATCGCCACCGGTCTTTTTCAGCGCCGTCACTACCGCCATGGCGGCTGAGAAACCACCGGCGGTAAAGAAATCAGGCGGGGACTTGAACTGGCTGTAGTGGCGCGACACCAGCGCTTCATTGACCGGGTTTTTGGGCATTCCAAAATAGTAGTAGGCCGCGCCTTCCATACCGGGGAACTGCTTGTAGGCCACCATGGCGGGCAAGATGTTGCCACCCGTGGCTATCTCAATGCCGTGGCGCTTGAGGTCCATGTCGGCAATCTTGAACGGGTTGCCACCGGCCCAGATGATGAAGATCACTTTGCGGCCTGGCAGGTCTTTGAGCTTGTCGATCAGGCGCTGGCCACCGGCGGTGAAGTCGGTGGTGGCGGGCGGCAAATACTCTTCGTGGACGATTTTGCTGGTTTTGATAGCCTCTTTGAAAGCCTTGATGCCGTCCCTGCCAAAGGCCGAGTCTTGCGCCATGGTGGCGATGGTGATGCCCGCTTTGTCCAACGCTACGGCATTCGATATAGCGTCTTGCGAGCTGTTGCGACCGGTGCGGAAGATGTATTTGTTCCACTTGTCGCCGGTGATCGAGTCCGCCACAGCAGGCTCTACCAACAAGATTTTTTTGTATTCTTCGGCTACGGGCAGCATGGCCAGCGCGACGGGAGATGCTGTGGGGCCCACTGCCAAGTCCACCTTGTCGTCGCCGTAGGCAGCGGCCAGCAGGCTCTTGCCAAGATCGGGTTTGCCTTGGTCGTCTTTCTCAATCACCACCAGCTTTTTGCCAGCCACCTCCATGGTGCCGCCGGTGGCGTAGTCCAGACCCATCATGAAGCCGGTGGCAGTTTGCTTGCCGTAGGCTTCCAGCGGGCCGGTTTTGCTGTAGATGTGGGCAATTTTGATTTCTTTGGCCTGGCCAAAAGCCAAGGGGGATGCCAGAGCGCAGCTAAGGGCGGTGGCGGCCAGCGCGATGCGCGTGGCCCAAGAACGAGTGTGCATGGTTGTCTCCAGTATGGGTAGCTATCAGGCCATAGTATGCACTTAGTTTCCACGAGCTACTGTTTCGCGCCCTGCGCCAGCGTGGGGTCAAAAATCACCCGCAGTTTGCCGTCCACCACTTTCACGTCGGCAATGCCCATCTTGGCAATTTTCTCGGCGCTGGCGTTTTTAAAGCTGTAGATGGGGGTGCGTTCCAGCGTGAGTTGCGCCAGCGCGGAGCCGTATTGGGTGACGGCTTTGGTGACGTTGGCGGAGACGCCGGGCATTTGGATGTCCTGGATCAAGGTGTTGTCTAAAAACACTTCGCCCGAGGTGTTTTGGTAGCGCGGCTTGGC
>JANMTF010000081.1:0-3061 GCA_031390175.1 Polaromonas sp.
AGCAGCAACGCGTCATAAATCAACTGATTGACCGGCGCGCTACTGGCAACGCCTACGATTCCACACATACACAACCCCTTTGCAACTGCGGCATGGCCGCAGCGCTGATAAATTTACCCAACTCGTCTGGCAACACCGGCTTCAAACCCTTGAGCACGGTGGACAAAACCCCTGCGCCGATGGACTGACGCCACCCCTCGTTGTTCTTCATGGGTGTCATCAGCACCACCGTAGCTACCGCCAACAAAATAATGGCGCCGCGCACCAAACCAAAGGCAGCGCCCAACAAGCGATCCAGTCCACTCAAACCCACAGAGGCCAGCATTTTCTTCACCAGCCAGGCCAATAAAGTGGACGCCATCAAGGTGCCGATAAATGCCAATACAAACCCTGCCGCGTAGCGCAGCTGGGGGACGTCGCCTTGCATCGGCAGCCACTGCCCTACCGTGCTGGCAAACATCTGCGCCACCACAAACGCTGCAATCCAGCCCAGCACCGACAGCACCTCTACCACCAGCCCGCGCCACAGGCCAATCAGCATGGACAGCAGCAGCACGG
The DNA here is from genome assembly GCA_031390175.1 of Polaromonas sp. Lineage (GTDB taxonomy): Bacteria > Pseudomonadota > Gammaproteobacteria > Burkholderiales > Burkholderiaceae_C > JAAFIP01. The sequence goes on from JANMTF010000081.1 coordinate 559, forward strand.
CCAGAAAAATCCAGTCAAGTGTGCCTAGGCTCATGCGCTGCGCGGGTAAAAAACGGCGGGCAAAGGGATGGCGATCAAACAGCGTGCTTTATTCAATATTTACAGGATCAAAACTACAAAGTCAAAATAGAAGCGGGTAAATCCAGCGCTTTGATTTTGGCGGCCGCTTTGTCAGCCTCGTCTTTGTTGGTGAACGGCCCCACGCGCACACGGATGCGCTCACCGTCAGGGGTTTTGGCCACTTGGCTGTAGGTTTTTATACCCGCTTTTTCCACTTTGCGCCGCGCCTCTTGGGCCTTGTCGGCATCGCTGAAAGCGCCGAACTGCACGATGTAGCGGGTGGCTGCATCACCAGCGGCGGCAGCGGCGGCGGGCGTTGTAGCCGCTGCACCTGCGGTGGCTACTGCGGCCGGTTTGGACGGCGATGCACCGCCATCCAGCAGCGCTTTGGCGCGGCTGGCCTCTGCCACTTTGTCGGCGGCGGCCTTTTCGGCGATTTGCGCTTTAAGCTTTTTGGCCTTGTCTTCTTCTGCGAGTTTGCGCGCTTTATCAGATGCCACTTTATCGGCAGCCGCTTTGTCACTTGCCGCTGCGGCTTTGGCGGCATCGTCTGCCGTTTTGTCGGTATTTTTCAAAGCCCCCGCAGCCACGGCTGCAGCAGTAGCTACCGCAGCACCAGCGGCTATGGCTTTGCTGGCATCTTGCGCATTGTTCGAAGCAGTTGCGGGCTTTTTATCTACGGCCTTGTTAGCGGGTTTGGAGGTGCTGACGATTTCTTCTTTGCCTGACAAGCTGGCGCTGTCGTCTACCTTGGCCGCCACTGCGGGCGCAGTTGGCACAGAAGTGGCTGGGGGCGCGCCCAATGGCCGCACCTTGGTTTTGTCAGGGATCTCTATCGGTATATCCACCGCCACAGGCCGGGGCTGGCTGTCAAACAGTATGGGAAAGCCCACCACACCGGCCAGCACCAACACCACAGCGCCTATCAGGCGGTACTTGGCGCGCTGGCGCATGGCGTCTACTGTTTCAACCGGCTTTTGCACCGATGCTTTGGTGCCCATGCCACTGTCCTTTTTGCCAAAATTAAACCAAGCCATGAATATCCTGCCCAACTAGTGTGAGGCTGCATCGGTGGATGCGCCCAGGTGTTTGCCGCCTAAACGCGGGGTGCCATGCTGCAAAACACCTCCGACGGTGTAGAACGAGCCAAACACCACGATTCTATCGGTTGCGGCGGCGGCGGCCACCGCTGCGTCAAGCGCGGCTTGTGGCGAGGTGTAAACGCTGCTGATCACATCTTTGCGCTGGTTTTGCGCCGCCCACTGCGTTTGCAGGGCCAAAGCGGTGGCTGCGCGGGCGGTGGGCAGGTCGGTAAAGTACCACACATCCACCATCGGCGACACCTTGGGCCACATCGCGGCCAGGTCTTTGTCGGCCATGGCACCAAACACCGCATGCGTGGTGGGGTAAAAACCCATCGCGTCCAGGTTAGCCGCCAGCGCTGCCACCGAGTGCGGGTTGTGCGCCACGTCCAGCACCAGCGTGGGCTGGCCGGGCACGATCTGAAAGCGCCCCGGCAGCTCGACAAACGCAAACCCGTTGCGCACCGCCTGCGCCGTCACCGGCAGCTTTTCTCTTAGCGCCGTAATGGCCGCAAGTACGCCGCTGGCGTTGATCAACTGGTTAGCGCCGCGCAAAGCCGGGTAGGCCAGCCCGGCATAGCGGCGCGGCTGCTGCTGCGCATCGCGCCCGGCCCAGCCCCACTGCTGCTTGTCGCCGCTGAAGTTAAAGTCAGTGCCCATCAGGTACAGGTCGGCACCGATGGCCTTGGCATGCTTGGCAATGCTCTCAGGCGGCATCGGGTCGCCCACAATGGCCGGTTTGCCAGTGCGCAAAATGCCTGCCTTTTCAAAGCCAATGCTTTCCCTATCGTTACCCAGATACTCCATATGGTCCAGGTCAATGCTGGTGATGATGGCGCAGTCGGTGTCAATAATGTTGACCGCGTCCAGCCTGCCGCCCAGCCCCACCTCCAAAATAGCCACGTCAAGGTTTTTTTGCCCCATCAGCGCGAAGAAGGCCAAGGTGGTGAATTCAAAGTAGGTGAGCGATATTTCAGGCTTGGTATCCACCCTAGCCCTCTCGATTAATGCGCAAGCAGCTATAAAATCCGCAGCGTCTGCGTTCTGCCCCGCAATCCGGCAACGCTCTAAAAAATCAACCAAATGCGGGCTGCTGTACACCGCCGTGCGGTACCCGGCCTGGGTATAGATGGATTCGAGCATGGCGCAGGTAGAGCCCTTGCCGTTGGTGCCTGCCACGGTAATCACCGGACACTGCAAAGACAAGCCCGTGCGCTGCCACACCGCGCGCACCCGCTCCAGCCCCATCTCAATGTTCTTGGGGTGCAAACCCTCGATATAGATTAGCCAGTCTTGCAAAGTGCGCGGTGAAGTCATAGCCTGTATTGTCGCAAATGTGCGTTGCACAGGGAGAAACGGGG
>JANMTF010000102.1:0-15507 GCA_031390175.1 Polaromonas sp.
CCTCAAAATAATGTATCCCAATCGCATCTTTTGGCGCGTTCAAAAAAGGCGTTCAAAAAAGGGGTCAGACACCATTACCAGGCGACCAAGCGTTGAGAGCAAGGAGACCCAGGGTCAGGTGCGCTTCTTGCATTTCGAAAAGAAGTCACTGCAAATTAAATAGCTGCTCACGCTATATTTCATTGGGCTAAGCACTGCTTTTATTGGCAACCACTTACGACAGTTACCCTATGCCCGCAACTCCACAATACCCAAGCCATCTTTCTCCAGAGCCTGGATCATGTCTTCGCGGTAATCCAGCAGCAGTTTCATTGCGCCTGCAAGGTGAGCGTGGCGTGTTCTCGGCTGGCTGCATAGGCCAGCACCGCTTGAATATCTGAGGCCATCAATTCAGGAAAGTCATCCAGAATCTCTTGCTGCGATATGCCGGAGGCGAGCATGGACAGCACGTCATACACTGAAACCCGCAAGCCTCGAATGCAAGGTCTGCCGCCGCGTTTACCTGGGTCAAGTGTGATGGTATTCATAGCTGAATCCTAACATTCTTGTGGAGAAATGGGGTCAGATGAACATTAATTTAGTGCAAACCTAGTCGGCAGATTTCAAGCTCGTCAAGTAATCTATGCCGTCATCCTGATATTCTGATACCATAAATTCAATAGACGCTCCGGCAACACGCTAATTGGCGACAGCGCCACAGATAACTGAAGCAACAAGATAACTAGCTGATACCGTTACCGCAGAAACTTCGCTTCTTCTGCCAATGCAAATGTTTGCACCTGCGCACCCAGCCAGATGCCGTGCGCACGCAAGCGCGCGATGCTATCCGCAATGCTGCCGGTCAGGCCGCGTTGGCGGGCTTTGAGCAAGATGCCGATGCTGCCGGTAACACCTAGACCCGCCAAGCGTGCCACACGCCGTCCCACCACTTCGTCAATGGCGACGAGTGGAATGTGTTGGTCTAAAGCCGTTTGAATGACAGATGCCTCGCCGCGATCCAGGGTATTGAGTAAATACGGCGCAATTGCGCAGGGGGCAGTCAAAGGTTTAAGCCATGACTGCGATGCCAAAAACTCGGCCACGCCTGGGCGCTGTAGTCCACCTGCGGTGATCTCGGCAGCCACCTCCTGCGGCACAATGACCTCGTCGAAAAGCTGCTGCAAGATGTCCAAATGGCCGCAGGCAATGGACAGGGTGATTAAAGGGGTGGTGTTTGTGACCAGCCTGCGCGGTTCATGGGCCATGGAGTATGCTGCGCGCGGGTGCAAGGGGGCAGTTTTAGGCGTTGGCCATATCTTGCGCCAGATCGGCGGCATCTAGGTCGATCAAAGGCACGTTGAACTTGGACAGTTCCCACAAAAATACGGCCCGTGGCAGGCCCGCTATGCGCGCAGCTAGCCCGCTGGACAAACGCCCCATCTCGTAGAGCTTGGCCGCCATGGCCAGCTGCGCCTCACGCGCGAACTCCCCTTGGCTCAGCTGCGCAGCATCGGCCAAATCGTCGGGCAGGGTGATAGATAGGTGCATAAGAATCATTGTACGGCAATCAGTCCCTAGACCCATTTAGATAAAAACTAGTTTTGATGTTTCGTTGGGTGTATCTACAGGGTCAGCTTGCAGTTGTTTGACCAACGCGCGCCACATCATGATGTGCGAAGTACCCAGCAACGCTATTCTTGCCGCGCAATTTTTAGAGTACTACGACGGCTTCTCCATAGGATCGAACGACCTCACCCAGCTCACCCTGGGCCTGGATCAAGGCAAACACGTAGGCATCTGCGGCCAAGGCCCCAGCGACCACCCCGACTTTGCCAAGTGGCTGGTAGAGCAGGGCATTACGTCCATATCGCTCAACCTCGACTCCGTGGTGGAGACTTGGAAGCTGCTGGCGGGGTAGTTGAGTTCTTCGCCCTGACATGTCTTGCTCCCTCTCCCGCGGGCGGGAGAGGGCTGGGGTGAGGGCCGCTGCGCACAGCATACAGCCCCCAAAACCGTGCCATACTTGGTCTCATGCGATTGAATTTCCTATCCGTTCCCGTGTCGGCGCTGGACGCGAAAATCGGCTGCAAATCCGCATGAACGGTCGATATTTCGCCGTTTTTTTGATCTACAGAATGACTATTGATCTGCAAAATCGACCCAGCCTGTCCTCGCCCAGCCGAATTTTGGCTTCGATTATTTAGGCCTGACAAGCTCGTGTCCTATTTACATTTCCAGCAATGTAATGCAATGTGTAGCAAGGAAGTATCCAGACAGAACTACTGGCAAAGAGATTCACGATGATGGATATGCGGAGCAAGTGGCCTTCATTTTTGCGCTGGTTCAAGATCGTTTTGACATCTTCCATGCTGCTATTGTTTGTCGCTATTGGGCTGCTGGTCGCCCAGGAGATGCGCACGTCGAACTATCAGGCGCGGTTTTTTTCTGGCCTGGCCAGCAAGGCCAGCTATACGCTCGGCGCGGGGCCCAGTCCGTCTATCCGTTTCCCCCAGAGCGCGCCGTATGACGACAGGCTGGGTTATTCCGGCTTGCCGGTGTTCCTCGACAAGCTCAAGGCCCGGGATTTTGAGATCGTCAAACAGGCGCGGATATCACAGGGCATGACAGAAATTGTCGACGCCGGTTATTTTGCCCCCTACCTTGAGAAGACCCAGAGCGGTCTGAGCATCCTTGATTGTCACAGGGATACGCTGTTTCAGGAGCGCTATCCGAAGCGGATTTACCAACGCTTTGACGATATCGCGCCAATTCTGGTGCACAGCCTGCTGTACATAGAAAACCGAGAGCTGCTTGATCCAAGCTATCCGCAGCGCAACCCGGCCGTGGAGTGGGACCGGCTGGCCAATGCAGTGCTGACGAGGGCCAAGAGTGCCATCACCGGCGATGGCCGCTCGTCCGGCGGCAGCACGCTGGCGACCCAGATCGAAAAATACCGCCATGCTTCCGAAGGGCGCACTTCATCTGTCAGAGAAAAACTGCAGCAGATGGTGTCCGCTGCCTTGCGCGCCTACCAGCAAGGCGAGGACACCAGCGCGGTGCGACGCCAGATCGTGCTGGGCTATATCAATACCATGCCGCTGTCTGCCAAAGCCGGTTTTGGCGAAGTGCATGGACTGGGCGATGGTTTGTGGGTCTGGTACGGACGTGATTTCAACGAGGTCAATCGCATCCTGACAAACGCGACTGCACACAATGGCGATGTCGGCGAGCAGGCGCAACTGTACAAGCAGGCGCTCAGCCTGCTGATTGCACAGCGCCGTCCTTCATATTATTTCGAAGCGGATGAAGCCGAGCTGGAGCAACTCACAAACAGCCACCTGCGCCTGCTGGGCAGTGCAGGGGTCATTGAGCCCACGCTGCGCGATGCGGCGCTCAAGGCGAAGCTGAACCGGCGTGTCAACAAGGTGCCTGCCGCAGCGGTTTCTTTCGTTAACCAGAAGGCAGCCAATGCGGTGCGCACGCATCTTGCCGGCTTGCTTGGCGACAGTCGTTTGTTGGGTCTTTACGATCTGGACCGCCTCGATCTCGGCGTGGCCAGCACGCTCGATGCGCCGGTGCAGACGGCCGTGACCAGCCTGTTGCGCGATTTGCGCAACCCGGCCAACGCCAAGGCCGCAGGACTGGCCGCCAGGCATTTGCTGGACCGCGGCGATCCGGCCAAGGTGGTGTATAGCTTCACGCTGTATGAGCGCGCAAACGACGTCAATTATTTGCGCGTGCAAACCGATAATTTCGACCAGCCGCTGAACATCAACGAAGGCAGCAAACTCGACCTCGGATCGACTGCCAAACTGCGCACGCTGGTGACCTACCTCGACATCATGGCCACATTGCACCAGCGGCTGTCGGTGCTGGATAAAACGCAATTGCGCGCGCTGCAGATTGACCCGAAAGACGTGCTGACGCGCTGGGCAGCCGTCTATTTTCTGGCTGCGCAGGACAAAAGCCTGAGCACCCTGCTGGATGCCGCGCTGGAGCGGCGCTATTCCGCCAGTACCGGGGAAGGCTTTTTTACTGGCGGCGGGCTGCACTATTTCGACAATTTCAAGCGCGAGGACGATGGCCGGGTGATGTCGCTGCGCGATGGCCTGCGCAACTCGGTCAACCTGGTGTTCATCCGGCTGATGCGCGATATCGTGCACCACTACATGTTTCTGACCCCAGGCTCTTCGGCCAAGCTGCTGCAGGATGCCGACGATCCGCGTCGCGCCGCCTATCTGGCCCGCTTTGCGGACCGTGAAGGGCAGGTCTTCATGCGCCGCTTCCTGGTCAAATACCAGGGCAAAACCGTGCAAGAAGCAGAAGATTTGCTGCTGGAGAACCGGCGCCTCACGGGGTCGCGGCTGGCTGCCATCTTCCGCACCATTGCGCCGGATGCACCGCTGGATCAGTTCACAGCTTTTGTAAAGGGCAATCTGCCGGACGGCATCGATCCGGCCGAGCCCGCGCTGGCCAAGCTCTACGGGCAATACGCGCCAGAGCAGATGTCGCTGGCAGATCGTGGCTATGTCGCGGGCGTGCATCCGCTGGAATTGTGGCTGGTCGGCTATTTGCGCACCCATCCGGGGGCCGGCCAGACGCAAGTGATGCAGGCGAGTAGCGCCCAACGGCAGGCGGTGTATTCCTGGCTGTTTTCCACCCATCGCAAGCATGCGCAGGACAAGCGGATTCTGGGCTTGCTCGAAGGCGAAGGCTTTCTGGAAATCCACCGTCAATGGGCGGCCATGGGTTACCCCTTCGATTCGCTGGTGCCGTCTTATGCGACCGCGCTCGGGGCCTCGGCCGACCGCCCCGCCGCGTTGGCGGAAATGATGGGCATTCTCGTCAATGATGGCGTGCGCAAACCGAACACGCGCATCCAGTCGCTGCACTTCGCTGCCGCAACACCTTACGAAACGCTGCTTCAATACCAGCCCGGCCCGGCCCAACGGGTGCTGGCGCCCGAAGTGGCGCAAGCAGTGCGCGGCGCGATGCGGCTGGTGGTCGAGGGGGGCACCGCGCAACGCGTGAAGAAAGCCTTTGTCCGGCCAGACGGCAGCGTCATTGCACTCGGCGGCAAAACCGGCACTGGCGATCAGCGCTTCGATACCTATGGCGCTGGCGGTCGGCTGATCACATCGCGCGTGGTGAATCGCTCGGCAACCTTCGTGTTCAACATCGACGAGCGTTTCTTCGGCACCCTCATTGCCTACGTGCCAGGCGCCGAGGCCGCCGCCTACGACTTCACCAGCGCCCTGCCAGTGCAATTGCTGAAGGTGTTGGCGCCACAGCTGATGCCGCTGATTAATTCAGCTACACGTACAGGCCCAGGCTATGCCGCACCGCCGGGCGCCTGCATGAATTGATCGCCGACGACGGCCTGCTGGAAACTGAAGTGACCGAAGTGCAGCGTGGCACCATGCCCGAGATCAAAACCAAGATCACCATGAACATCGGCAACCCGCAACTGGCCTTTGACTTTTGCCAGTTGCCCAACGCCGCCTTCTGGCCCAAGCCCGTCATCGTGCGCCTATCCGACTTCAAAAGCAACGAATACCGCAAGCTCATCGGCGGCAGCCTCTACGAGCCCGAAGAAGAAAACCCGATGCTCGGTTTTCGCGGCGCGGCGCGCTACATCAGCACCGAGTTTGGCGAAGCCTTTGCCATGGAATGCGAGGCTTTGAAGCGCGTGCGCAACGACATGGGCCTGACCAACGTAGAGATCATGGTGCCCTTTGTACGCACCTTGGGCCAAGCCAAGGCGGTGGGCGCGCTTGGGGTGACCCAAGCCAAACCTGCAATCACAGCCTCCATTCCTTGCCCAGCATCGGCTTGTCTCGCACTGGCCAAACAGGACACAGCATTTGCACGACTTCCATCAGGTTGATCCACTCGGCTATGGGGTCTGAGTTGGCAAGCGGTAGCTGGAAAGGAACACCCGCTTCGCGCACCAACACCGCGCTTGAATCCATTGCAAATCCGGAGTCTTTCAGTGCAAGTTGATTTTTAGTTGCCATTTTCTGCAATGAGCTCATCGAGCAGTTCTGTTTGATTGAACAATGCAAAATATTCTCGCAATTGAACCATATCGATTGATGCGCGGTGTATTTTCATGAGCGCACGAATATCGTCCAAATCGCGTGATCGCATGGCATCGTTCACAAAGCCTTGCAACTTAAAGCCAATCAATCCCTCAACGCTGATGACACGCAAGCGCCCCATCGGGGTCTCGCGCTCTGATGCTTGGGCTAGCAGGCGGCGCGCAACCGGACGATGCGCGTAAAGCAAATCCAGTCCTTCAGAGCCGCGCACATAGTTGGCGGCATCTTCGCTGCGGTGGATGCATTGGTAGCCCAACTTCAGCAAGGCATCGTGCACCTTATCACCATCCTGGGCTTCCAATAGAAAATCCACATCCTTGGTGGCGCGTACGACGCTATGCGCAGCCACCGCCAAGCCGCCGATCAAGGCAGGCTTTGTGTCGACGACTGCGAACATGGCAAGCGCCTCGCGGATTTGTTCAACAAGGTTGGGCATATTTACAATATTGGGTCATACGTCCTGGCATCATAAGGCCGAACGATCATCAGCCATGATGAGACTACGATGGCCCAAGCTCAAACGGATCTGCGAGGGCGCATCCTGCCGGTTCAAACGGCAGAGAGTCGCGGCTTTTGAGTGCGCTGAATCCGTGCCATACTTGGTCTCATGTGATTGAATTTCCCATCCGTGATCTGCTCCCAATTTTTCCGACCTGCTGCGATTTTTTAAGCCAAAACGGTGCCAACTTTGTTTTGAGCCTACCCGCCATGTCACAACAGCCAGAATCTGCCACTCACCAGGGGGCGGTTAAAGCCGCCGTCAACTGGTTGTCATCTTTGCACCGCAAAGGCTGGGACAACGCATTCATGAGTTTGCACGAGGAGCTGCTTTCATTTGCGGACAGCAAAAAGCTGACAACGCTGGATGACGAGGTGATTCAAAGCATTGAAATCAATATGAATGAATGGCTGTTGGCCGACGGCGATATCCATGCCCGTGGCGGCGTGCGGCGCATCAATGATTACCTGCTCAGCCCCTCTGGGCCACGCTTGAATCCAGCCCAACGCGACTGGTTGCAGCAGTTGGGCCAGCGCCCGCTGCGCCTGTATGACGTGACAAATGTGGTGCAAGGCATACAAATGACGCTGTGCGATGCGCTGGACAAAGAAGCCGAACCGATCGTCGTGCGCGAGAAATCTGGCACACAAAATTTGAAACCCGGCGACTTGCTGGGCTGTCGCATCGTGCGCGTGGGGGATCATTTTCAAATGTCAGGGGCGGCCTATTTGTTCTCACTGCTGACGGGGCCGCAGGTTCTATCTCTGGCGCGTGAGCATCAACAAGCGTTCGGCCAGCAGCTTGATGCGCCCAGAAAAATGGGCTTTCTGATCATGCGCGAATGGCTACAACATTGGCTGAAACCGGCGCCGATGCCCGTGCTGATTGACCACTATTCGGGCGAGCCGATAAAGATGATCACCGATCATTACCGCGTCAACGATGAGGTGGCGCTGGCGCAGGCTTTGGCCACCCAGAGTGATGTAGAGGGCGACAGGCAAGAAGGTTGGTCACGCACCATGGATTGCACAGATGGACAAATTCGCGCAAGCGTTCATCTCAACCCGGGCGAGAAATCCGATCAGATCGAACTTGCTTACAGGACGCAACGCTATGCCGACGAGGGTCGGGTGTGGTTTGAGGCGCTGGTGGACACTGGCGCAACGTTCGTCAAGCGAAGAACCCAGGAGGGTGCGGATCTGATGGTGCAGTCACAGCAGCAAGCCGCCACGGCATCGCCGCCCGAGCTGGATCCGGACACCATGACGCAGTTAATGAGCCAAGTCATCCATAGCACCTATGCCAACTGGGCCAACGAGCCGATTCCGGCGCTCGACCACAAAACACCAATCCAGGCCATCACAACATCAGCTGGCCTGGAGCGGGTGAAAGGGCTGTTGCGCAGCTACGATGCGAGCGAAGCAGCGCAAGCACGGCGACAGGGCCGTAGTGAGATTTCATATGATTTTTTGTGGGCTTCGCTCGGATTGACGCGCTAGCGTGCGGGAGCGTGAGTGAGTAATGGATGGGGTAGGAGTAATGGGGTCAAGCGCAGGGTCAGGTCTCCCATTTCCCAAAATGGCTGTGTCTCACAGCGAATGGAAGTTTGTTTCGTCACTCTTAAAGCTCAATTACAAACCGCTGGCACGCAAGGCGGCAAACATGGTTTTGGCTGTGGGGTTGCCTTGCCCAGTGAGTGGCAAGGCCTTGTGTAGGCTTTGGCGGGACAGATTACCTGCCTCGGCCACTTTGGCCGAGGCCACCACGCGCGTCTATCACATGGCGCAGTGCGGCTGTAAAAACGGCTGGCTCCAGGTCCTGCGCGGCTTGCGTCAGGTAGTGCGCCGCAAAGTCGTCATCCTTCAGTTGCGCTGCTAACCAATCTTGATGTTTCATTGCATACTCTTTTGATTCCAATGGGTCAAACGTTTCTGGGCGGTTGTAATGCTGGTCTTTTGCGTAGCTTTATCACTGCCCGCCAGCAACAAAATAACCCGTCCCGCCTGCCTGCCGTAGTACACGCGCCAGCCTGCTTCATGGTCAATAAGCTGCTGGCTGCGTAGCGGGGAACACCTCCCCTCCGCGCGGGCCGCTGCTGTGGGAGGACTGTGATGCGCAGGCGGGCGAGGGTGGACAAGGCGAGCCGGACTAGGATCTGGCGGCACCAACGGCACCGGACTATGAGGTCGATCAGCGCGTCAATTGGTGAATGAGAGAAGCAACGATTCAGACGCGCCAGGCAGCGAATGTGGCCGCCTAAACTTGCGCAATCCGTGGTGCTTTTGTGCGCAAAATCCATGTCATACTTCGTCCCATGCGGTTAAATTTTCTATCCGCTATCCGTCTCCATCTTGCTTGTACTCGACATCGCACGGCATTATTTCGTCTTTCGTGAGCATTGATTACATTCCCGGCTTATAGAGTCATCCCGTGCATCTACAGCGTCCATTTGACCCCGTCATTACTTTCCGCAACAGCCAGGGCGAGGCCGCGCGTGGCACACTGACCAGCCTGCAGCGCCGTGCGCTGGTGATGGAAATTTACAACCCCTACTCCATCGTGCAGGTGAGCGAGGTACTTACCGAGCTGACCATCCGCTCTGGCGAGCGAAACATTTACAAAGGCAAGGCGGTGGTGGTCAGCTTGCTCAATACGGGGTTGATGGCGGTGGTGTCGGTGGCGTTGATCGACGAATGGGATGATTTGCATCTTATTTACGGAGACCATACAAAAGTCGGATACGAATCCGAGCGATTTGTAGAGGACTGGTTAGATCGATTTCGGATCAAGCGTAGTTACATAGTTGCCGTCAGCGAAATCCGTGCGTACCTAGCTGAGGTTGCTCGGTGGATTGATCAAGCAGACCTTTCTAGCTCCTTGCCCAAGGGTAGAGATGACCGCGTAAATTCGGCTACATTTCGAATGCTTTCCATGCCAATCGTGGCCACAGCAGCTAATTACTTTGCGGCCCTTGAGAACGAGATAGCTGATATTCCAGATGGAGATGTTCCGGCCTACCGCGCTTTTGCGCAGTCCGCTCTGCATCCATTGCTGCTCCGTGCGCCGTTTGTTTATCGCACGTTTGCAAAGCCTTTAGGTTACGCAGGTGACTACGAGATGGTGAATCAGATTCTTGGCGATTCACAGCAAGGTCCCACCACTTATTTCCAGATTATAAATACGCTCTTTTTGGCCTCCCCGGTTGCAAAAGCACATAGGAATCGGATCGATATTCTGGTGGATCTTCTGAGTCAAACCATAGAACTGGCTCAAAAGGCGGGTCGGGTATTCCGGGTTTTGGATATTGGTTGTGGTCCTGCTGTCGAAATCGAACGTTTGCTCGGATCGGGTGCTCACGCAGAGCTATTGGACATTACGTTGTTGGATTTTAGTGAAGTAACATTGGAGGCTACCAAAACCAAGTTGACGGAAATTAACAATAAGCGGACTAAAAATGCCAGTTTGCATTACTTAAATGATTCCGTTCATAACCTGCTTAAGCGGGCCATTCGACATGGCGACGCCGCAGAGGTAGACCAATACGATTTTGTCTACTGCGCCGGTTTATTTGATTACTTGTCAGACAAAGTCTGTGCAAGATTGCTTGAATATTTGAAATCCCAAACGCGGGCGGGCGGGCGTATTTTGGTTACGAATGTGCATCCAAGCAATCAGCAGCGCGGTGTCATGGAGCACGTGCTTGAATGGCACTTGATTTACCGTGACGAAGCACAACTGGAAAGCGTACTCCCACCACACAGGTACAACGAGAAGATTTATACCGATGCGACGGGAGTTAATGTGTTTGCCGAGTTTTTCGTTTCGCTGAGCGATCAAAAGGTACTGGTGTGACCCAAAGCGGCGTAACCAGGCTCAACGATGTTGTGCACGATGTGAGACTGAAGTTCAGCAAGTTTGGGAGTATTACGTCGGCATCCTTGATTATTCTCGGGGTTGGCTTAGATCATGCGATATACCCTGAACGCGCAATTGAGTTTTTTTTGGCAAGACTTGGCGCTGCGTTGGCTACGTTGTGGGTGTTACGCCTTCTGATGGGGCCGAATGGTAAGAAGCACTTTCAAGTACTCACGTTTTTGTGGCTCATCCTTCCTCAGGTCATGATTAGTTGGATGATCTATGAAACCCAAGGTGTTGCATCTATCTATTTTGTCGGCTTGCAACTGGCTTTGTACGGTGTTGGGATGATTGTTCCGATTAACTATCTTGAAAGCCTCGGATTTGGATTGTTCACGGTTGTGGTTTATTTTTTAGCATGCTACTTGCATCCATTAGGGTTGGGTGATGGTTCCCATTTCACGGCAAACGTGATATTTATAATTTTTGCGGCCATTATTTCGACCGGGTGTACCTTTTTTAATGAACAAAGTCGGATCAAGTTATTTGAGCTTAGAGAACAAGTAGCAAATCAAAACTTAGTGCTTATTGAAACCAACAAAGCCCTAGCCGACATCAAAGGCCAACTCCTCCAACGTGAAAAAATGGCCGCTATCGGGACGCTTTCGGCGGGCTTGTTGCATGAGCTGAACAACCCGGTGAACTACAGCATGATGGCTATCAATTTGGCGTTAACACTGCCCGCCTCCAAGAGCGATGAATTGCTTAAAGAGAGTCTGGTAGATGCGCGCGACGGTATGGTGCGCATCCAGAATATCGTCTCCGACCTCAAGACCTTTGCCTACCAGAAGGCAGGGGACAACAGCCAGCGCGTTTTTCTACTGGAAAACGCGGTACGTTCGTCGCTGCGGCTGGCGGGCCATGAGCTCAAGGGCATTGCAGTGGTCGTCGATATGCCGCAAGACACGCATGTGCGAGGAGACGAGCCCGCCATGATTGGGGTGCTAATCAATCTGCTGAGTAACGCTGCGCATGCGGTGCATGCAGCCAAACGAGAGCCGCCACAGATCACGGTGCGCGGCACAATGCACGAAGAAGGTGGCATCGAGCGTCTCTTCATCTCGGTACGTGACAATGGTCAGGGCATTGACCCAGTCAACATAGGTCGCGTGTTCGAGCCGTTTTTTACCACACGCGATGTGGGTGCGGGCTTGGGGCTGGGCCTGAGCATGAGCTATTCCATCGTGCAGCGCCACGGCGGCACTTTGGCGGTGACCAGCGAACTGGGTGCCTGGACTGAATTTACCTTTGATTTGCCCAGACCGTAAGTGACCATCAGAGACCGGGAAAAAAGAGAGCGTGAAAAACGAGGCCAAGAATGAATGCAACCCTAAACCCTATAGAAACCAATATCGAGCATGAGCAGGTGCCTGCAGTGGTCAGTGGTCATGCCATCCTGATGGTGGACGATGAGCCGCAGGCCTGCAAATGGTTTGCCCGCTTGTATGGGGACGAGTTTGCCGTGCTGACCGCCAGCAGTGTGGACGAGGCATTGGCCTTGCTGGCAACGCGGGGGCACGAGGTGGCCGTGTTGTTGACCGACTACAGCATGCCGGGACGCAACGGGCTGGCGCTGCTGAGTGAGGTGCGCCAGTCGTATGGGCATGTGGCCCGCTTGCTGGTGTCGGCTTGTGCCGATAAAGATGTGGCGATAGCGGCTGTGAATCAGGGGCAAGTGGAAAAAATTCTGGAAAAGCCGCTAGACGAAGCCACAACGCGCCTGGCCTTGCGTGAAGCATTGGCCGCCAGTGTCAAACGTGCGCATGACCGGGCTTTGATTGAGCGCCGAGCGGCTGCTTTGCGCGATACCCTGGGCTTTTTGGCGCATGAGGTGGCCACCCCATTGGCAACGGTCAGTGGTTATCTGTCGGCGATGCGGGAGCGCCATCAGGAGACGTTGAACGATGATCCGCAGGTGGCGCCCCATAACTATGCTGCGAACGAGACCGAGGTTTTTCCAAGTGTGGCTTATATTTCGCAGCGCCAGCCGGGTGACGTGCTGCGCATGCTGGAATCCGCACAGCGCCGCGCTGACTACGCCCAGTCGTTGGTGGCCACCTTTGTGCAAACGGCGCGTGATGCGTACCGTGGCGATGCATCGCCCAGCCTGCAGGCCAGCGAGTTGGTCAATGCGGTGCGGGATGAGTATCCGTTTGATGAGAAAGAATCGCGGTGGATGGCGTACGATTTGGCTGCTGAATTTAGCCTGCCAGGGCGACGTGATTTGATGTATTTGGTGCTGTGCACGTTGGTTAAAAATGCCCTGATGGCGATGGCATCGGTTTTGCCCGCACAGCCCCGGTTGACGTTGGCGTTGGGGCGTGAGGCAGCCGCACCGGGCTTGCCTGAGCAACCGGTGATACGTGTGATGGACAACGGCCCCGGCATACCGCGTGAGGTGCTGCAACGCCTGACGCACGAGCCGATAACCACCCGCGCCAGGTATGGCGGCAACGGCATGGGGGTGATGTTTTGCCATCGCGTCATGCTGTCACTGGGTGGCTCGGTACAGGTGCGCTCTGAACTGGGCCAAGGCACCACCGTGACGCTGTATTTTCCCCTTGCCAAAAAAGATCCTGTGGAAGTGTTGCCATGAAGCCCAGCAAAATTTTGTATGTCGATGACGAGGCCATGGCCTTGAAGTATTTTGAACGGCTGGTCAGCCCCATCGCACCCGTGCTCACCGCTGGGTCGGTGCAAGAAGGCCGCACGGTGCTACGCGAGCACGCAGCCGACATTGCGGTGCTGGTGTGCGACCAGCGCATGCCGGGCGAGTATGGCAATGAACTGCTGCGCCATGCCCGCCAGAATTACCCCAACATAGTGCGCATGCTGACCACCGCTTATTCTGAACTGGATGAGGCAATAGAGGCCATTAACACAGGTGAAATTTACCGCTACATCACCAAGCCATGGGAACTGGAGAGTTTGCGCGCTGACTTGAAAAACGCCATGGAACTGGCCGATTTGCGCAACGAGCGCGATGAATTGATACGCGACAAACTGCTGGCGCAGCAAAGTCAGCTGTTGGGCAACCGCCTGGCAGCACTGCTGATGGTCAGTGCCGCCGTTGTGCACGGAGAAAGTGACAGAGAAAGTGACAAAGAAGGTGCGAGCGAGGGTGACAATGCTGTTCAGCAAGCCTTGTTTCAGTTTGCTCAGGTGGCAATAGCCTGCAACAACGCCCAGCCGCTGGTGGACTGGCACCACTGGGAGTATGCCGACCTGTTGCAGGCCGAGGCCGAGCGCGGTGTCGGCATTGCGGCGCATGTGCGGCAATGGTTGGCTGAGTTTGGCCCTCGGGGGGGCGACGCCCATGCTTTGTCGGTGCTGGCGCAGGCCACAGGGGGCGACCTGCAAGGAGACACACTCGTTTTCCATGAAGCAACACTGTTTACCGCCTTGCTGACGGCACCGGCAGGCCAGACGGCCACCGCCGCACAAAGCGCCTGGCTGGCCTGGTTGCTCTGGCAGGGCGGTCAGGCGCAGGTGGAGGCGGTGCCCGGTGCTTGGGTGGTTAAGCGGGCAGTTGCGAGCACGCAAAATTTGCCACAAGACTGGTTGGCCGATGCGATAGAGAGGCAAACCGCCCGGTCGTATTGAATCTACATCAACGACAACCCGAAGCGCCAATCCACAAGCCATGGGTGTACCGCTGGTGCGTAAAGAGGTAAGCATGGCTTTTGCTTCATGACCCCATTTGCTTACACCCCGGATCTGCCCATTACAAACCACACAGACCCAAAAAAATGCGGCTTGTGAATTGCTGAAGATATTCAATTAGCTATGAAAATAATAGCTGCTTACGCCCTATTGATTGGGTTTATCATGGATTCTTTTTTCTAATGCTGGCGTGGTAAGCGATTTTGATAAATTAGCAATTAGATGTAAAATTACGTTTTACTTAAGGAGTCAGAAATGAGTGTTAGCTTTCGTTATTTGGCAACCGGGATTACTGCGGCAGTAGTCGCACTGCATTCTGCGTCCGTGCTTGCTCAAGCATCCAACGCACCAGTTACACAGGCCTATGCCGCGTCCAAGCCGATTTTGGATCAATATATCGTTGTGTTCAAGGGGCATGTGGCAAGTCCTGCAGCCGAGGCTCAAACACTGGTGCGGGCTGCGGGTGGCCGGTTGCTGCACACCTACTCAAACTCCATCAAGGGCTTCTCCGCCCAAATGCCCCCCCAAGCCGTTCAGGCGCTGCAAAACAATCCCAATGTAGACTACATTGAACAAGACCAGACCGTCAAGCTGAACCAAACTTCGCCCCAAAACCAGGCCACCTGGGGGCTAGACCGTATCGACCAAGTCGATCGTCCGCTGAGCAGCCAATATTTCTTCAATTACAACGGTGCAGGTGTACACGCCTTCATCATTGACACGGGAATCCGTGCTGACCATATTGAATTTAGCGGTCGTATGTTGTCGGGCTACAGTTCCATTTCAGACGGCAATGGCACCAACGACTGCAACGGCCACGGCACGCATGTCGCAGGTACCGTGGGAGGCACAGCCTATGGCGTGGCCAAGGGCGTTTCGCTCATTCCTGTGCGCGTGCTTGACTGCGCTGGCTCTGGCGCTTGGAGCGGCGTGATCGCGGGTGTTGACTGGACAGCGGCAAGCACTTTGCGCCCTGCGGTAGCCAACCTGTCCTTGGGCGGCGGCGCCTCGGCTGCTGTGGACGCGGCTGTTGCCGCCGCCGTGGGTAAAGGTGTAACGATGGTAGTAGCTGCTGGCAACAACAACGCCGATGCATGTAGCTATTCCCCCGCCCGAGAGCCTAAAGCGATCACTGTGGGTGCTACAGCCAGCGACGATGTGCGTGCCTCCTACTCCAACTTTGGCACCTGTGTTGACATTTTTGGTCCCGGCAGCAGCATCACTTCAGCATGGTACACAGGCGCGACTGCCATCAACACCATCAGCGGCACATCGATGGCGTCACCCCACGTCAGCGGGGTTGCCGCATTGGCGCTGGCTGCCAATACCACCGCCACACCTGCTGCGGTG